>JBEROH010000008.1:0-25442 GCA_041234785.1 Candidatus Actinomarina sp. | reverse complement strand
GACTCATTATTAGTTGTTCAACAAGTAAATTTAGAATATACAGTTAAGTCAACAAAACTTCAACTATACTATAACAAAGCACTTATGTTAATAAATCAGATTGAAAAAATTAATATAAGCCACGTTAGAAGAGAATTCAATAAACGTGCTGATCAGCTAGCAAACCAAGCACTAGACGAGTTATGATTGTTTGGACATCAGGTATCTCTGTATTTTTATTTAGATATATTTTTAAAGATTTTAGAGCTGATTTAAGATTTGTAATTATTGGAAGTTTTTCCCCTGTCTTAATAGATAAATTTTTATTTGTATTTAAAGTAACTCAAAACCCAATATCGATTGGCCATAGCCTTTTTTTAACGATTGGATTATTGTTTGTACTAATGATATTTACAAAAAAAAATACACAATTTAGAAGTAATGCCTTACTTTTTACAATCGGTTCTTTTTTTTACTTAATTTTAAGTTTTACATGGCTCAATCAAGAAATATTTCTTTATCCATTATTTATAAGATCTGAGGAATTGTTTCAAATGTCTACTCCAGTTAAATTGATTTTAAATTTAATAGGTGGAGTGTATTTAATTTTTAAAATAAAAAATATTAAATCTTTAAAATACTTTTTGAAAGAAGGAAAATTTACTTAGTAGAGTAAAACATATTAATCGCAACTAAAAATAAAAATCCACCAAAGACTATATTTAAAATATCTGATGAAATGCTAAATACTAAATTTGCTCCAACTATTGAGCCAATAACTCCAAAAAATCCTACAGTCAAACCTATTTTTATAAGTTGAGAATCTGCTCTAATTTTTGTTAAAGCTGCGGTAAATGCAGTTGGGACCGTAGTAATAAGTGAAATTCCTTGTGCAACGATTTGTTCAAAACCACCAAAAAAAATTAATAATGGAATCCTAATTATTCCTCCACCTATACCTAGGAGACCAGAAGCTATTCCAGATACAAATCCTACAATAAAAAATAAGAAAAAATTATCTTCATATACTGAAATTACTGATGAAGTGAAAATCATTCTATATGCTGAAGCAATTAGTAGAAGTGAAAACATTTTCTTTAGTATTTTTGTATTTATCTTTGAAGTAAGTTTGCTACCAACATAACCTCCAAGTATTCCGCCTAAAATAATTATGAATATTTCTAAAAATAGATTAGCCCCTTCGTTAAAACCATTTAATAAATATGTGATACTACTTGCAGTTGCTACAAGTACGACAGCAAGTGAAGATACTCCAGTATTGGTTTTAAAATTAGATTTTGTAAAATAAGTTAAAAGAGGTACAAATACAACTCCTCCTCCTATACCTAAAATACCTGAAAGTAAACCACCTACACTTCCAATAATGAGATAAGTTAACAAATTATTTTCTTAATTTTGGTAAGAGCTCTTTACCAAGCAGTGATATTGTCTCTTCTTGGTTAATTGATGATATTTGAATTGTAATAATGTCAGAATCAAATTCGTTTACGAGAGGACTGTAAATATTTACTAAATCTTCAATAGTAGATGCCCTTGAAAATTTACCCATTATTTCTTCTTTTGGAAAACTATCAGCCTCAATTCTTAGTGCTTCAGGATCTATTTGTTGTAATCTACTTGGTGCTCTTAATCCTCTCCATGATCTTAATGCTGTCCATGCATCATCATCATTATCGGCAAACATGGTCCATCTATATGTATGTACTGACATATCTTCTTTTTTTAATTCCATAGTTTTTTCTTTAGCAGGATCTATAACTTTTTCATAAGAATCTTTTGGATCTTTTACACTTATCATTAATCCATCAGCAAATTCTGCAGCAACCTGAGCAGATTTTGGACCTCCTGCAGCAAGCCAGATTGGTATATGTTTTAACGGGGGAGTGTACAATTTTGCTTTTTCTGTTTTGTAATATTTTCCGTTAAAAGTTAACTTTTCACCATTTAGTAAACGTCTTATAATTGTTAGAGATTCAATTAGTCTATCTTTTCGTTCTTCGTATTTTGGAAAAATATAACCTAAGGGACCTTCATTAATATTTTCACCAGTTCCAACCCCTAGGTGGAATGTAGAGTTCGTTAACCTATCAACAGTAGCTGCTGCTTGAGCTACAACACCAGGATGCATTCTCCATAATGGCGTTGTCACTCCGGTTCCAAGGTCAAGACTCGGTATCTTATTTGCAAGAGCACCAAGAGTAGACCATGTAAAATTTGATGCAGAGTAGTCATCAACCCATGGATGAAAATGTTCTGATATTGTTAACATATCAAATCCTGCTTCTTTTGCCAATGCAGCATGCTTAATTAATTCTTCAGGTTGCCATTGCTCAGAACCAAGAAAATATGAAAATTTAGTCATTAATTGATTTTACTTTATTAATAGATTTAGGTGAGTGCCTCCGAGGAGGCACTCTAGTCTAGTGAAATTATAAGCCGGATTCTGTAACGTTTTCACGTCGATAATCATCCATCTTGTGCATTTGTTACCAAATGCATCTAGCTACTTACCCACAATTGTTTGCCGAGCAGGCTAATTGTTTCTTAGTATTGCTCCTAGAGGGGTTTACAAGCTAATTTAATTACTTAAATTACTGGTAGTCTCTTACACTACCTTTTCACCCTTACTTATTTTCATAAGCGGTATATTTTCTGTTGCACTTTCCGTCAATTACTTGCCTGGGAGTTACCCAGCTCTATTGCTCTTTGGAGTCCGGACTTTCCTCGATAAATCGCGATTATCCATTTCACTAACTTTAATATTAGTTCTTAATCACCCTCATTTGAATAAGAAATTATTATTTCCTGTAAATTTGTAATAGATAGAGGTCCAATGTACTTTTTTATGATTTTATTATTTTGAATAATATGAGTTTCAGGAACTCCAAAAACACCAGAATTAATTGACAATTTGCTATCGGGATCTAGTAAATATGAAATATTACCTCTTCCATAATTATTTAAAAAGGTGAGAGCATTTTGCCTAGAGTCTTGAAATAAAACTAAAAATATTCTATTTTCAAAACCCTTAGTATTAGATAATTGAATTAAAAATTCATGCTCTTCAATACATTCTAAACACCAAGAAGCCCAATAGTTAATTACAATTAAATTAGAAGTATCAATTAAAATTTTTTCTCTTGTATCTAAATTAATTAACTCATCAAATACTTCATTATCTATTTCTATTTCATTAAATACGGTTCCATTACTACAAGTAACAAAAACCAAAAGAAAAAATATTAATTTAATTTTCATAAAATTGTAAAACTTGGTTAATTAATTCAAGGTCTTCAATCGGTAAGGAGTTATTTGAAACAATGCTCTTAAGTAAATTAATGCCTTCTATACGAGTTTCGTCTTGCTGAATAAGGATTATGCCTTTGTAAGACTTAGCAAGTATTGAATTAGGAATAATTCTTAGAGATTGATTTATATAGTTCAAAGAAGTATTCACATCTCCAGATTCAAAAACCATCCATCCAATTTGAGCTAAAGCTATACTTTTAGTTTCAGATTCATTTGAATTTTGAGCAATATACATATAATGTATTAAAGCATCAGAATACTCAAAAGATTCAAAATATCTATTTGCAAGAGCCATTCTCATAGGAAATATATCTGGATTTAACTTAATTACTTTCTCCATTTCGGCATTAGATACTGTAGATAGATCAGTTGAGTTAGTATTCTCTAAAGTATAGTTTTCTAAATTAATATATAGAAAGACTGAAAAGACTAAAATAAATAAAAATGAAATGAACCATTTATTTTTTAACATTCAATTTCCTTATAAAGACAAAAATAAATAAGATAACAATAAAAACTGGTATCGCAACAATTTCTATACTTTTTTCAAAGGGATTAGTAATAATTTTTTCACCATACCTAGAAACCCAAAAATTATAAATTTCTTCATCGCTTAGATTGTTATTAATTTGATCTTCCAATATCAATCGCATATCGTCAGCATATTCTGATGGCGAATCAAAAATAGTCTCACCTTGACATACTGGGCATAATATTGACTGACTCCATTTTTGAAACCTTGATTCGTTACTGGGTAATAAAAAGGGAAGCAAAATTAAAAAAATAATTAAAATTAAAGAAATTAATTTAGATTTCATTTTTTTTAAGCCTTGGAATAAAAGAGAATGAAACAACTAACAATCCTAACCACATAATTAAAACTCCAAAATTATTTCTGATTATTAATTTATAACTGTCTTCACTGATTACTTTTAAGGTTATATAAATATCCTTATTAAATGACCTAAAAATTGCAGGTGAGCTAATTGCTTGTTGACTATTATTTTTATATATATTTAAAGAAGCATACTTGGTAGAAGTTTTGTTCGATATAGGAAGTTTAATAACAATTTTTTCTTCTCTTATTTCTTCTACTAAATCATAGACTATATAATTTTTATTTTCAAAACTAAATTCATCAAATGAATTAACTTCTTTTTCAAATGAAAAACTTTGAGTGATGTTCATTATTATACCTATTGATAATATTGCAATTCCAAGATGGGCAATTTGACCAACCCAATAAGTTGTATTTTTTTTATTTAAACGGTATTTAAGAAACATGTTTTTTAATATTAAAAATATTAAAACTGATGAGACTGTAACGGTCATTACTAGCGGGTAAGAATTGTTAAGAAAAATTAATATTAAGACACTAAATGTAAATGAAAAATTTAAAATAATTGTATTTTCATTAAACCATTTCTTAAAATTGATATTTTTTACCGAAAGTTTTACTGAAAATATCATCAAAACTAAAAGTATTAATAATAAAGGACCTACTAATAAATCATAATAATTTCTTCCTACAGTAATTTGTCGATTGTAAAGAGTTTCATAAAACAATGGAAAAACTGTACCAATAAATACAACTAATGCAGAAGAAAACAATAAAATATTATTAAATACAAAAAACCCTGATTTGCCAAACCAGTTTTCAATATTTTTACTTGATGAAAAGTAATCAATATTTCTTGATCCAACATATACAAAAAAGATACTAAATAAAAATATTCCAATTAATAGATATCTTCCAATGTTTCCATTTGAAAAGGCATGTACTGAAATTAGGACTCCAGATCTTGTAATAAAAGTTCCAAAAATTGTAGAAAGAAACATTAGTCCAACTAATATATAATTCCAATTTAGTAAAGTATTTTGTGATCTTTGTATTTTTGAAGAGTGGAGAAATGCTGTTGCCAGCAACCATGGAATAAAAGATACATTTTCGACTGGATCCCAAGCCCAATACCCTCCCCACCCAAGAACTTCATATGACCAAGCAGCACCTAAAGTGATACCAATAGTAAGAAATAGCCAAGGTATATATGTAGTTTTTTCTGCAATTTCAATCCAATTATTTTTACTCTCACCTTTAAATAAACGGCTAGTTGCTACAACAAAGGGGAGAGTCATTCCAACATATCCTATGTATAACATTGGTGGATGGATAGCCATTAATGGATGATTTTGAAGTAATGGATTTGGGCCACGACCCTGAACACTAGCAATTGTTTCTTGGAATGGCAGTAGGGTTGAATTTTGACATCCGATTGTAGCTAGTTCAATACATCCAGCAAACGGTGAAGAGCTAAAAATTGTATACCCAACAAAAAATAATCCTATTAAAGAAAATATTTTGATATCTATATTTGAGTTACTATCTTTAAAATTTTTAATATAGTAAAACATAAAAGAGCTCAAACAAAGGTTCCAAAGTAAAATAGATCCATCTAGTGAACCCCATAATGAAGCAAATTTGTATAAGGGTGGAGTAGAAGTAGCAGAATAATTAGCAATATATGAAATTGAAAAATCATCTAAAAAGAGTCCAATTTCTAATATTAAAAACATTAAGATATGAATGAATAAATTTAACCTTACAAAAATTTGTATATAATAATTTCTATTTGATAAAAGAAGCAATATTAATACTAGAAAACTTGACCAAGATAAAACAATTCCAATACTGTAAATCATTCCTTATATGTCTCTACATCGTAAATTTCACCTTCGCTTGAAATATACTCATTATCGTGCTTAACCAACATATCATCAGAATAGAAAATATTATCAATAAAGTTTCCATCAAGAATCACACCCATATTTTCTTGAAATAAATCTGGCACAAATCCTTCAAACACGACGCTAACATCTAAATTTCCATCTGTAATAGAAAAATTTGTACTGGTTCCATTTTTTTCAATAGTGTTTTTTACAACAAAACCACCTAGTTTTATTCTCTCACCGTTTTCTATGTCTAGGGTAGTAATTTCACTTGTTGTGAAGTAATATATAGTATTTTTAGAAGCGAGATTTACGCTAGCATAAGTTATCAATATTATGCCTATAAAGACAATAGTTATATTTTTTTTCACACTTATTAAATTTTAGCTCTTGATATAGGATTTAAATAATTCTTCCATGAAAAGTCATTAGTTTTTTTAAATTTAATAACTAAGAAAAAGTGTACAGCGGTTGCTAACATTAGGGAAATAATAAGTGTCCAAAATATATCTGAAGACATAGGAATGTCACCAGAAGAAGCTGTTTCTTGGCTTAGTATTGTGGCTTGTTGGTGCACAGATCTCCACCAAATAACACTAAAATGAAGTATTGGAATTTGAATTAATCCGAATATTCCTATAATTGAGGAGTTTTTGGCAGTTTTTAATAAATCAAAAGTAAATTGTCTAGATGCTAAGTATCCAAGATAAATGAGAAATAAAATCGCAGTTAAATTTAATCGTGCATCACCCCATACCCACCAGCTACCCCAAGTTAGTTTTCCCCAAAAAGAGCCTGCTGCAAGTGTTACAGATGTAAATATAACTCCAGATTTGGCGTTAGAAAATGCAATAGAGTCATATTTTGGTTTTTTAGTGATTATATAAATAATTGAATAAACAAATGTTAGGGTGTAGCCAAGATATGCAATCCAAATTGTAGGCACATGAATATAAAGTAATTTTGAGGAAATTCCTTGAGTTAAATCATAAGGTCCAAAAGCAGAAACTCCAATCCAAATCAAAATTAATAAGTAAATAATTTTAAACCTCCCTCAAGTAAAAATTTGTAAAAGAGTAAGTTATTAAAGTAATTCCTATATACATAATTAAATAAATGTTACTAACTTCAAGATTTACCCCTAACCAAATAGGGGCAATTAAAATTGTCAATCCAATATAAATTGGCGTAATAAGAGTGAATTGAACAAATCTACTGTTAAAAGCTGTAAAGAATTGGAAGAATAAGTTAATCATTATTGAGTTGAGGCTAAAAAATAATAAAGTAGCTAAAAAATATAAAATATTTGGTGTTAAGGAAGTATTAGTAAGTATTTTAAAAAGGAATGTCATTAATAATAATTGTGGAAGAAAAATAATTAATTCCGATAATGTTTTATTAAAAAAGTAGTCCCTAACCTTTATTGAAGCAAAATTTAATTCTCTTTGTAATATTGTTTCATCAAGTGGATTTCTTATTGAAAAAAGTGTAGAGAAAATAATTAAATACATCAATTCAACAACTGTAAATAAATCGTTATGAACTTTAAACCTATTTTCAATCAAAATCGGAAATACTGTAATTAAAACAATCATTGTTGGTGTAATTAAAAATAGTGAAGTATTGTTTCTTCTTTCTAAAATTAATTCTTTTTTTATTATAAATTTTTTAAACATTTAAATCTATATTGTTGTAGCGTGAAGTGATCAAATCAGTATTAATTTGACTGCTTAATACATTACTTTTATTTCTTAATATTCTTTCATTTATTAACTTTTTTAATAATTCTATACCTTGAGAATCTAAATATATATATGGTTCATCAATGCATAAAATTTGAGGATCCATTAAATCAACAATTGCAAGTTCACTTCTTTTTATCATTCCATTAGAAAAATTAATAATATATTCATGTTGAAAATTCAGTAACTGATAGTTTTCTAAAACTTTTAATTTTTCATTTGAATTTATATTTATAAAGTTTAAGAAATAATCTACATTCTCCATAAGCGTTAGTCTAGGAATAAGAGTTGTTGTTGAACTAATTTGCTTAAGTGTTACTTTACTTCTATGAATTTCTGAATTAAAAGAATTTCCTAAGAAGTTATCACTTATACAATTTAATAATGTTGATTTACCAGAACCATTTTTTCCAGTAATCTCATAACTTTCTGTAAGTTTTAATGATACACTTAGCCCATTTATTACTAACTGATTTCCATATCCCAAAGTTAAGTTTTGGCATTCAAAGAATTCTTCCATTGTACCTTCATTTTATTGACATTAGTTTTTTATAGATTTCAAATGTAACCATTACATCATTTTTAGCATTATGTTTTGGTTCATCTAATCCATAAAATTTTGCAATTGTTGATAATTTATGATTTTCTAGTTTTTTCCCTAATTTAGTTTTACTAAGTTTTACAGTGTCAATAGTTAAATTATTAAAAGTATGATTTAAAAAATGATTTAAAAATTTAATGTCAAAATTGTCAATATTGTGACCAACTAAAATAAATCCATCTAAAAAATTAATTATTTCATGTTTCTTTTCCAAAATTTTAGGAGAATTCTCCACAACAGAATCTGTAATTCCATGAATACGTGAATTGAGTATAGGTTTTGAGGGCTTAAATAGTGAGTAGTAGCTATCAATTATTAAATTATTTTCAATTTTTAAAATAAATATCTCGATTATTTCTGACTCAAATATATTTATACCAGTAGTCTCAATGTCTAGAACGCAAATATTGTTTAAATCATATTTTTTATCATTCATTGTTTTAAAATATTGAATTAAATAGAAAGGTTTTTATTTTGTTAACTCCCACATTCCAATTGCAGCTGCAGTAGAGGCATTAATCGAGTCTACGTTATTCGTAGACCTTATATAAAGTGAAGTATTTTCAATTTCATACCAATTTTTAGAAATACCATATTGTTCAGCTCCCACTACTAAAGCAAAATTTTGATTGGGTTTAAAATTTTCTAAATGTATTTCACCATCTGGATCAAGAAGTAAAATTTGATAATTATTTTTCAATAAAAGATTAATAATTTGTTGATTGCTGCCACTAACTATATTCATTGTAAAAACATGTCCTATTGAAGACCTTATAACATTAGGGTTGTAAATATCAGTTATTTCATCAGAAAGTAAAATATTATTTATTCCAAAGGACTTAGCAGTTCTAATCATAGTTCCTAAATTCCCAGGTTTTTCAATCTGATCAGGAATCAAAGTTGGCCCATTAATATTATTTGGAAACTGTAATTTGTTAACATTAAAAACTGATATGAATCCATCAGGACGATCTCTATAAGAAATATTTGAAAAAACATTTGATGTAACTCTAACTAATCTTATTTTTTTTTCTAAAAATTGATCTACTAAATTTAAATTGTTTTCACCTATAAAGTATTCCTCACAAATATAAAGTGTATCTATTGAGTTATTTGAATTTAGTAATTGTATGTTTTCTCTGAAACCTTCTGTTATTGATTTTTTTAAACTTTTTCTATTTTTATTTTTTTTTAGTGAAATTAAAAATTTATACTCAGGATTATTTAGTGAAGTTATTTCTTTATTTGCTATAGGTTTCATAATGTACCAATTTCATTTTTTTGTAAAATTTTTTTTGGATTTTATCCCCACTTGATTCACCTGCAGATATTAGTCCAATAATTTTCAATTCGTCAGGTATATTTAAAAGATTGTGAATTAATTCTCTTTTTATATTATGTAAGCCCATGAACCCACTAGATAAACCTGCTTCTTCAATCAAAAGCATGCAATTCATTACAGCTGCTCCTGAATCAACATACCAGTATGGTACATCCCAATTTTTGGAGTTAACACTTTTTGTTTTATCAGGTGATAAGTATCTTTTGTGATAAGCTTCTTCATTCAAAATGATAAAAAACAAAGATATAGAATTTGAAATCCAGGGAAGCTTTTTGTCTTTATTAAAACTCTTCTCATTAAAAATATATGCAATTTCATTTATTTTATTAGAATCATTAATTTGAATAATTTCAATTCCTCTAGAGAAGCCAGCAGTTGGAATTTTAATAGAGTATTTTGCAATGTTAGCTAGTTTATTTTTATCAAAACTTGATTTTTTATAACTTCTTGTAACTTTTCTTTTAAGCAGTAATTTTTCTAAATAAGTTAGTTTATTCATTAATTTCTAGAATAGATTTAACCACTTCATCACCAACTTCAGTAGTACTCATCCCCATTTTTCCAGCAGAAAGTGAATTAAGCTTAAGGGCTGTACTAATTATTGCATTTTCAATACTTATTGAATATTTGTCTTCTCCAAGTTCTTTGAGCATCATTGCTGCTGCTCCAATGCAAGCAAGGGGATTAATAACATTTTTGTTTGTATACTTTGGTGTAGATCCTCCAATAGGTTCAAACATTGATACTCCATTTGGATTTATATTTCCACCCGCTGCAATTCCCATACCTCCTTGAATCATTGCACCAAGATCAGTAATAATATCACCAAACATATTGTCAGTTACAATCACATCAAACCACTCAGGGTTTTTAACCATCCACATACACACTGCATCTACGTGTCCATAATCAGTTTGAATTTCAGGATAACTTTTTGCAACATCATAAAAAATTCTTTCCCACAAATCATGGGCAAAAGTAAGTACATTAGTTTTTGCACATAAGGTAACTTTCTTTCTTTTGCTATTTTTGGCATAATCAAATGCATACTTAATACACCTATGAATGGCAAAATATGTATTTATAGACTCTTGAGTAGCAACTTCATTTTCCGTTCCATAATGAATAAATCCACCAGATCCTGCATAAAGACCTTCAGTATTTTCTCTTACAACAACAAAATTAATATCTTCTGGAGATTTGTTAGATAGAGGAGTTTCAACACCAGGGTATAAAACAACAGGTCTTAAATTAATGTATTGATCTAGCTCTTTACGTAATTTTAGAAGGATACCTTGTTCTAAAATACCAGGTTTTACATCTGGATGTCCAATCGCTCCAAGTAATATAGCGTCAGAATTTTTAAATTGTTCAATATCTTTATCGGTAACCATAGTTTGAGATTTTAAATATCGTTCTCCACCTAAGTCATTATTAAAAAAATTAAATTCAATATCAAACTTTGAAGAAGTTAATTCTAAGACTTTTATAGCCTCATTAATAACTTCTGGACCTGTACCATCTCCAGGTAAGATTGAAATATTAAGTTCTCTTTTCATTTATTTAACGCATTCAAAAAAGATTCAATCGACCCTTGAACAACATCAGTTGAAACAGCTCTACCTTGTTTCATCGTGTGTCCTTCATTTATAATTGTTACAATTTCAGCAGTTGCATCTGCACCTTTTGTAATACTTTCCACTCTATAATCTATTAATGTAGCTTCAGTATTTAAAATTTTCTTTACAGCTGTGAAAGCTGCATGAATCATTCCATCTCCAGTTGCTTCTTCAGTTATTTCTTTATCATGAACTTTTAGCGTAATGCTTGCAGATGCGAATTCGTCTTTACTACTAACTGCAACTGAAATGAGTTTAGCTTTTTCATTCGAGCTTTCAACTTGACCAACTATTGCTCTCAGTTCGTTTTCAACAATTTCACCTTTTCTATCTGCTATTTTTTTAAAAGTATCAAAACTATTATTAAAAGAACTCTCGTCCAATTTGATATCTAACTTATCTAACGCGTCTTTAAAACCAGCTCTTCCAGAGTGTTTGCCTAAAACAATTTTAGCTTCTTGACCAACTGAGTCAGGGGACATAATTTCATAAGTCATAGCATTTCTAAGATATCCATGTTGATGAATTCCAGATTCATGACTAAATGCATTTTTTCCAACAACGGCTTTGTTGTACTGAACTGGGTAACCTGTTAGTTTTGAAACTAAACGAGAAGTTTCGAATATTTCTTTTGTGTCGGCTTTAATTTCAACACCAAATTGATCCTGTCTTGTTTTTATTGCCATTATTATTTCTTCTGTAGATGTATTACCAGCTCTTTCACCAATTCCATTAATAGCACCTTCTATCTGTCTAGCACCTGCTGTAATAGCGGTAAGAGAATTAGCAACAGCAAGTCCTAAATCGTTATGGCAATGTGTCGAAATAACGACTTCCTCATTACTTGCTTTTACAAATTTATATACTGAGCTTAGAAGTTCTAAATAATCCATTGGCGTTGCATAACCAACAGTGTCTGGAACATTTATAGTTGTTGCACCTTCTTCAACGGCAACTTTTAAAATTTCTATAAGAAAATCTTTATCTGTTCTTGTTGCATCTTGTGCAGAAAATTCTACATCATGACATAAATTCTTTGCATATCGAACTGATTCTCTAGCATCTTTTAATACTTCTTCTTTTGATTTTCTTAACATATGTTCCATGTGAATTTCAGAAGTTGAAGTAAAAACATGAATTCTAGAATTTTTTGCTATCTTTATTGCTTCCCATGCTTGGTCTATATCATCAGGATTACACCTTGCTAAAGATGCGATGGTTGAATTTTTAATATTTTTTGCAATTAGATTTACACCTTCCCAGTCACCATGAGAAGATGCTGCAAAGCCAGCTTCAATAACATCAACTTTTAATTTTTCAAGTTGTTGAGCAATTAATAATTTTTCAGTAGGCGTTAATGCGATCCCAGGACTCTGTTCCCCATCTCGTAGTGTTGTGTCAAAAATAATTAATTTATCGTTAATCATTGATCTTTTTTAATATCCTTAGCATTAAGAAAAGGCATCATATTTCTAAGATCTTTTCCAATTTTCTCTATTTGATGTTGTGATGATTCTTCTCTTTTTTGTTTTAAAAATGGAGAGCCTTCTCTAGCCTGTGCCATCCATTCTTTTGCAAAAGCTCCTGACTGAATTTCTTCTAAAACTTTTTTCATCTCGGACTTGGTATCACTAGTAATGATTCTTGAACCTCTTGAAAAGTCACCGTATTCAGCAGTATCAGATATTGAATGTCTCATCCATTCAAATCCACCTTCGTACATTAGGTCAACTATTAGCTTAACTTCGTGAAGAGTTTCAAAATATGCACTTTCTGGTTGATACCCAGCTTCAACAAGTGTCTCGAAACCATTTTTTATAAGTTCTGTTAATCCACCACATAAAACTACTTGTTCTCCAAATAAATCAGTTTCTGTTTCTTCTTTAAATGTTGTTTTTAAAATTCCTGCTCTACCACCCCCAATTGCAGATGCATATGAAAAGGCTAGTTCCTCTGTATTTCCAGTAACATCTTTATGAACCGCAACTAAACATGGCATTCCACTTCCTTCGGAATAAGTTCTTCTTAATAAATGTCCAGGACCTTTTGGTGCAATCATAGCAACTGATAAATCTTCTCTAGGTATAATTTCGTTAAAGTGAATATTAAATCCATGTGCAAACAGAAGGGTACTTTTTTCTTTCATATATGGCGCTATTTCTGAATGATAAATATCAGCCATTAATTGATCGGGAAGAAGAAGCATAACTACTTCTGATTCTGAGGTGGCAGAACTAACATTGGTAACATTAAGTCCAAATTCTTTAGCTCTGTTAAATGAATCTGAGTTCTCTCTTAATCCAACTGTAACATCAACTCCAGACTCATGAAGATTTAATGCATGAGCATGTCCTTGACTCCCAAAACCAATTACAGCTATTTTTAATTTTTTTATGAAATCTTTGTTAATCGTTGCATCATAAGTTATTTTATTGTTCATTTATTTCTCCTTATAAGTTTGACTGCAGTGCAATCCTACCGCCTCGTACCATTTCTATTATTCCAAATGGCTTCATTAAGTTTTCAAATTTATTTAACTCTTTATAAGATCCAGTAAGTTCAAAAACAGCATAATTTGCACCAACATCTACAGATTTTGCGTTTGATAAGTTTGCTTTTTCAATTACCGATGTTTGGGTTTCCTTATTTATTGAAACTTTTAAAAGCATTACTTCAGTTTCAATGGTCATTTCTGGATCTAACTCAACAATTTTTATAATATTTATCAATTTATTAAGTTGTTTTTTAACTTGCTCTACATTTTCTAGTTCAGTAACTATAGTCATTTTTGACCTTCCTTCAATATTTGTTGGTCCTACTGAAAGAGAATTGATATTAAAACCACGTCTCGATATTGTTGATGAAACTCTTGCTAATACACCAGGTTTATCTTCGACTAAAACACTTAATATTCTTTCACTCATAAATTTTTAAGATCATCCTTCTTTAATATTATATGATCGTTACTACCACCTGCAGGAACCATTGGAAAAACTAAGTCATCCGGATCAACAACACAGTCTACTAATACAGGTTTGTCATTGATTTCTAACATTTTATTAAAAACATCACTAACTTCAGATTTTTCAATCATTCTTAAACCAATACCACCCATTGCTTCAGCAAGTTTCACATAATCTGGAGTGTGGTGAGTAAGTTCTGAAGCAGAAAATCTGTTGTTGTAGAATATTTTTTGCCATTGCCTTACCATCCCATGGTTTCCATTATTAAAAATAACAATTTTAATTGGTATATTTTCTGTTGAAGCAGTAATAAATTCTTGACAAGTCATTTGAAAACACCCATCTCCATCAAGTGCTAATACTAATCTATTTGGATATGCTACTTGAGCACCAATTGCTGCAGGCAAAGCATATCCCATAGTTCCTAAACCTCCAGAATTAAGCCAAGTATTTGGCTTTGTAAAATTCCAATGTTGAGAAATCCACATTTGATGTTGACCTACACCTGAAACTACTATTGCCTCATTTTTAGTTATTTTTTGTAACTCTTCTAACACATAAGGTACTTTTAAGTAACCTTTTTCTTCTTGCTCGTAGCTAAGTGGAAATTTTAACTTCATATCATTTAATTCATTAATCCAATCTGAAGTATTTAACTTTGTATCTCCTAAATTATCAATTAAGCCATTAATTACACTTTTAGCATCTCCAACAATTGGAACTTCAGCTAATCTAACTTTTCCAATCTCTGCAGGGTCTATATCAGCATGAATGACTTTTGCATTTTGTGCAAAGAAATTTGGATTAGCAGTAACTCTATCATCAAACCTAACTCCAATGGCTATTAGCAAATCAGATTTTTGAATTGAAGTAGTTGCTGTATAGTTGCCATGCATACCAGGCATTTCTAAGCATAATTCATGACCATCAGGAAATGCACCTCTTCCCATGAGAGTAGTTACGACAGGTATTTGGTATTCTGTTGCTAATTTGAAAAGCTCTAAGCTAGCTTTAGAGTGAATAAGTCCTCCACCTACATAAAGAATAGGTCTTTTGGAATTTATCATTAGATTTACTGCTTGTTGAATCATTTTTGGATTTGGTTCCAACGTCGGTTTGTATCCGGGAAGATCAGGTTCTACTGGCTCAATCCACTCTGCTTTCTCATTTAATATGTCTTTAGGGATGTCTACTAATACTGGCCCTGGTCTACCTGTTGTAGCAATAAATTTAGCTTCTTTAAGCACTTGAGGTATTTCAGAAGCGCTTGTAATTAAATAGTTGTGTTTTGTTGCTGGCATTGAAAGACCTACAGTATAAGCTTCCTGAAATGCGTCATTACCAATTGCTTCTGTAGCAACCTGACCTGTGATCGCTAATAAAGGAGTTGAGTCCATTAATGCATTTGCAAGCGGTGTAATCAAGTTTGTGGCACCAGGTCCAGAGGTCGCAATAACTACACCCAATTCTCCTGTAGCTTGAGCATACCCTTCTGCCATATGACCAGCACCTTGTTCATGCCGGGCCAAAATATGACGTATAGGACTACTAAACAGTGGATCGTAAGCAGGCAGAATTGCTCCACCTGGTACACCAAATACTGTACTTACATTTAAATATTCCAAAGCTCTTACAACAAGCTCTGCTCCAGTTAAAGAATCTTTACTCATAATCCCTTTTATATAAACCTAAAAAAAAACCTCCCCTATGGGAGGCGCTCACAATAAGTAAATGAGCGCTATTTAAGTAATAGCACCACTTCTAAAATGAGTACAATTAAATTTTTCATTTAGAATAACTATAGTTAATACAAAAAAAAATGGAAGATAAAAATCTTATAAATTTTTTGAATGAAAATTCAATTGACATTCCAAAAAATATTAAATTTGGTGTCGTAAACTTACCTTCAAATTTATTTGTAGGAGATAAAATTTCTGATTCCAAGAAACAACAATTTCACGCTGGTATGAAATTTACTTTTTCAAAACCAGAATTTTCTGGTTTAGGAGATAAATTTAATTGGTCTAAAACTGCAATTGTTTTAGCTTTAAGTTATAAAAATAATATCAAAATTTCGTCAACTACAAAACCCGGCTATGGGCATATTGCAGGTTTTGCACAACAAGATTACTACCTACCTTTAAAAAAATTTATATCAGAAATTGAAGAGGTTTTTTCAAAATATGATTTTCGTTCTACGTCTTTTGTCGATAGTCCTAGCCACTATGATAGATTGTTTTTTGAAAATTCTGGATTAGGTTGGCAAGGTAAAAGTACGATGATGTTAACTCCGGTTACTGGCCCTTGGCAATTATTAGGGACAATTTACGTAGATCAAATCTTTGAATCTACTCAGCAAGGAAGCTTTTCTTGCGGTAATTGTAATTTATGTCAGATTTCTTGCCCTACAGGAGCACTAAATAATGAATATGTTTTAGATTCTAGAAAGTGTATTTCATACTGGCTACAGTCACCTGAAATTGTCCCATATGATATAAGAATAGCAATTGGGAATAAATTTTATGGTTGCGATGATTGCTTAACTTCCTGTCCACCTGGACAAGATCGTAATTTGTTAACTATAAGTAACTCTAAACAAAATATAAACCTTGAATCAATAATTCTTTCTAATGATGATGAATTATTAAATAAGTTTTATTGGTTTTACATTCCAAAAAGAAATCCAATCTATCTAAAACGTAATGCAATAATTGCTTTAGCGAATAATCCTAACAAAAATACTTTAAATTTTTTTTTAGATGCATATTTACTGTTAGATATTGAATTAAGAAAATATTTACTGTGGGGTTTTTGGAGGCTTTCAAACCTTTCTTCAGTAAAGGAATTGATAATTAAATACGATTTTAATAATCAAGAAATAATTGATGAGTATGAAAAATTAAAAGGAATGATTTCGTGATTTATTTATTCTATTCTTAGTCTATGAAAAAAATATCTGATGATGTTACACAAGGTGCCAGTAAATCTGCAGCAAGAGCAATGCTCAGAGCTGTTGGGCTCCAAGACGAGGATTTTAATAAATTTCAAGTAGGTGTCGTTTCTGCTGGCAATGAAGTCACACCATGTAATTTAACAGGTCCAGAACTGTCTAAATATGCTAAAGAGGGAGTAAATGGTAAAGATTCTGCTGCTTTAATTTTTTCAACAATTGCAGTTTCAGATGGTATCTCTATGGGACATGAAGGCATGAGAGCTTCCTTGGTGTCTAGAGAGGTTATTGCAGATTCTGTTGAATTAGTAATGCATGCTGAAAGATTTGACGGGATGGTCACAATTGCTGGGTGTGATAAGTCTCTACCAGGCATGTTGATGGCTGCTGGAAGAATAAATAGACCGTCAATTTTTTTGTATGGTGGAAGTAGTTTACCTGGTACCTATAAAGGAAAAGATATTTCTATTGTTGATGTCTTTGAAGGCATTGGAGCATATGAAAAAGGATTAATTACAAAAGATGAATTATATGCAATAGAATGTTCGGCATGTCCAGGTGTTGGTTCTTGTGCAGGAATGTTTACAGCGAATACCATGGCTTCTGTAGGAGAGGCTATCGGAATGAGTTTACCAGGAACTGCATCAATACCAGCAGAAGACAGTAGATTGCGTGAAGCAGCTAAAAACTCTGGAATACAATTAAACTATCTCTTAAAAAATGATATAAAGCCACGAGACATTATGACTTTGGATGCATTTAAAAATGCAATAACTACGGTCCTTGCATTAGGTGGAAGTACAAATGCTGTATTACATCTTTTAGCCATCGCATATGAAAGTAATGTACAACTTGAATTAAATTTGTTTGACGATTTAAGTAGAAAGGTTCCGCATCTTGCTGACATGAAACCTTTTGGAAAATTTCACATGGTAGATCTTGATAAAATTGGGGGAGTGCCAATAGTTTCAAAAATTTTATTAGAAAATGATTTACTTAATCCAGATTGTTTGACTGTAACTGGAAAAACCGTTGGTGAAAATCTTCAAGATATTAAAATACCAAAAAATCAAAATGTAATAAGTTTTCCAAACAATCCTATTTCAAAAGAGGGTGGGATTGTAGTTCTAAAAGGAAGCCTTTCAACAATGGGAAGTGTTGTAAAAACCGCTGGAATTGAAATAAACAATTTTTCAGGACCAGCGAACGTCTTTGAGAGTGAGCAAGATGCTTTAGATGCTTTATTTAAAAATTCAATAAAAAAAGGTCAAGTAGTGGTTATTAGAAATGAAGGGCCAAAGGGTGGACCTGGTATGAGAGAAATGCTCCAAATTACTGCTGCAATCAAAGGAGCAGGTTTAGGAAAAGATGTCTTATTAATAACAGATGGAAGATTTTCTGGTGGTACAACAGGATTATGTATTGGTCATGTAGCTCCAGAAAGTTTTGACAAAGGTCCGATCTCTATTTGCAGAAATGGAGATATCATAACCTTAAATATATCCGAAAGAACTTTAAATCTTGAAATATCTGAAGATGAAGCCAAAGAAAGACTTAAAAGTTTAGTTCTTCAACCACCTAGATATAATTCAGGGGTATTACATAAATATTCAAAACTTGTTGGTGGTTCTGACAAAGGTGCTGTTACAAAGTAGCTAAATGATATTTGTTTCAGACATACATTTTCAAATAAATTTTCTTTCAACTTTGCCAAAAAATAAAGGTCCAGTTGTAATTTTAGGAGATTTAATTAATTGGATAGATTACAGAAATGGTGAAGGTATTGCTAATGATGTATTTGGAAAAAACAATGTTGAAAAACTAATCGAATTTAGAAAAAATCATAAATTTAATGAAAGAAAAAAGTTATGGAAAACACTTTATTTAGAGAATCCAGAGGAAGTTAGTAAAAAAATGCAGGATGCACTTGCTAGGCAATATGAGTTAGTTTTTAAAAGCTTAAGTGATTACGAAGTCTGGTTGATACCTGGCAATGTTGATGATTCAAATATAATTGAAAACTATCTAAGTAATAGAATTTTAAATGTAGATGGATTGATGGTGCCTTATAACAACATTAATATAGGTTTTGCTGGTGGAGGAGTGCCAACTCCAATTATGGCAAGAGGAGAAATTCAAGAATCTGAATTTGAATATAAACTTAATGTATTAAAAGACTCAGATATAATTTGCACTCATGCCCCACCATTTGTAGAAGAATTAGTTACTGATGTTATAACTAATAAAGCTGAACAAGGATGGAAAAGTCTCAAAAACTTTATAATTGAAAATAAACCACAATTTTCATTATTTGGTGACGTACATCAACCAAAAGCAACATCTTGGATCATAGAGAATACTAAGTGTATAAATGTAGGATATTTTAGGGCAACTAATAGATATTTAGAATTATCATCTTTTTATATATGAATTGTCTTGCTTTTGATGTTGGCGGAACTTATGTAAAATATGGTTTAGTAAATCAAGATTTATCAATTCTTGAAAATCATAAATTTAATACACCAAAAAATGAATCAGATTTTATAAATGAATTTTCCAAAATAATTGTTCAAAATGAAAATAAGTTTGAAACAGTGTCAATCGCTATGCCGGGATTTATTAATAAATTAGAAAAAAAATTTTTGTTTGGTACAAATATACAATTCTCTATAGATTTTAAAAAATTAATGAATTTTAATAGTTACAATCTTTATCTCGATAACGACGGAAATGTTTCAGCCTTCAGTGAATATTTTCAATATTATCGTGATCAGTTTTCAAATTTAATAATGTTAACTTTTGGTACTGGAATTGGTGGGGGTATTATAGCAAATAAAAAACTTCTTCAAGGTTCGGGGAGCGCAGGAGAAATAGGTCATATATTAACATCCATTGATAATTCAATACTTTGCAATTGTGGTAAAAATGGTTGTTTTGAAGCTTCAACAGCAGCTACAGTTTGGACAAACAAGTGTCAAGAATTATCTGATTTAGAACCAAATTCTGAACTGGCACAAAGATTTAAAATTGAAAATGTTGGTTCCATATTATTTGATGACTCCATAAAATTTACATCTTTGCAATTAGATGAAATAAACATAATTATCCAAAATATATCAAATGGCTTGGTTAGCTTATTTGAAATATTTGATAATGAAATATTTGTTTTAGGTGGAGCAATGTCTTCAAGTCCTTATAGTTTAATTAAATTAATTGACAAGGATATTAACTCTAGATTCAAATTTCCTTCTCGTATTTTTCCTAAAATAGAAATTTCATTACAAAAAGGTGATTCAGGTATTATTGGTGCAGCAGCTTTAGCATTTAATGAAACAAAATAATTCTATTCTCTTACCCGGAACATTTTTTGAAGCTGATATTCTTGAAAAAATTAACATGATTAAAAATAAAGATATAAGTACTATTTATTTTTATGATCATCCAGTAAACCCTTTAGATTCAAAATTACCGATTTATAAAATTACGGAGGATGTATTTAAACTTTTTGAGTTAGTAGGTTCTCAAATTAACATAGGTACCTGTGTTTTAAATGTAAATTCAAGAAGTTTGAAAAACTTGTTTGAAAATTTTATATATCCTTTATTAGAAATAGAAAAATTTAAATTAGGACTTGGTATTGGTGATAATAAATACAAATCAAATCAAATGAAATTTTCAAATAACATTGAAGAGATTTTGTCTACTCTTTTAAGTAACTACTCATTTGGAATTAATCAAAGGAACCTTTTTTTAGGGGGTAACTCTAGTAACATACATTCTTTAGCTAAGAAATATTCACTTGGTTTAAATCAATGGTTTGGAACAGAATTACAATTTGAAGAAAAAATTAATATATATAGTTCAATTAAAGAACCCCTTGGATTGTTAAGTAGGTGTGTTTCTCGATATATAGATGAAAATTTAAATAATAATTATGAAAAAATTATTTTAATTAGAGATTCTGATCCTGGAATATTTTTAAATACTTTAAATCAAAATTTTTAGTAAAAATTAAAAATACGAAAATAATTACAAATCTATTAAATTAATAGTAAATTAATTAATTATGTTCGACTTAAGATCTGATACTGTAACTAAACCTTCTAAAGATATACTCAAAACAGCTCTGAATGCAGAGCTGGGTGATGATGAGTATAAAGAAGACCCAACAGTTAATCAATTAGAAGACCAATGCGCAAAACTATTAAATTTTGAAAAAGGTCTTTTTGTTACTTCTGGTCTAATGGGCAATCAAATTTCACTATTAATTCATAATAAGCCTGGTACAGAAGTCATAACTCCTTATGATTCTCATATTAAGAATTATGAACACGGTGCGGCAGCGTTTCTTTCAAGAGTTCAATTTAGAGATATTGAACATGTTGACGGTGAAATTGAATTAAGTAATTTAGAAAAAATATTGCAAAAATCTAAAGTTCATAAACCTATCATTAAAACATTGACAATAGAAAATACTCACCTTGCATCTGGTGGTTCAATAGTTTCGAAAAAAAATATTAAATTATTAAGAGAATTTACCACATCTAATTCTTTAAAATTTCACATTGATGGAGCAAGAATCTGGCATGCGATTTTACAAGATAATCAGAACTATAACTTCGGAAGTTATTGTGATAGTCTAACTTTTTGTTTTTCTAAAGCTCTCTCTGCACCAATAGGGTCAATGTTATTAGGTTCAAATGATTTTATATCACAGGCGAGAGAGTTTAGAAAAATTCTTGGTGGAGGGATGAGACAAGTTGGTGTAATTGCTTCAATGGCAAAGATGGCACTTGACAGAAGAGAAGATATTCTAGCTGACCATACAAAAGCTAATAACGTTTATGAAAATTTACTTCTTGATGTTAAGAACAAAAAAATTAAAAATATTGTGTATAAAAATACAAATATGATATTTTTTCAATTTTTTAAACAACAAGACGCAGAAACATTTTTAGTTGAACTAAATAGAAATAATATTAAAGCAGGTTTAATAAATGAGTCTTCAGTTAGGTTTGTTTTCCATAAAGACATTGAACTAGAAGATTTAGGTTTAATAGCTGAAAAAATAATTTATTCTTCTTCTAAATTTTGATTCCATTCAGTAATTGATTTTTCAGCTAAATTTATTAATACAACAACTCCTAAAATGGTAACTATTGTGATTCCAACAATGTAAAAAAAATTGTTCAACAAACAATTTGTATTTTGAAGAAGTGTACAAAATGTATTGCCAATTTGATAACCAATATTTACAGAAAGGGATATTACAACTAGATAAATAATAAATTTTGTTTTATTGCTAAATTTCATATTTATATTAACTTTACCTTATTATGTATTTTCCAAGTCCATGGATTACACTTTTAAGCTTCGTATATATTTTTTTTACGGGCGTTTTTTCAGTTGTTTTAAGTAGAAAACTTGTTGAAATATATCTTTATAAATTTAAATCTAAACTTTTTAAAATTTTTGAACCTGTTGTTGGTAGCGTTGGATTTGTAGTTTCTTTTGGATTGAGTCTTTATTTATTATATTTATTTATTATTCGAGTTTCATAAAGTACTAACAATGTCCCACTTAGTATGAAACAATTTTTGAATTATTTATTGATTGGATTTCACAATGCTTAGGGCGAAATTTAGTAAAATCATCATCTACTGTAAAGAAATAAGTGAATGATCGTATCGTGTCTTGATGGGAAACAAATAGAGTGTTTTGATTATTAACATATTCGTTTAACACTCTTTCATAAACGTTAACAAGAGGTTCGACAGGATTAAGAATATTTTGAGGATTATTTTTGTATATTTTGTATTCTTTTGTTTTTACTATTTCATCTATAGTCTTGCCAATCCAATTCATTGATCCACACCATTCAGATAAATTTTTTGAATAAATAACTTTTACTTTAAGCAAATTTGATACAATTTCTGCTGTTTGTCTTGCTCTCAAGAGGGGGGAGGAAATTATTTTTTTTATTTCGAATTGATTTTGAATTTTTTTAGCTGCACCGTGTGCTTGAGATTTCCCCTTTTCGTTTAAACTATAACCAGGAATATCAGCGTATTGAATATTTTTTAAATTATTGACCTCTCCATGTCTTAAAAATAAATTACTCATAAATTTAGAATAACTCAGTTTACGAGTAAAATTTACACTATGGGTTTAAACAAAAAAGAACAAGAAATATTAAAACAAATAGAAGAAGGTTTGCTCAAACAAGATCCTGAATTAGCAAAAACTGTAGAAGATTCAACTCTTTCAAAATTTACAAGGAGTCGTGCGGTGTTATCTTTTTTTATTTTTATTTTTGGTTTATTTGTTATGTTTAGCACATACATTATCGAACCAGTTATAGCAGTATTAGGATTCTCAACCATGGCAGTTTCAGGCTATGTATTTGTTTACAATACACGTGCTCTTTTAAAAGCTGAAAATGTTAAAGATTGGAACTTTAAACAAGTAGTAAGGGTCCTTAGAAATAAAGATACCTCTAGACAAAATTAAAAAAAACAATTAAATTAAAAATACATCAATTTTTTAGGAGTAAGGTTTTGAAGAAAGATGCTTTTACATCAAAGCAGGCGTGCTATCTTTCTGGTTGTACTTCACATCAGTTACGTTACTGGGATAAGGTAAATCTAGTATCTCCAACAATACAGTCTTCTAACGGAAAACCAGGTGTTCCAAAGTTTTACTCTTTTAGAGATATAGTATCCTTAAGAGTCATAAAAACATTATTAGACAATGGAATGAGTATTCAAAGAGTAAGAAGAGCATGGAAATACTTAAGTAAGAACGGTAATCTTACAAAACAATTGTCCGAGGTTAAGCTTAGTTCAGACGGACAATCAATTTATTCAGTAGAAGATGACAAAGTATTTGATGCTTTAAAAAATGGGCAGCTTACATTTTTTGACACTATAGATAGTATTACACAAGAAGTTAAAGAAGATGTTTCAAAGTTTGAACTTGATAAAGAAAGATTTTTAAATTTATTGACTAAAGTAGAAGAAGATGTTCTTAGTCAAAAACTTCAAGCATAAATTTCAATCCGAATACTTTAATTGTGAATATTGATAGCCAAAGAACATTAATTTTAAATTCAACTTTTCAACCACTGTCTGTAGTTTCATTCAAAAGAGCAGTAACACTATTGCATAATAAAAAAATTAATTCTATAAAAAACTCAAACTTTATATTCAATTCTGAATCAATAAAAGTTAAAATACCAAAAGTAGCTATTTTAACTTATTTTGTTAAAGCACCATACATAAGAAGAGTTGCTCTTAACAGGGAAAATATTTTTATAAGAGATTTATACACTTGTCAATATTGTAATTCACCAGCAGAATCTATTGATCATATAATTCCAAAGTCTAAAGGGGGATTACATGAATGGTCAAATGTAGTTGCTTGTTGTAAAAAATGTAATTTGTTAAAGGCTGACAAACTTCTTCAAAATACAATTTTAAAATTAAAAAAATGCCCTTCTAACCCTAAACAAAATTTTTGGATTAAAACTATTACTGGAAATAATCCAGATCCAGATTGGAAAGAATTTTTAATTTCAGCTTAAAAATTTTTTTAAAAAAGTGTTGCACAGTGGCATATTGTGTCATATAATGGTTGAAAGTGGTTCAAGGCACGAAAGGCGGATAAAGTGTTCCTTGGTGAGTTTCAACATACTATGGACTCAAAAGGTAGAGTAGTTATACCTTCAAAGTTCAGAGAAGAGCTTCAACAGGGCTGTGTAGTCACCAAGGGGCAAGACAACTGTCTTCAAATACTTACTATTGAAAATTGGCAACAAGAAGCATCAAAAATGGCTTCACTTCCTTCAACAGATCGTATCTCTAGACAACTAAGGAGAGCACTCTTTAGTGGTGCTATAGATGTAAAAATCGATACAGCAGGAAGAATTCCAATTCCAGAAAATTTGAGAAATTATAGTGGTATAGATATCAATGATGAAGTAACAGTAACTGGATCTGGGAATGTAGTAGAAGTATGGTCCACAAGAAACTGGAAAAAAATACAGAATGAAGCCGACCAAGCTTTTGCAAATATTAATGAAGTGAAAGGATAGGTTCATAGCCAGCTCTCTAGACAACTAAATTGGAACACCCTTACTCCGCCCAACTTTCCAATTGGTGCCAGTTCTAGAGAGCTGGGTATGAATACAA
>JBEROH010000036.1:0-3297 GCA_041234785.1 Candidatus Actinomarina sp. | reverse complement strand
TTGTTAAAAATAGATCTGGACAAACTGGAAAAGTTGAACTGTTCTTCAGTAAAGAATTTACACAATTTAGTAATTACTCAAAACAAGAACAGCAGTAAGTTTGAATCTAAAACTTAGGGCCTATTTTTTAATAAGTCTTTTAGCTATTTCTTGGGGTACAATTCCTCTAATTATCAGAACATCAGATATTAGTCCACTCTCACTTGTAGGTATTAGAACATTTTTAGGGTCAATTTTTCTCTTGTTGTTTGTTCTCAAGCAGAGAGGTATTACTAGGAAATTATTCAATTCTGGTTTTGTTTTAGGACCTTTATTAGCAATTCATTGGTCAACTATGTTTAAGTCCATAGAACTCAATAGTGTTGCAGTTGGAATTGGACTTGTGTTTTCTTATCCAATTTTTGTAATATTGCTTGAAATATTAAGAGGTCAAAAGGTTGGAAGAGTTCAAATTTTAATAATTTTAACTGGATTCTTTGGTTTATTTTTTCTTCTAGACATTTCAACTATTGCCTCACCAATGGGAGTTCTTTACGGGATTATTAGCGCAATAACTCTTGCAATTCTCATTATTTATGGATCAGAAAAGTCAAAAGAATATGGCGGTTTAAACGTTGCATTTATACAGGTAATTTTTGCAGCAGTGTGCTTATCTCCATTTACAGTTTCTGGATTTGGTTGGATGTTAGAAAATTTAATGGTGAGTCTATTTTTGGGATTCTTTTTAACAGGAGTAGGTTTAGCCACTTATTGGTATGTAGTAAAAATTATTACACCATTGTCAATTGGGACAATAACCTATTTGGAACCAGTCACGGGAGTGATTATTGGCGCTTTGATTTTAAACGAATCATTAAAAGGTTTTCAGTATTTTGGCTTTAGTTTAGTTATTATTGCTGGAATAGCTCAGGTCTATTTAGATTCCAAATAGACTTCAGGCTCAAGTGCTTTATATTGGTCATAGTAAGAACTATTAAAAGCCATGAATTTATTAAAGCTCCACACAGCATATTTATCGAAGTAAGACTTAATCATTCCAATGGTTGCTTTTGATGGGGTAGATAATCTTATATACTCATCTCTATTAAGGTGTTCAACTATTTGGCCGTCTGTGTTTATTTTTTTAATTGCATTAGTTACATTATTAGTGGTTATTTTGTAGTCTGAGCTAATTAAGTTGCTAAGCAACATAGAAAGTTTTGGTTCTTCAGGTGCTGTTCCATCTATTATCACACACTCTGTATCATCATTAAAATTTAATTGATTTGAATCTTCAAATTCTCCTAAGTTTTCAAATTTAAGGGATCCTTCTTGACCACTTAAATTAAACAAAGTAATAGAAGTATTAATCTCAAGCACTAAAATTTGCATATAAATTAAAGTAATAATATTTTTGAGTAATAAGAAATTATTAAAGAAAATTTTTGAATAAGGTTTGATGTAAATATGACAAATGTTAAGGGTTTAGGTGCCTCATTAGGTGTTGCAATAGGTTCATCATTTGTTTATGAGAACGAAATAGATTTCGATAAACAAGCAGTTATTTCCCATAGTGAAGCCAGCAAGCAATTGATTGATAAATTTAATTTTCAAATTAATGATTTTCGCTCAAAAGATAGAAATGATGAAGCTGATATCTTAGATGCCTATATATTAATTCTTCAAGATCCAGAAATACTAGATCAACTTAATCAAAATCTAGACTCATCAATATCGGAGGTTTATGAAGTTTTTACATCTACAGCAAAAATATTTGAATCTATGGAGGATGAATATTTCAAGCAACGAGCTGAAGATATAATTTCTGTTGGAAAACATCTAGTTTTCAATATGCAAAATATCGAAAAGGAAATCTCATTAAGCGACAATACGATTTTAATTGCTAAAGACTTAACACCAGCAGACACATCATCAATGGATTTGAGCAAAGTTTGTGGAATTATATTAAAAGAAGGCGGACTTACTTCACATGCTGTTATAGTCGCAAAAAATTTGGGCATTCCATGTGTGATTGGTGTTAAAGAACAATTAGATAAAATTTCTAATGGTGAGTCGATGACAATTGATGGTAGCACAGGAGATATTGTTGTTTCACCAAGTGATAGTCAGATTTCTGCTTTGGAGCAAAAACAAAGTAAGATTGAGAATTTAATTCAAAATTTCACTGAAAAAAAATATAAAAATCTTGGAGTTGAGTTTAGAGTCAATATCGGATCGTTAGAAGAAATTGATGCATTTAATCATCCATTTTTAAACTCTATAGGCTTATTTAGGTCAGAATTCATATATCTTGACAACTCAACCAAACCAACACTTGAACAACAAAGCAGCGTTCTCAAAGAGATAACTCAAAAATTTACTGGAACTATTGTTTACAGAACTCTTGATATAGGAGGCGATAAACAAGTAGACTATCTTAATTTACCTGTAGAGGAAAATCCATTTCTTGGTGTAAGGGGCATCAGGTTATCTCTAGAAAATCTAGACTTATTTGATTCTCAAGTAAAGTCAATTTTAACTTCTGAATCATTAGAAAGAATAAAAATTATGTTTCCTATGATTTCCACAATAGAAGACTTTATAGAAGCAAAAGCATTCGTTACTAAAATAGCCAAAGAACTTAATGTTGAAGCTCCACCTATGGGAATTATGGTTGAAACACCAGCATCTGCATTTATTGCTGACAAGTTTTCAGAAATTGTTGATTTTATATCTATAGGCACAAATGATTTAACGCAGTACATTATGGCTGCAGATCGTGGTAATAGTAATTTAGGTTATTACCAAGACCCCCTTCATCCGGCTGTGCTTAGAGCTATATCAAAAGTAATTGATTGCTCTGATAAAAATAATATTGAAGTTTCAGTTTGTGGAGAAATGTCTTCAGATCCAGTTGCAGCATTTGCATTATACGTACTTGGTTTAAAGACATTTAGCATGGCCCCATCAGCCGCTCCTTTTGTATTCGAAATTTTAAATACACATTCAAAAATTAATAAAGCAAATGTTAAAGAGACCATATTGTCACAAAAAAATGCTGATGAAATAAGAACCACTATCAAGGACATTATAAGTTGAAAGTCCATTCAATTCTCTTAGCAGGCGGTTCTAGCGATAGATTTAACAATGAGGAAAATAAAGTCTACTTTCCAATTGGCGGTAAGCCAGCCTTGTCTTGGGCGTTAGAAACCCTCGATAATTCTGATAAGGTGGACTCTATTCTATTGGTAGTAAGAGATGAAGATTGGGATAAAACTAATAATGTAATCGAGCTTGTAAATCCCAATAAACTTTCTG
>JBEROH010000027.1:0-4351 GCA_041234785.1 Candidatus Actinomarina sp. | reverse complement strand
GTCTTTTAAAACTGTGAAAATTTGCTTGATAACAGATAACGAATGGGTAAAGGATTCTTTACTTAAATTTCTTGATTTTGAGTACAATTTTACCCACCTTGTAGGAAGTGATGATATCAAACTGTCTCATGACTATATCTTTGTTGATATGCAGGTTAACAACAATGGTGGTCCCTCAATAATTCGAGAAATCAGTAGAGATAACAAATTTGCAAATTCAAAAAAAATTCTATTAATTGATAGAGAGGCAGATATTTTTCAAGCAAAAAGAGTAGGTGCTGATGGATACCTGTTGAAACCTATTGACAAAACAAATTTAAAAAACCTTTTTACTTAAACAAAAAACTCTTTAAAATCAAATATACATATTGAGTACTAACCTTATAATCGCACTTATAGCTATCTGCCTGTTCTTTTCTGCGTTACTTTCAGGCTCTGAAACTGCTATTACCTATGTTCCTAGGGAAAAAATTCATCAACTTTCTGACTCAAAAAGAAATAAAAAAATTAAAAGTGCTAAAGATGAACTCGAAAAAACTATAGGTGGAATATTAGTTGCAAATAATTTTGTTAATATCCTTATGGCATCTTTGTCAACAATTTTATTTGTTAATTTTCTTGATGGTGATGAAACTGCTGGTTCAGCACTTTCAACTATCGTAATTACACTTCTTGTGCTTATTGCTGGAGAAATTACACCAAAAACGATCGCCTCCAGAAATCCAATAGGTTTCTTGTCAAGAACAGCATTTTTAATCGATTTCTTATCAATAATTTTTGCTCCATTTACAAGCCTTATTACAAAAGCCATCGACAATACTTCAAAAGAGGGAGATGTGGACGGTGATGGTGAAATAACTGAGGCAGACATTCAGGCACTAACTGCACTTGGTGAAATGGAAGGACAAATACTTCCTGCTGAACGAGAGATTATTGACTCTCTTCTAGATTTTTCTGATAGGCCAATTAAAGAAATTATGACTCCTCGAGTAGATGTGTTGTTTCTATCGCTTCCGGTTGATATGGAAGATGTAAAGAAAGTTGTTGATGAAAAGAGAATATCAAGAATGCCAATTTCTCGTTCAGAATCATTAGATGACACATTTGGAATAGTTTATGTGAAAGATTTGTTTAATTTAGATAGTCAAGCTCCATCTATTGAAGTTGAAAATTTAGTAAAGGATGCGATTTATCTCCCAGAATACACGACTGTATTATCTGCCCTAAATATATTGAGAGATAACCAAGCTAGCTTTGCATGTGTAATTGATGAAAACGGAGGAATCGAAGGGGTAATTACAATTAAGGATGTATTGTCTGAGTTCGTTGGAGATTTGCCGGATGAGCATGATGAAAGATTTAAAGGAATTAAACGTCTTGGTCCAGGCCAATGGGTAGTTGAAGGGAAAACCGATATAGATGACTTTGAAGAATTTTTTGGCCTTGAATCTCAAGAATCAGATGTAGCTACTGTTGGAGGATTGTACTTAAGCTACTCAGAAAAGCTTCCAAGCGTTAATGAAAAAATAACAGTTCATGGGTTAGAGCTTACTGTGTCTGCGATTGATAACAGAAGGATAGATTCATTAATTGTAAAAAAAATCTCTAAAATGGCATAGTGAAGTCATTTAAATCTTTAATTATAATAACTCTGTTATTTGTTTCATGTAACAATTCTGTTACTGAAATAAGTACAAATACTCTTCAAGACATAGTTGGATCAACTACTAATAGAATAGAAATTTCTGGAGTTGAGTGGGATAACTTTATTGGAAAAAGCAATAGTGGTAATTTTATTGCTTTAAGAGTAAGTCGGGATATCGAAGAAGACGGTGTGTTAATTGTTTTTACAATAGAAGATTTGAAGAATGGTATCAAAGATGATGGAAAAATAATGAATCCATTAGATAGAAATGTAATAGATAAAATGTCAAAAGCCGGGATACTTTCACTTCCAGAGAAAATATCAAAATTACAACAAAATATTGCCTCTGAAAAATTCAGTACACAATTTAATACTCAAGGTGATTTTCATAATGTTGACATAACAATGATTGACTTTACAGAATATTTCACCAAATATACAAGTGGTCTTCTTCCATCATTCTATGTTGAGGTGATAGGTGATGATGTTTTTATGTTTGGTGGTCGTGGAAATATTGTAAAAATGAATCTAGAAAATGGAATTACTAGCAGTATTTCAAGCAATCTTGAGCAAATAATAAGCAATCAAGAATATAGTTCAACTGTAAAAGGTTCAGATTATTCATCAAGAATGGGGTTAAGAGATAGTTTTTATGATAAAAACAAAGAGCTAATACTAATTACAGCTGTAAAAAAAGATTTTGAAAAAAACTGTTTTACTTTAGGAGTTTTATCAGCAGATTTGAATCAAAACAATCTAGATTTTTCCTGGGTATTCAACATTGATGATTGTATTGAAAATTTTAACTCTCATCAAGCTGGTGGAAGAATCCAGTCATTTGAAGAAGGTTACCTTTTAACTGTTGGAGATTTTAAACTACCTGAGGATTTTGGTGAACAAATCACACCTCAATCTCATTTAGGAAAAATACTATATTTGGACCAAAGATGGGGTGCAACTATTTATTCCTCTGGTCATAGAAACCCTCAAGGGCTTACAATTTTTAAAGATCAAGTTTTATCAACTGAACACGGTCCGTTTGGTGGAGATGAATTTAATATTGTTTATGAGGGAGCAAACTATGGGTGGCCTTCAAGTGCCTATGGATTTACTTATAGTCTAGAAAATATATATGAGCTAGATCATGAAGAGTCTTTTGTTGAGCCTATTTATTTTTTCACTCCTTCAATAGGAATAAGTGAGCTTTTAGTTTATAGCGGTGATGAGTTTCCCCGATGGGAAGAGTTTGTGTTTGTTTCTAGTCTTAAAGATATGACAATCTACACTCTTAAACTCAATAGAAGTCAAGATAGTGTAATTCATGTTGGAAAGTTTTATGTTGATCAAAGAGTGCGAGATATGGCAGTTTCAGATGATGGACGTTTGGTTTTGGCTGGAGATTTAGGAAGTTTAATAATAGTCAATAGAACTGAAAAAGATATTCCCTAAGTAAAGAGCGTATAATAAATTATGGGATTATTTTGGCAAATAGTATCACTTCTTTCAGTGTGGTTAGTGTATGGTGTTATCGCTTCATTCTTTGTAAAAAATAGTAATAAAAGAGACTATCTACTAATTTTACTATCAGGATTCTTTGGAGGATTAATTGGAGGTTATTTATCTAATGAGATTCAAATACCAGACAACATATGGTATTTGAGTGAATTTCTTAAGCTTGTATTTGCTGTGTTTTCAATGCATGGACTTCAATTTATTTTCAAGAAAACGGGCTTTAGGCAGTAATTAATTTTTTGGAATTCTTGCAGCCTTAAGTAAACTTGCATTTTCATCAATTAAACCGCATCTCTTTGAAAGCAACTTTGGATTAAAAGCAAACAGATTTTTTCTCCATGTAGCAATATACCCGTAACCATCTGCGTTATTTAACTTTGCAAATGAATCTTCTAACTCATCTGTAGATAATGCTATGACTACAGGAAAGCCATTATACAAAGCATCCCATTCATCAGAAGTTGTAATCTTGCTTGATGTTAGAAGTTTTGATTTAAAATCTTCAGTCATCTTTATTAATTATGTTCTCAAAATTTTCCATATACTGTTCTTCGTTCTCACCATCTAATGTAAGTGAGAAAGATTCACCTTGTTTAATTGCAAGCTTTAGAATTCCGATCATACTTTTTCCATCAACTTGATTGTCTTTATGTTGTATTGTGACAGAACCGCTAAATTCCTGTGCAAGCTTAACAAATTCTGCAGCTGGTCTTGCATGTAGACCAACAGAGGAAGCGACTGTAAGTTCTTTTGTAATTGCCATTTAAATTAACCCTCCTTTATATTTATCAACATTATCTGAAGACAGTTCCCAGTATTCAGATAAGAAAAAACCTAAGCCATCTTTAGTAAAGTTGTTAAATTCGTCATAACCCTCTACAGCATCAAAATTTGTAGACATCAATAAATCAATGATAGCTTTAAAAGTGGTGACCTCCATGCCTTTATTGATTAAAACATCTAATGGTGCCTGGAATCTTTCATTCTTAGAAAACTTAAGTTTTGGATTTCTAGCAACTCTTACAACTTTATCCTTTAATGCAGGTTGAGAAAAGCGGTTAAGTATACTTTTCTTAAATTCTGATAATTCATGTTCGTAGTCTGTCTTAGAAATGAATGCTGTTGCTAATGCTTCTAATGCATCTGTGGCATATGATTTATATTCATCATGTTCAAATATTTCATGGATAAACT
>JBEROH010000048.1:0-5302 GCA_041234785.1 Candidatus Actinomarina sp. | reverse complement strand
AAACATATGGGATGGGCGAATCAGGAGATTTATAAAGCCGTTCAAAAACTTGATAGTAAAGTTTTAGATTATTACATTGTTGATCCAGAGTGGACAGTAAAAAATATTATGATTCATATTGCTGGTGCTTCTCATTTATATGGTCAACGATTAAATGGTGAACCTTTTTCAAAATTAGAACTAAAAAACCCTGACAGTCCTGAAGTTATTAATGAACTACTAGAACACTTAAAGAGAATCGATGAACAGTTAGTTAAGAATTCAAATTTAGATGATGGAGAAATTACATTTATGACTTCAAAAGGGGAAAGAAGTGCAACAGCTTCAAGTATTCTATCTCAAATGGTTTTTCATTCTGCTGAACACCGTGCCCAAATTGTTGCAGCTTTAGATAATCATGGTGTACGAGATATTAATTTAGATGATTATGATGTCTGGGGCTATATTGACAGTACGAAACAAAGAGATTAACTTATGATTTCTATAGAACTATTACTAAAACATATGGGATGGGCGAATCAGGAGATTTATAAAGCCGTTCAAAAACTTGATAGTAAAGTTTTAGATTATTACATTGTTGATCCAGAGTGGACAGTAAAAAGAATTCTAATACATACAGTTTCTGCTGCACATTCGTATGAGCAAAGATTGGCAGGAAACGTTTTGGTAAAGCTAGAGTTAGATAACCCCGAAAGTCCTGAAGTGATTAATGAGTTGTTGCATCATTTAAAAAGAATCGACACTGATTCCTTAAAATATGTTGATATGGAAGACAATGATATCCATTATATTCTCAGTGATGGTGGTGAAAGAACTTCAAAAGTATCTACAGTACTATCTCAAATGGTTTTTCATTCAGCCGAACACCGTGCCCAAATTGTTGCTGCTTTAGATAAGCACAATGTTCGAGATATTAATTTAGATGAATTTTCTGTTTGGGGTTATACAGCTAAAAATAGTTAATTAAAATTTATATTTAAAGCTTCTAAAGTAAATTTCCAAAGTTCTTCTCTATAGCTTTTTTGATAAGCTAATTTACTTAATTTTTTTATTGATGGTTTGCCATAAACACCAAAAATTTTTGGTGCGTAGGTTTTATCACTAGGTGGATCAGAATCATTTACTGCTTGAAGTACAGGTGCAGCACCAGTACTAATGTCAGTCCATATTCTCTTATAGTAGGAATTAACTGATGCCGTTTTGCCAAAAGGTCTAGAAGATGGCGAATTGGTTATACCTGGATGAGCAAGGGTAAGTTTAATTGATAAATCAGAAGTCTTTTCAGCTAACTCAACAATAAACATCGATCGAAGTAAATTAGTTAGATTGTATCGACTTGCTGGGGTAAAGTTTTGTTCGCTGTGTAAGTCATTAATATCAAATTTTCTAGCTAGATACATAGCAAGACTAGTAATTTGTACAATTTTTCCATGAGAAGCTTCTATGTTTTCAAGTAAGCCCAAACTTAACCTGACGGCACCAAAGTAATTAACTCCTATCATGGACTCAAATCCTTCTGAAGTTAACTCGAATTTGTTATAAATCAGACCAGCATTGTTATATAAGAGATCAATTTTTGGATACTCTTCTTTTATAAAATTAATAAAATTACTAATCTCTTCAGGTTTAGATAAGTCTAACTGTACAAATCGTGATTGACTCCCAAGATATTTCTCAGCTAGCTTGCCTTTCTCTTCATTGCGACAAGCCAATATTATTAAATAATCTTCCTTTATTAATTCTCTAGAGACCTCTAGCCCTATCCCTCTATTTGCTCCTGTGACTATTGCTACTTTACACATGTTTCTACTTCAAGTTGTTTTGTATAATTAGATTAATGTATTATCTATTAGCTGTAGCTGTAATTCTAATTATTTTTAGATACTTCAATTTAATTCCTCAATTATCTAATAAATTTTGGCAGTATGTTGATTATGTATTTATGTTCATTGGGTTTGTTTTATTGCTTTCTAGAATACCTCCGTTTTTTTCAGGAATACTGCTTACACTTGTTTTAGTGGTAGCTTGGCAAAAAGGTTTTTTTAATAAATTTAGATAACTTTATTAAGAAATTTGAAATGTACCGTTTTTACCTTCAACTCCATTAAATAATTTTCCTAAACTCTCTAAATCTTTTTCAATATCATCGGTTAACGTAAATGGTTCCATAAATTCATGGTTTCGGTTTTTATAATCAATTTTCGTCGGAACAATAGTCGCATTAAGTGCTTTTCCAATGTAGTGAAAACCCGACTTAATTTTTCTATCACCTAACCAACTTCCTTGAACTGTAAGGTACAAAATAAAACAATCAAATTTACTTAATTCCTCTATAACTTGATTCGTTACTCCAATATCATTTGCTTGATAGACGGGTATTCCTCCCATATTGGTTAGAAGTTTTTTTTGAATTCCACTAAATGGATGTAAAAATCCATGTTTATCGAGATTTGGTTTTTTCTTGAATGACCATGGAATTGAGATTCTTGTAAAAATAGAAACTGAAGCTAAAAAATGAAATTTTAAATTTAAGGAAAAACATACAAAAAATGCATACCATGAATCTGCAATAGCAGTATGTGGAATAGCCGTTAAGATTATTCTTTTCTTGTCTGGCAGTGTTCCAACAATATTCCATTGCAATACTTTTAAAGCTAGCTTTGAAATGGGTTGTAAAATTCTTCTTTTTTTATGTGGATGGTTTGGTGTTATTCCAATGTTTAACATTAAACAACTAACAACAATTTTCTCGTTTAATCTTTATTTGTTTTTTATTGCCTTCTTGTTTAATTTCAATTTCTAAATTTTCACCATTTAGTTCATCGCTTGTATTTAGTTTTTCCCAACATTCTGGGCAGATACCTGTATTTGTTTCAGGTACATTTTCTAATTCACAGATTGCACATGCCATAAATTTATTTTAACTTTTTAAATCGGTTCAGAGTTATTTTTTATAGATTCTTCTACCTGTTTTTGTAGATTTACTAAATTTTGATTTTTAAAGTTGAGTGCGTAGACCACCAACAATAAAACTCCTCCTAAAAATAAGACAATTGCATATCCTCTTCCACTTCCTGTTCCAAAAAAAGGCTCTAATGTACTGCGGTACTTGTCGTAAACATCGAACTCTAAATAATCACCTAAAGGACCAGCAATTAAAATACCAATTGGTCTGAGTGATTGAGCAATGGTGCCACGAAATGCCATGGCTCTTCCTCTTATTTTTTCATCAGTTAGTGTTAGCCAAGCTCCTGAACTAATCGTGTATTGAATTGTTCCAAATATCCCCTCAACAGCAACCCATGTTATTAAAACAAATACTGAAGGCCTAATAGATCCAAACATCATGGCTAAACTCATAAAAATTCCAGATAATAAAATATATTTCATATTTCCCTGAATTCTTTTAGATATTCTTACAGAAATTGCTGACCCTAGTAAAAAAGTAACACCGAATGTTGAATTTATAAACCCTAGAGCTTTTTCATCTGCAAAGTTTAAAACTAGAGGAGTTAAAACTGTAGAAATCATGCCATGTGCAAAATTACTTATTGCAAAGATTGTTACTAAAGTTCTTAATCCTTTTTGATTTCTTACCCAGAGAAAACCTTCTTTTAAATCTAAAAGAACATTTCTAAAAGTTATCCTATCTCTCTTTTCAAAGATAGGAGTCTTAATAAAAATAATGGAAGTTATACCAACTAAAAATGTTACTGCATCAACCACAATAACGCCTACTAATCCTGATGAGGCATAAATTAATGCACCTCCTATGGGACCAAGAAGCATAGAGATTGCACCTGCACTTTCGAATAAAGCTGCAGCCTTTGTTAGGTTTTCTTTTTTAACTACATCACCTAAAAAAGCTTGCCATGTTGACCAATGTGCTATCTCAAAAATACCAAAAGCCAGTGCAAAGGGAATTAGTTTACCAACAGTAAGTTGATCATTAAATGCTAAATATCCAATAAAACCCATTACCAAAAGAATGATTCCATCAAATACAATAATTACTATTTTTCTTGGGAACCTATCAGCAATAACTCCTCCAAAGGGTCCCGTTATTGTTCCAACTATTGCAACAGTAAACAATATGCTTGACAGAGAGGTTGCATTACCGGTTAACTCAAATATCCAAACTCCAAGTCCAAAAAACGACATCTGAGAACCTGTCCAAGACAACATTTGGCCAAACCATAGGAAGTAAATTTTTTTTTGCATCTATTAAAATAGTATTTTATTTTCTGTATCTAGATATATCACCGATGGTTTAAATTTATCTAGCTCAGCTTCGTCGAGAATAGCATAAGCTAAAATTATCACAATTTCTCCTGTTTTAATTTTATGAGCTGCAGGTCCGTTTAAAACAATCTTTCCAGATCCTTCTGGTTCTTCAATAACATAAGTTACCAATCTCTCGCCCGTAGTTTCACTAAGAACATGAACTTGTTCGCCAACTTTAAAATTCCCTGCTGTAATTAAAGATTTGTCAATACCTATTGAACCTTCATAATGTAAATTATGATCAGTAACAGTAGCTCGATGTAGTTTTGACTTTAAAACGGTTAGTTGCATATCTGGAATATAACATAGCTTAAAAATTGAAAATTAGTTTTTAAATTATTTAACTAGTTCTGATAACAAATTTATAAATTTATTTTTAGATGTAATTGATTTTATAATTAAAAGAAATTCTTATTGAATAAACTTTTTTAAGCTAGTTCAATTATCATTTATAAAAACTATTTTTGCTGTGCCCTGGACTGGATAGCTTTCCATAATTGCGCCGGCATATTTAACGAACACATTTACATTTGAATCTGGTTGGAAAGGATAAAATTCAACTTCTTCACCATTTAAAAAGATTTTTGTTTCTTCTGTTATTTTTGCCCAGCCATAATCAGTCATTAACGGTCCAGATGTTGATTCAGATTTCCCATTAACCAAAATATTTACAAATGTTCCTTCACTATCAATGCGTACGTCTTCTATGTATCCTTGCATGTCATAAACAACTGGTTCTTCTCTAGCTGAACAAGAAGATATGAGAATTAAAACTAATAATAGTAAGTACTTATTTTTCATTTTTTTCTTTACCATATCCACATTCTTCCAACAAAGGGGTGATATCATCTTTTGAATTTTTAAATTCATTTAAATTAATCTTAGGCTCTTGCTGGCTTGGATCTGGAACGTTTATACCGTTTTCTCTTAAGCACCTTGCTAATTCAAGATTGACATCATACAATGCGGCAAGGTCATCTTGATTCAAAGAAGATGAGTCTGACCAAAGATTGTATTT
>JBEROH010000029.1:0-7220 GCA_041234785.1 Candidatus Actinomarina sp. | reverse complement strand
CCTTCTAAACCTACAAGTAAAGCAGAATCGTAGTCTTTAATGCACTCACTTGGAAGAAATATTATTTCATTTGATTTTGATGAAAACCCGTTTAGTTGAATTAATTCTTTTACTAAATCAATATTTTCTAGTTCGTTTTCTAAAAATAGGTCATCATTTTCAACAAAAAAGACTTTTATATTCATTTACTTGCAGTCCATTCATCTTCATTATCACGAGCCATCATCCATAATAAATCTGAAAGTCTATTTAAGTATGTTATAACGAAGGAATCTTCGAGCTTGTTTAACTCCTTCCAAGTTACACATCTTCTTTCTGCCCTTCGTGAAACAACACGACACCAGTCAAGTTTAGAAGAAATACTATTGTTACCTGGGACAACAAAGTATTCTGGAATTCCATTTTTTTCAGTTAATTCATCTATTACCTTTTCTAATTCACTAACCATAGACTCTGTGACTAAAGTCTCATTAGGCTTAAGTTTTTCTCTATTTGATTTAGAAGTTGCTAGTTCCGCTCCAACAATAAATAATTCTCTTTGAATATTTAACAAAAGAACTTTTGTTTTCTCACTAAGCTTATCTTCTTGCCTAACAAGACCAAGAGCAGCGACCAGTTCATCAACTGATCCGTAAGCTTCAGGAGCGATATTGTCCTTAGATACAGAAGTTCCATAAAGTAAGCTTGTTTTGCCTTTATCACCTTTTTTTGTATAAATTTTCATGACTTAAGAATAGTGCTAAACAGAAAGTATTAAAGTTCCAGAGGCACCAAGTGAAACAATTAATGCCAAATAGCTTAAACCGGTACTTGCCATTACACCTGTGTAAGATTTTTCCTGTAGTGATTTCAGCGATCCAAATGATAATAATGCTGATGATAAGTAAAGAAAAATCACAACATTTCTGAGAAGATTTTCAGATACGCTGCTAAAAAACATGGAACTGCTTTCATAAATGTTTATAAATACTAGAAAAGCCAACAAAATAGAAAGTCCTGAAGAAAATTTAGAAATATTTTTCATACCTATTCTTTCTATAGTTGGATCAACTAAAAACCAATGGCCAATCATCATTGAAGAAAATACCGATGATACTAATAAAATAGGTAAAAGGCTTGATAGTAAATTTTGACCTAATAGGTTAAATGAGGCAAGTAAGAACGAAACCATGCTCATGAAAACAAAATATTTTCTTTCCTCTTTTTCAAAAGAATATAAATAAAATGCTAGAAAAAATAAGCCTAATAAGGAGAAGTTGTCTTGGTTGATAAAACCATTGATTCCAATTATTAATACGAATAATATACTAAATCCTTTTTTCGGACTAGTTGAGGAGACAATATAGATTAAAAAAGGAATACATAATGTTAAAAATACGAAGGTAAATTCACTCAACTGCATATGTTCTTTACAATATTATATGTGTTAAAAACAATTGTTAAAAATAATTTCAGAGCTGCTTTCTCTATTTCAGTTTTGTTTATATTTTTGCTTTCTATATCAAATAATTATTCATTGAATTCATTAATGTCTCTTAATTTTCTTATTTCTTTTTTTATATATTACTTCTTCTTTATTTTTGGATTAAATGCACTTAAAAAGAATAAAATTTTAGGTTTTGTTTTATTATCAAGCATATTTTTTTTAGTGCCTAACTTATTCAATAGTTTAGATGGAGTGTTATTTCCAATCACTTATATGCTTTATATAATTTATATAGGGTATGAATTTGGAACAGGATATTTTAAAAAATGGAAAAATAGTGAAGAATTGTAATAATTATCAAATTCTATCTAAAATGAAATAATGAAACAGGGTCTAAAATATTTTTCAAAGATAATTTTTATTACGTTTTTGTGTTTTACAGCTTTGAATGTCATTAAAATCTCTGCAAATGCTTTAGAAATAAACCACTCAAAAACCTTTAATTGTGCTGAAAATGCAGTTGCTCCACTAGATACTCTTAAAGACATACAAACTTTTTTAAGTTGTAATGGATTCAATCCTGGCCCAATTGATGGTGTACCTGGTAATAGAACTACTGGTGCGGTTAAAAGTTTTCAAAGCACTGTTGGCTTAAGTGCCGATGGAGTAGTGGGGCCTGCTACTAAACAAGCTATGCGTGGATACAGTTCTGTAAGTTTTACTTTTAAAGGAAGCGGTTGGGGGCATGGTGTAGGTTTAAGTCAGTACGGTGCCAAAGGTCTAACGGAATTAGGTGCTAACTTTTGTCAAAATACTGCTTCCTGTTCATCTGAAGAGGTTGTTAAATATTATTTTCAAGGTACATCTGTAAATACTTTATCTAATCTTCAATTATCATCACCAGATATTGCATCAAGTAACGATGCGCTTTGGGTTGGTCTTGCTCGTAATGCTAAAAGTATACAACTAACTACTCTCCCTTCATCTAGCCCTCCAACACTTTATATTTGTCAAGATGGCATGACAAATACTGCCGGGGTGCAATCCTTTTTAACTTCACGTGGCTTTGAGCCTGGACCTATAGATGGAGCATTTGGAGAAAAAACTGCAAATGCACTAAGAAGTTATCAGGCTTCAGTGGGTCTTAATCAGTCTGGATCAATTGACGACGCTACATTAGCAAAAATTAAATCTGAAGCGAGTTCGGATGGACCATGTGAATCATCCTTTGGTAAATTAAAAATTAGTGGTGGTGCAACTATAAATTTAATTTATTCAAATGGTGGTTGTTATTTTACAGGTCACCCATTAATTAATAAACAGCTTTCTGGATGCAACATTTCAATCAGTTGGTCAGAAGGTGGAAGAATCAGGGTAGGCCCAAGAGAACACAAGCACGGGGCTCTTAAGATTAGATCAAGAAATGTCTCGTCAGGATTTCATGTTTCATTAGCAGTCAACATTGAAAAATACCTATATGGGCTTGCCGAGATGCCTTCACATTGGAACGTTAAAGCTCTTGAGTCACAGGCTTTAGTAGGTAGAAGTTATGCAGTATTTCAATATTTAAAGCAAAACAATCCCTCAAAACAAAATGGTCTTGATGCTGGTTTGTCTGATTCTCGTCAATCATATTGTTGGTGTCATATTGGTTCAACTGCTTCTAGCCAATATTATTATGGTTACCTAAAAGAAATTGCTGGTCCAAATTGGGTACAGGCAGTTAATAATACAGCTGGTAAAGTTATTACCTACGATGGTGGGTACACACAAAGTTCAGTAATTCAAGCATTTTATTCTTCATCAACTGGTGGTAAAACTAATGATAATGTGGTGGGTTTTGGATCAGCAACGCCTTGGCCTTACTTAAAAACTGTCGATGACCCATGGTCGGTTGACAACAGGGTTGGTAATTCTAAAGCAGCATGGTCTTATGACTTTTCTTCTTATCAGTTAGCAAAAAATATATTATGTGGTGATTCGCCGTGTTTTGATTCTGTAACTGATATTTATGTTTCATCTGTTGCTGAGTCTGGAGCAGCATTAGAAGTAACAATGAAAGGTTATAGGAACGGTTATGCAAAATCTGTAACAAAATCTGGAAGAAATATTAAATCTCAACTTGGTTTTACTTCACATTACTTTTCGACATCAAGTCAGTCAGATGTATCCACATTAAGCATTGGTCCTATAACTGTTAATAATTCAACTCAAGATTCAGACAATGTTACAACATCTACTGGAGATATTGCCCAGTATGCTACATCAAGTGCTGGTTTAAATCTCTTATCGAAATCAGGTTTATTAAATCCATGTAATGAGACTTCTTCTGCCTGTCAAGCTAAAACTCTTACTAGAGAAGAGGCTGCTGCTATTGTTGTCATTGCAGCACAATTGCCATTAGATTCTCCAAATGCATATAGCGATGACGATCAAAGCCCTTACCAAAAAGCAATAAATGCTATTCCATATTACGGAATGAATAAGTGTATTGGTGGTCCATTTCAATATCAACCATCGGAGTCTGTTTTTAGAGATCAATTTGCATGCTTATTAGTTGTAGCAATCAATGCTGGTGAGACAGATAATTTAAGTGGTAGTCAAGATAAATACTCTGATGATGGTGCAAGTAACTTTACTAATGAAATAAATATTCTCGCTTCAACTAATTCCATTCCAGCTTGTAGCTCACTGACGGACAAATTTTGCCCAACTAGAAGAATTTCTATCGGCGAAGTGTCATATATCATTAACAATCTAATAAGTAATTCTTATATCCCATCATCAGTATTTACATCAAATATCTTTCAAGAAGGGTGGCAAGCAACTTATGGTGAAGTACAAGATGCAGAATCTACAGCTGTTGCTAATCCAAACTCTGGAAATGATGCATGTGTTCCTAAAGATAATTCTTCACTTGTAATTAATTCGACATTAGATATTCAACAATTTTTATCAAATAATGGGTTTAACCCAGGACCAATTGATGGCCAAACAGGACCAAAAACCAAAAATGCAATTAAGGAATTTCAAAGTAAAAATGGTTTATTTGCAGACGGTATAGTTGGGAATAAAACAAAAGCAGTCATGCGAGCTTATACAGGTTGTGAAAGTGCAAACGTATGTAAGCCAAGAAACAATACAAATGCAAAACTTGATACTGTTACTGATATCCAAACATACTTAGCTAATAATGGATTTAATCCTGGAATAATAGATGGAAAAATAGGGTCTTACACTAAGGAAGCAATTAAAGCATTCCAAAGGAAAGTAGGATTAATTCCTGACGGTGTAGCTGGAAATAGAACTAAGTCTGAAATGAAAAAATATACAGGCTGTTAAATCAAGTAGCTTTTTATTCTTTTTTCTATTGACTCAACATCTACTTTAAAATATTTACTTAAATCACTTTTAGGTGCTGAACTTCCAAAAGATTCTATACTAATTGATTCAGTAATATCTCCAATGTAGTCACCCCAGCCGATTGATTTACCAAGCTCTAATGTAAAAGTGAACTTTGTGCTATTTAATGACAATGCATTTTCAGGAGTAAGCTTATTAAGAATAGGTACGCTAACAATCTTGACGGAGTATTTGTTTAATCTATTTTTTAAATCAAATGCTAAATTTAACTCAGAACCAGAAGCAAAAATTGTAATATCCTTACCATCAGAAACAACGTATCCACCATTTAGAAATTCATCGTAATCTACTGAAAAATCTAGATATTCTAAATTTTGTCTTGTTAAAGAGAGAGCTTTAGGATTTTTAGTATTTGAAAACAGATATCTATAAGAGTGTAATATTTCTATGCTGTTTGAAGGTCTTATGACATCTAAACCAGGAATCAACCTTAACGACATAAGGTGTTCAATAGGTTGATGAGTAGGACCATCCTCTCCTAAATAAACTGAATCATGAGTAAATACATATGAAGAATTTAAATTCATAAGGGAAGCTAGTCTGATGCTTGGTCTCATATAATCTGAAAATACTAAAAAAGTTGACCCGTAAGCAAACATCTTACTGTGAAGATTAATCCCATTTACTATAGCTGCCATGCTGTGTTCCCTAATTCCAAAATCAATATTTTGTCCAGTTCTATTTTCACTTGAGTAAGTTTTGTCACTAACAACCTGCTTAGTAGAAGCTGCAAGATCAGCAGAGCCTCCAAGCACAAATTTATTTTTTGCACCAATTAAATTTAAATAACTTCCGCCTGTTGCCCTGGTCGCACCATCAGATATTTCAAAGTTTTCTGGAAATATTAATTCATTTGTACAAAATTGGTTCCACATGATTTTGAATGATTCATCATTTTTTAATTTTTTATCTAGATTACTTTTCCAGTCCTCATATTTTTTTTCATCTTCTAGTCTTTTTTCTGCAAAGTATTCATAAACATCATCATCGTGCTCAAAAAGATCTCCATTCCAATTAACTTCATTTAAAAATAATTCCATCTCTTCACCACCAAGCGGTGCGCCATGAATGGAGCTTGTGTTTTGTTTTTTTGGTGCGAATTTACCAATTGTGCTTTTTGCAATAATTAAAGAAGGCATATTGGTTTCTTCTTTTGATAAGTTTATAGCTTCAGTGATTTCAGACTCATTGTGACCATCAATTTCTAAAACTTGCCACCCTACTGATTCAAATTTTTTCTTTTGATTAGTAATAGATACTTTATCTACACTGCCGTCAATTGATATATTGTTATCATCAAAAACATATATCAATTTTCCTAATTTCCATACACCAGCTAATTCTGCAGCTTCAAAAGAAATTCCTTCCATCAAATCTCCATCTGAAACTATTCCATACACATAGTGGTCAATAACATCATTTCCTAATACTTCAGATAAATAAGACTCAGCTAAAGCTAGCCCAACTCCAGTTGCAAATCCTTGGCCAAGTGGACCTGTTGTGATGTCAATACCCAATGAAGTATCAACTTCAGGATGTCCGGCAGTTTTTGAACCCAATTGTCTGAATTGTTTAATATCATTTATTGATATGTTAAACCCACTGAAATGAAGCAGGCTATAAAGTAGCATCGACCCATGTCCAGCACTCAAGACAAACCTGTCTCTATTAATCCAATCGGGGTATTTATTTGAAATTTTTAGTGCATTCTTGAATAAAACAGTTCCTACTTCTGCCATACCCATAGGCATTCCTGGATGTCCAGAGTTTGCTTTTTCAACAGCTGCTGCAGATATGACTCGAATAGATTTTGTTACTTTATCAAACATTGCTTTAAGTATATAAGAATCTATACAGACGCAAAGGAATCTTTTGCGTGGTATGAAGATCTGACTAAAGGACCAGACTCTACATGGGGTATTCCAAAAGACTCACCCATAAATTTATAGTGTTCAAATTCATCTTCAGGTGCATATCTATCTATTGGTCGATGTTTTGCAGTGGGACGCAAGTACTGCCCGATAGTAACAATATCAACATTTAACTTTGAAATATCTTTTAACACAGCTACTACTTCTTCCTTGCTTTCTCCCATACCAACAATTAAACCTGTTTTTGTTTTTCCTTCAAACCCTTGAGATTTTACATAATGTAATAAAGATAAGGATCTTCCGTAGGATGCAGATGTTCGTATTTCTCTTTGTAGTCTAGGTACAGTTTCAAGATTATGATTGATTACTTCTGGTGATGCTTCAATTATATTATTGATTGCTGCTCTATCACCTTTAAAATCAGGTATCAAAACTTCAACATCACAACCATTGTTTAGTTTTTTGACTTCTCTTATCGTTTCTGCAAAAAATAAAGAACC
>JBEROH010000016.1:0-6853 GCA_041234785.1 Candidatus Actinomarina sp. | reverse complement strand
AAATTAAATTCAATTAATTTGTTATTAACAGAATTTAACTCTAAATAGTAATTTGTATTAGTATTTCCAAAATGTTCAAAATTATTAATATTTAATTTCTGATAATTACTGTTAGGACTGAATATTTTATAAATAGGAATATCTTTATCTATTATAATTTGATTTTGAAAATCATTAATTGAACGTTCGTATAAGTATTTTGTATCTTTAAAGTGATTAACTTTATCTTCATCAACAATAGATCTGTTAACTATTGTTATTATATTTCTATTTTCATCTTGATTGTAACCAATAAAAGTAAGTCCAGCTTTTGATGTCCAACCTGTTTTCAAGCCTATAAAACCATCAATAATTAAAATATTCGTTGAATCATAACGTACAAGCGAACTATTTTTTTCATAATAAAACTTTTCTTTACTAGTTAAATCAATTAATAAAGTATTTTTAATAATATATTTTGTTAATTTTAACAAATCATTAAGAGTTGTATATTGATTTTCATCATCTAAACCATCTGGATTTACAAAGTTCGTATTTTCCATATTAAGTTCTTCTGCTTTGTCGTTCATTAAATCAACGAATTGATTTATACTTCCAGAAACTTTAATTGCAGCAATATTTGCTGCATCATTAGCGGAATATACAAGTAGAAATTCTAATAATTGCTGTACAGATATCATGTCATTGTTATCTAAATATGCAACTTTTCCTTCATAAATATAGCCTTCTGGTAGTTGTACTCTAAAGTATTCATTAATAGAAAATTTTTCATACAAAAGTAATGCTGTCATTAGCTTTGTTAAAGATGCTGGAAATATTTTTTCATCAATATTGTTAAAGTAAAGATAAGTGTTATTTATTAAATCAAATGAAAGATAATAATCTGTAGTAAGTTCTGAGTCGTCTATTTCACTACCAAAAACACTTTGAGGTATGATAAAAAATAAAAGAAATACTACTATGAATCTTTTAATGAATAGCTCCTTATAAGATTAGTAAAATTATTCAAAATTAAAACTTTTTCTGATTCTGCCTCTTCTCCTAATAAGCTAAATATAAATTCAATAAAATCTGACGTTCTTTCAGAAATTGATTTAAGAACAGAAAAATTTTTAGGTTCTAATCCTAATGAGAAAAAATAAAACCACGACTTCATTAGTTCCAAATCATCAGAATTAAATTTATCTTTTCTTTTTACAAAATCATATTTTAATAAATCTTCAAATTGTTTTGTTGAGATTCCTGAAAGCCGTAATAATTCATGTTCAGAAAAATTTTTAATTTTTATATTCTTTAATTCAGTATTTTTCAATAATGAAGGATTGTTTTTAATAGCTTTTAAAGAATAAAACTTATCTTCTTGGAGTTCAATAATTTTAACGATTTTTTCTATATCTTTATTTGAAAATTTTCTTGTACCACCTTTTGATCTACTTATATTAATCAAACCTTCTTTTTCTAAAAATCTAATTCTAGAGATTGAAATCGAAGGATAATTTTTTTGAATTATTTTTACTACTTGCCCTATATTCATACAGTTAAACTTTTGTAATTAAAAATAAGTATTTACCTATTTGAATTTTATCTCCAGAAATAATTTTAAAACTTTCACCTGGAGTATCATTGACATAAATTCCATTAGTTGAATTATTGTCAACAATTTCAATATTACTGTTGGAAACCTTTAGATAAGCATGACGTCTTGAAACAGTTATGTCGTCTAAAATTATATCACATTCACTAGAACGACCAATAGAGTAATTTTTTTCAAATAATTTCCAAGAAGATGACATAATTTCATTATTTAGAAGTGAAAGTATATATATAGGATTAGTTAAGTCATCATTATTTTTATCTATAGGTATTGTATGATTATTCATATTTATATACTAATTTTAATAAATACTCAATTGCAACATAAAAGTAAAATACAATAACAATAAAAGTAATTTGATTAATTAGGACTATTAAAATTACATTATTTAATATATTTAAACACAAAATTATAAACAAAAGAACTGTTGATAATTTCCCTTTTTTTGAAACATTAATATTTCGCTTTGAAATTAAAACAAATATAGATCCAATTAATATTAAGATTTCACGAAACACTATAGAATAAATTAGATAGGTTGGAATTAGTTCTTTCAACCAGAATAATAAAAAAAGAAATACAACTCTATCAGTAAAAGGATCTAATACTATTCCAAGCTTAGAAACCATGTTATACTTTCTAGCAATTAGTCCATCAACAGAGTCACTTATACCAATAAGAGAAATTATAAGAATTAATAAATAAGTATCAAAAAAAGTAGGATCGAAATTATAAAATAAATAAATTGTAACAAAAAATCTAAATAAAGTAATTAGGTTTGGTGGTAGAAGAATATCTTTGAAAATCAAAGAAGGCCTTTTACGTCATGAGTAGCAACATAATGCTCCCCTCCTACGTCAAGCATTCCTTTGTTTTCTTTATCTCGTTTAATGATTTCATCAAGCTCAGAAAAGTCTAACTTATATACACTTCTCTTGTAGCTAGGATCTGGAACAGGTATTGAAGAAATTAGTCTTTTTGTATAAGGATGAATAGGATTTTTAAGTAATTCTTCAGTCTCAGCTATCTCAACAATTTTACCATTAAACATTACTGCTATTCTATTACACATATATCTTGCAACAGCAAGATCGTGAGTAATGTAAAGATAAGAAACTTCCAAGTCTTTAGCTAATTCTAACATTAAGTCCATAATTGAAATTCGAATAGATACATCGAGCATAGACGTAGGTTCGTCACATATTACAAATTTAGGCTTCATAATTAAAGCTCTTGCAATGGAAACGCGTTGACGTTGTCCACCAGATAGTTCATGAGGATATCTTGGGAGATAATTTTCTGGTGGAGTTAATCCAACAGTTTTTAAAATCTCAATGACGGCTTCTTCTCTTTCATTTATATTTCCAATATTATGTATAGATAATGGTTCCAATATTATGTCTTTGATTGTCCATCTAGGATTTAATGATTCGTAAGGATCTTGAAATATCATTTGAATATTTCTTCTAAATTTTTTTAAATCTTCACCTTCTAAATTATCAATGCTTATCATTTGGGAAAGCTCTGTATCATAAAAATTTACTTCCCCTTTTGTTTTAGGATCTAAAAGACTTAATGCTCTTGCAGTAGTCGTTTTACCACAACCACTCTGTCCCACTAAGCCTAAACTTTCTCCAAAAGGAATTGCAAAAGAAATATTGTCAACAGCTTTAATAATATTTTTTTTTCTAGCAAAAAGAGATGATTTTACTTCAAAATATTTTTCTAAATTTTTAACCTCGATAAGATTATTTGTCATAACTAACTACACTCCAAACAACATTGATCAGCATAATGATTGTCCCCTACTTTTACTAATTTCATTTCTACTGAACCATTTCTACAACCTTCAGAGGGATTAGGGCATCTGGGAGAAAATGAACATCCAGTAATATCATTAATTAAACTTGGTGGTTCACCATCTAATGATCTTAATTGTTTCCTTTCACCAACTACAGAAGGTGTTGATTCTAATAGTAATCTTGTGTAAGCATGTTTAGGGTTAGAAAACACTTCACTTGTAGGCCCAAGCTCTACAATAGATCCAGCATACATAACTGCCATGTTGTTAGTCATTTCAGCAATTACTGCTATGTCATGTGATATGTATATCAAACTAAGTCCTAAAAGTTTTTGAACTTTTTTAATTTCAGTCAAAATTTGATCTTGAATTACTACATCTAAAGCTGTAGTAGGTTCATCTGCAATGACTACTTTAGGATCACAGGATAGTGCTAGAGCAATAATAGCTCTTTGTTTCATGCCTCCAGATAGCTCGTGAGGGTATCTATTCATAATACTATCATCGAGACCTACAATTTTAAATAATGAAGCTATCTTTTCTGTATTTTGACTTTTTGAATTATTAGGATAATGCTCTCTGATAGCTTCTCTAATTTGTTCACCAATTTTTACTACTGGATTCCATGCATTCATTGCTCCTTGGAATACCATACTAATCCCACTCCAACGAACACTTCTTAGTTCAGATTCAGACATTCCTATTAGCTCAACTCCATCAAGATTTATACTTCCACTCGAAATTATTGCGTTGTCTGCTTGAAGTTGTAGTAAAGACATAGCAACAGAAGTTTTTCCACATCCTGACTCTCCAACCAAGCCAAAAGACTCGCCTTTATTTAGAGTGAAAGAGACATCTTTTACTGCTTTAACTGTACCTGAAAGTGTTTCATAATGCATACTAAGATTCTTTACATTAAGTATTTCTGTAGACATATCTATCTCTTTCTCAATCTTGGATTAAAAACGTCATCTAATCCCCTACCAACTAAATAAAATCCACCTGCTAGAAATGTAACTGCTAAACCTGCAGGTAAAATTAACCACCAGTACTCTAAACCAGAAAATATAAAGCCATCAGTTTGTGCCAAGTAAATCATAATTCCCCAACTCATGTCAATATTCAATAAGCCAAGAAAAGATAAAACAGACTCAGAAGCTATGGCTCCAGTAACACCAAAAACCATAAATAGTAATGCAATAGGAGCAACATTTGGTAATACATGTGAGAACATAATTTTTAATTGAGAACCTCCAGTAATTCTGGCTGAATCAACAAAAGGTTTGACCTTTACTTGCAAAGCTTGTGATTTAATAGTGATAACTGATCCCCCAAGGCCGCCAAGAACTCCAAGAACTATGGCTAAATGCCAAACTTTAAGTTCAGCAAATGCAGAAATAATAAATAATAAAGGAAGGCTAGGAAGCATTAAAATTAAGTCTGACTGTCTCATCAAATATGCATCAACTTTTCCACCAAAAAATGCTGCAATTGTTCCTAGTATTGTTGATATTCCAACGCCTAAAGTTGCACTTAAAAGTCCTAACACAAATGCAACTTGACTCCCTTCCATTATTTGAGAAAATACATCTCTACCAAGAGAATCCGTTCCTAAAATATGTCTCGAAGATGGTGGAGCTGGTTGAATAAAAGCTTCATAGTAATCTCCAACTTTTACATTTGGGGCTAAATAAAGTCTCTTAACGCTTATCTCACCATCACCAGGGCAATCTTTTAAATTTTCATATCTATCGTTAGGATAATCCTTAGGACACTCAACGACTAAAAGAGTCTCCTTGATGGGTTCGTATCCAACTACAGGATCGTATATTGCTGGGTTCCATATTCCGGTTAGAAACAAAAGAGGCTGTAAGATTGCTAAAAAAAAGAAAAAACATACTATAGAAAAACCAACCATTCCTAATTTACTTTGGTTGAATAGTTTCCAATTTCTTTTAAAAGCTTCTTTTCTAAGCTGTTTTTGTAAGTCTTTTTCGTTAAAATTTTCCATACTAACCTTGAGATTTTATCCTTATTCTAGGATCTAGGTAAGAATAAGAAATATCTGCAATAAAATGAGCAATCAAAGCAAATATACCAACAAATGAGAATGTGGCCATAGCGACCGGAATGTCTTCTTCAAGGACACTTTGTAAAAGAAGTTGGCCCATACCTGGCCAAGAAAATATTTGTTCAGTCAAAACCGATCCATCGATTATAGTCACAATTGTAAAAATAAATGAAGTAACAACAGGCAAAAGAGCTGTTCTAGCTGCATGTCTATCTCGTATTCTTTTTTGGCTAATACCCTTTGCTCTAGCTGTAAGAATATAGTCTTCTTTTAAAACTTCCATCATAGTTGTTCTAGTTAATAGTGCTGTGCCTGCAAAGGCAACAATTGTGACAACCATAACAGGTAGTATCATATGGTAAGCAATATCAGCAGCGTATGGTTTTTTTACAAGAACGTCTCCAGTGTTCCAAAAAAAGTAACTACCAATGAAAATTAATAACAAACCTAAAGATCTAATATATTTTCTTGTAGTTAAAGATTCTATTCCTCTAGTAGCAACATATACAAGAAACTGTACAAGAGAAATTATAATTGAAAACTTAATCATTAAACTAAAAATAATGTCACTATCAAATGGAGCATCGTACCATTTTTCTGGGTAAAGAAACTTTCCAATAGGAAGCCAGCCTAATTTGTAACCAAATATCCATAGCATCATCAACGCAAACCAAGGATAAAAAACTGTATATGAAAAAACAGAAGTAATTGTTATCCAAGTTTCAGATTTAGAACCTCTTCTCCAGGCTAATATTTTCCCGATAAGAAATCCTGTATAAAATGCAACTATATTAACAATTGAAAAAAGCATCAATGTTCTTGGAAGTCTTTCAGCAATTAATTCAATTGGAGTTTTTGGAAAATATTTGTAAGAGTAACCAAAATCACCTTTAAAAAAGTTGATAATGTATAGCTGTAAACGTTCAAATAGAGGTTTATCTAGACCATATGTAGCTAAGACTTGTTCATAAGCATCCGGTGGCAAGGTTGGGTTTAATAGGAGATTAGAAAAAGCATTTCCTGGAATTGCATTAAATAAAAGATATGAAGAAATTAAAAATATAAAAAAAACAATAATAACTTGATAGGTTCTTCTAAAAATATATTCAGCCATAACTCTCTTTTATATTGTTAACATTTTTATTGTAAACATTTTTATTGTAAACGAAATTGGCGGACTTTCACGTCCGCCAATTATCGTTAAATTATATTAGTTATTAACTCTAACTAATGAAGGATAACCTCCACCAGTTCCAGTTAAACCGTCTAATACATCAGTGAATGGGAATTCAACATTACCTCTGTATACCTCAAGTGTAGGTACATTAAATAGTACCAAATAAGGTAATTCTTCAAATAATATTGCTTCCATTTGTTGCGAGATGGA
>JBEROH010000032.1:0-9662 GCA_041234785.1 Candidatus Actinomarina sp. | reverse complement strand
CCAGCAAGTTTTTTGAACTTCATCAAAGCAAAGTCAGGCTCAACACCTGTTGTATCACAATCCATGAGAAGACCAATGGTCCCAGTTGGAGCAAGTACAGTAGCTTGTGCATTTCTATATCCATTTTTAGTTCCAAGTTCAATTGCTTCATCCCAAGATAGTTGAGCTGCTTCTAGTAATTCAGCAGGACATAAGTCTTGATCAATTGCAATTAAGTCATGGCTCAGGCCTTCATAATCATTTGAATCATATGCTGCTTTTCTGTGATTGTTCATAACTCTGAGCATGTTGTCAGCATTCTCTTTATATTTAGGGAAGGTACCAACAATACCTGCCATTTCAGCAGATGCTTTATAAGCCTCACCAGTCAAGATAGCTGTTAGTGCTCCAGCAATCGCTCTTCCTAGTTTGGAATCATAAGCAATTCCTTTTCTCATGAGCAATGAACCCAAATTTGCATAACCTAGACCAAGAGTTCTATAGTCGTAAGATCCCTGCGCGATTTCTTTTGATGGGAACTGTGCCATCTCAACAGAAATCTCAAGAACTATTGTCCAAATTCTCAATGCATGTTTGTACGAGACAACATCGAACTCTTGTTTTTCATCGTCGTAGAATTTAACTAAGTTCAAACTTGCTAAGTTACAAGCTGTATTATCTAAGAATAAATATTCTGAACATGGATTAGATGCTCTGATTCTTCCACCCTCTGGTGAGGTATGCCATTCGTTTATAGTTGTATCATATTGAACACCAGGATCTGCACATCTCCATGCAGCATCAGCAATTTTATTCCATAAATCTCTTGCTTTAACAGTTCTAATAACAGATCCATCCGTTCTTGCAGTAAGCTCCCAATTACCATCTTCTTCGACAGCTTTTAGAAATGCAGTCGGAACTCTTACGGAGTTATTAGAATTCTGTCCTGAAACAGTGGCATATGCTTCACCATTAAAATCAGCAGGATAGCCAGCAGCAATTAATGCTCTTGCTTTATCTTCTTCAATTGCTTTCCACTCTATGAACTCTTCAATATCTGGATGGTCTAAATCTAATATAACCATCTTTGCAGCTCTTCTAGTTGTTCCGCCAGATTTAATTGCACCAGCAGCTCTATCGCCAATTTTTAGAAATGACATGACACCTGAAGAGACTCCGCCACCAGAAAGTTTTTCTCCTGCACCACGTAAGTTTGAAAAGTTGGTACCAGTACCAGATCCAAATTTAAATAAGCGTGCCTCTTTCACCCATAAGTCCATGATGCCACCTTCATTAACCAAATCATCATCTATGGATTGGATAAAACAAGCATGAGGTTGCGGACGCGAATAAGAGTCCTCTCCCTCAGTTAATTTTCCAGTCTGTGGATCAACATACCAGAAGCCTTGTGAAGGACCAGTAAGATCGTATTTATAATTCAAGCCGGTGTTAAACCATTGGGGGCTATTTGGAGCTGCCATTTGAGTTGCAAGCATATATTTAAGTTCATCTTCAAATGCTTGTGCGTCGTCACTAGATGCAAAGTAACCTGTTTTCTCTCCCCAGTATCTCCATGTTTCAGCGAGTCGATCGAAAACTTGTCGCGAAGATGTTTCAGGACCTAAAACAAGATCTCCATTTTCATCCTTAACTTCGTTACCATCAGCATCATATTGGGGGACACCTGCTTTACGAAAATATTTTGATACCATAATGTCAGTTGCTACTTGAGACCATCCAGCAGGGATTTCAATATTATTCATTTCAAACACCACAGAGCCGTCAGGGTTAGTAATTTTGGAATTTCTTTTTTCCCATTGAATATTGTTATATGGGTTGCCTGGTGATGAATATTTTCTGCCTATTTTAAGCCCTGACTTGTTTGCCACTTTTTCTCATTTTAATAACTAAATATTGTTTGTTGATTATAAATCTACACTAAATATGGTGTTGTATAACTATATAATAAAGTACTTTAAATATCAAGCTTATGCAAGTAAAATTTTCGCGAGGATGTTTCTAGTTCAATTACGTTACTTTCAATATATATTGTCTTTTGCAATATTTGCAGGAGTCTTGCTTTCTAGTAAGGCGCTGATCACAGCGTGTTTTGTAGGCTTAACTCTGATCTGGTTGACCGAGATGTTAATTGGACAATTTGATATCTCTTCTGAAAAATATTTTATCATTTTAAATATTTTGCTACTGTCCTTCTCTCCAATAGCAGTTAAAAGTATGATCTCTTCTATCAATACAATTCAACTCTTCCTTTTGGTGATGCTCGTTGCATTGATATATTTTTTATTTCAACAAGAATTAAATATTTTTAAAACAGGAAACATCTTATTCGTTTTAGCATTTTCCTTTTTTGTCAACAGCTATGTTATCGATGAGTTATTTCAAAATAATATTTTATATGTTTCTTATATGTTTCTCTTACTTCTATTTTTAAAAACTTTAGCAACATATTTCAATGTTCAATTTAGCAATTTTCAATTTTTCTTTAATTTTTTTGTTGTAGTAGTTGTATTTTCTGGAATTAGTAGTTTTTACGATTACCAGTTTCTTGATGTTTTACTTGGGGCACTCACCATTGCTTTGACGACTACGTTTTTAAACTTTATCATTATAAAAGTTCGGTTTGAATATGAGTTAACATCTAAGCTCTCTAGTCAGATTTACATCTTTGACTTCTTATTTGCCTTCATGGCATCACTTTATTTTGTTGACGCGCTAAATGTTGTAAATGGTTTATTCTAGGATTTGTGAAAGAACATGTTAACTCGTCACCATTTGTCCAATCTGAATTTTTAAATTTATTTACGCAAAATATTTCAAGCAACTCTGTCGTAATAAATGATCATTTAGAATTAAACGGTGGGGTAGTCACACAACTTGGGGATAGAAATCTTATCGACTACAGACCCACTCCATTTATAAGCAACAAAGATGTAGAAAAATTTAATATATCTAAATTACAATTCGATTCATTGAGTTACTTTCAGGTTGTTGAAATCGAAAAACTACTCAATTATCAGTCTTTTAAAGTTACAAAAAGTGATGTAGGCGTATTTTTATTGCTTCCTGATAATTATGATGATTATGTAAATAATCTATCTAAAAAAAAGAGACACGAACTTCGTAGAAAAAAAAGAATATTCCAGGATGAAAATTTAGACGGAACATTAGTTGAGTCCAGTTCGGTTGAAAGCTTTAAGATATTTATTGACCAACACAAACTTTCTCAAGGTGAAAAGGGTGATTTTATGAATCAAGAGATGGAAAATTACTTTGCACAATTATTATCTCTAAAAGGTTGGAAACTCTATACATTAAATTCTTCTATAGGAGTGTTATCTTCAGCGTTTGTCTATGAATCTCAACAAGGTTGTTATCTTTACAACTCAAGTAAAAATCCAAAATTTGATAAATTAAATCCAGGCATAGTACTTGTCGACTTGATAATTCAGCATTTAATAACCAAACAAATATTTTATTTTGATTTTTTAAAAGGAACAGAAAGATACAAATATGACTTTGGAGGCACTTCGCACCAATTGTATGACGTTGAGATTATCTAATGCATATTTTACATATTAGTTTTCACACTTCTCCATTTAGCAATATTGGTGAGAATGACTCAGGTGGACTTAATATATATATTCAAGAGCTTGCTCGAACTATTTCTAAGACAGATAAAGTGACAGTTGTTACAGGTGAATCAGATAAGTCTTTTATGAGTAATAATATAAATTTTATTTCATACAATCTTTTCAACAAAACTGATTCATTCAAAAAAAAAGAGTTATCAATAAAGAAGTTTTCAAAATTATTAAAAGATGATTCAAGGTTACATGATGTTGACGTAATACATGCACATTATTGGTTATCTGGGACAGTTGCTAAAACAATTAATAAAGAATTTGGCACTCCTTATATTTATACTGCTCATAGTTATGGATCATTTCTTCAAAATAGCGATAGTCGAATAAGGTCTGAGCAAGAAATATTGACAGCTGCAAAATTCATTACTGCTTCTAGTAACTTTGAAAAACGAACCCTTATTAAAAAGTATCATACTCCTCAATCAAAAATTAAAATTATTACTCCTGGAGTCAACAATAAAATTTTTAAATACAAAGAAATCAAAAATAGAAAAAAATACATTCTTTCAATAGGTCGAATACAAGAGCAGAAAGGACAATTAAAAATACTTGATTTTTTTAAAACATTATCTATTTCTGTCTCAGATTTGGAATTAATTTTTATTGGTGGTCCAAGTGGAGCTAAAGGTAAACAATATCTATCTCTAATGAAGTCTAAAATTAATCAGTTGGGTATTCAAAAAAGTGTTAAATTTTTTGGAAGTCTTGATCAAAAAAAAATTGCTAATTTATTAAATAAATCAAAACTGTTAATTCACTCTAGTGAGTTTGAAACTTTTGGATTAGTTGTCATTGAGTCTAATTCAATGGGCGTCCCTGTAGTGAGTACAAATCAAGGAGCTGTAAAAGAGCTAATAGAAAACAATGTCAATGGTTTTGTTGTAAAAGATTTCAATGATAAGAACTTATATACTTTTGTTTCAAAGACTTTAAATAATGCAACATTTTTTAAGAAAGTTAGCCACGGTTCCATTAAGTCAGCTAAACAATTTAGTTGGGAAAAAACTTCTTTAGAATTAAAAAAGATTTATGAAGAAACTAAGTTGGTGTGAAAAAATTCAGTTAATGCTTTTTCTATTTCCTCAGTATAAAACCAAATACTTTGTACATGTTCCATGTCTTCATAGCGATACACAGTAATGTCAATTTTATTATCTTCAGCAATTTTTACTAAATCGTCTGTATGATGAGGCTGAACTCTCGAATCTTTTAGCCCGTTAAAAACTAAAATTGGTTGCTTATCTCCAGATTCCAAAGCTGTTTTTGGAGTGATTTTAGTAATGTTTACTCCTTCAAAAATTATTGCATAGTGATTAGTTGGTTCAAACAGAAATGGTGGAAAACCTTGATATACCATTTCTTCTCTGACAAGTGTTTCAAAATCTACAGGAGGATCAATAACAGCTATTGCTGCAAAATCTTGAGTTTTTCCTGCTGTCTGGAGAGCAGTTAATGCACCTAGAGATTGTCCGTATAATCCAATTTTGTCTGCATTGATACCTTTTTCATTGATGAGCCAATTTATAGCTGCAGTTGAATCATCAGATTCTTTTTGTCCAGCAGAGTAGTATCCATCCTCACACGTACTGTTTCCATGATCTCTTAAATCAATAGCTAGGATGTTAAAACCATTTCGATACAACATACCAGAAGAGAGAAGTATACCAGAAGAGTATTTACTACTCGTCAATCCATGAATAACTAAAATTGTTTTACCACCAGGTTGGTTTTCCATCCACCAGCCGCTGAGCACTACATCGTTTGTCGATTTAATACTTACAGTTTCATATTGAGAGATAAAATATGAACTTGGGTCTAAATCATAGCCTTCGGGAATTGTAAAACTTGAAGGATTGTTTAATGCTTCACCCTCCCAGACTTTACACGGAACACTAGCGGAAACATCATAGACATAATATCCAATTCCAAAGTAACCAACTGTTACAACAACTAATAATATGTAAAAAAACTTTTTGATAGAGCACCTTTTTTTATAATTCTACAATATGTAAATACTACCTTTCTTATTTACTAAAAAAATTTAATAATGCTTAACTATCTATAATTAAAAATATGAAAAAAATAATTTCTTTTGCATCAGATTTTGGACTAGATGATGGTTCTGTAGGTGTAGTTAAGGGTGTGATAAGTAGAATAGACCCCGAACTTAGAGTTAACGATATTTCGCATGGAATACCTCCACAAAATATTAAGTATGGAAGTTTACTGCTTATGAGAGCAATTCAATATGTACCACAAGGAGTTCTTTTGGCAGTAGTAGATCCAGGAGTCGGTACTGATCGAAAACCTATTGCTATTACAACTGACTGGGGAGTAATGATTGGTCCTGACAACGGACTACTTAATTTAGCATGTGCAACAGTTGGAGGTGCACAAAAAGCTTATTTATTGGAAAATCAAAATTGGATAATTCCACATGAAGGAAACACATTCCATGCTCGAGATATTTTCTCACCTTTTGCTGCTGCCTATGCGTCAGGACAGTTGCCGCTAGAGGAGTTTGGTCCAGAGCTTAATTTAGATGAGTTGAATCAATACTTGATTCCTTTAACGGATATAAACGAAAAGGAGATAAAAGGGGAAATTTTATTTGTAGACCATTTTGGAAACTGTCAAACAAATATCTCACCTGAAGAGCTAAACGATAAGAAACTAAAAATTGGTGATTTGTTGTCACTACAAGTTGACGGACAAGAGCTTAAAGCTAAATGGTGCGAAACCTATAAAAATGAAAAAATTGGAGGAATTGGGGTAGTTGTAGATTCATGGGGAATGATTTCTTTATTTTTAAGCAACGGTAATGCTCAAAAATTACTCAACTGTAAAGATAGCTCAAAAATAAGTATTAAAGTTTGATGTTTGTAAGCGTTATTGAACCAGATATAAATATTATCAAAAATAGTAAAATTATAAAGACTAGCGTCCAAGGCCTCATAGGTTCATAATACATGTCTGAGTTAATTTTTGTTACTTCTGAAAATTGTGAATTGTGTAAAAAAGCAGAAGCAAAAATAAGCTTTTTAAAAACATTTTATAAGATTAAAAAAGTAGATGTTCAAAATGAACACACAGAATATTTAATTAGAATTCCAGTACTACTGAAAAATAATGAAGTTATAGAAGAGGGAATTTTTTCAAAAAGAAAGATTATAAAAAAATTATTATTTTAAATGTCAATGGGTTTTGATTTATCTCTATTTTTATATCTATCTTCTAAGTACTCTATTATTTTTTCTGCGACATTAACTTCGCTTGCTTTTTCAATACCCTCTAATCCTGGAGAGGAGTTTACTTCTAAAATTAAAGAACCTCTATTGGATTGGATTAGATCAACACCCGCAACTGATAAACCTAAAACTTTTGCTGCTTTTATAGCACTTAGTTCTTCTTCAGGAGTAAGTTGGTACCCTTCTACTTTTCCACCAAGGTGTACATTAGATCTAAATTCACCAGGTCGAGCTATTCGCTTCATTGAGGCTACAACTTTATCTCCAACGACAATAGCGCGTACATCTTGACCGTTTGCTTCACTGATGAACTCTTGAATTAAAATGTTCGCATCAATTTTTTTCATGGTCTCAATTGCACTAATTGCTGCATCCATCGTCTCAGTTAGGACAACACCTCTTCCCTGAGTCCCTTCAAGTAACTTAATAACAAAAGGCGGTTCCCCAACAGTTTTTAAAACTGCTTCGATGTCTCTTGAGAGATGAACATAACCTGTAATAGGCATTTCAACACCACTATTTCCAATTAGCTGTAGTGCTCTTAGTTTGTCTCTTGAGCGACTAATTGAAGCAGAAGAATTCGCAGAGAGTGCTCCCATAAGTTCAAATTGTCTTACTACTGCAGCTCCATAAAATGTCCATGTTGCAGCTATGCGAGGAATAACCACATCAAAATTAATTTCTCTGCCTTGAAAAAAGATTCTTGGGTTAGCTTTTGCAATATTCATGTAACATCTTAAATAGCTAATAACTTCAGTATCATGGCCTCTATTTTTTGCAGTTTCAAAAAGCCTTTTTGTTGAATAAAGACGAATATCTTGAGAGAGAATACCTAATTTCATGATTTTTCTTCTTTAGATACTTTACTCATAAAACTTGTTGATGGATTAACCAACCATCTTCTTCCTAAAGCTTTTCTACCAATAAGCATTGTATATTCCATAGGTCCACGATCGGTAAGTGTTAAATCAATCTTTTTTGTAATTCCATCCATTTCTAAGGTGGTTTTAATATATGGTCTTTTTTCAACGTCACCATTAGAACTCTTAATTTTTTTGTATCCAGCTAACGGTGCAGTTGCAGTTTTAACTGTATTATTTCTTTTCATAATTTTAAAAGTAACGAACTTGACTTTATTTTTAGAAGTTATTTTAATGTCATCAGCATCGATGGATGCAAGACTTGCACCTGTATCAATTTTTGCAATAACTCCTTTTACCTTAAGATCAGGTAGAGAAGCATGTTCTTTCCATCCCAGTACTCTCTTTGGCCTTTTTTTATTGGCCATAATTAAAGAATTACGTAAAAAAGAATTGCACTAATAAAAATTAGGGCTAAATGAATATAAATAACTGGAAGCATAGAAAAATATTAATTAACTTTTAGAAACAAACAAGCTAGTTTTTAAAAGAAATTAAATATCTTCAAACTCTGAAGGTTCTGAGGCAGTCTCTTTTTTAAAGAAAAGAGTAAATGTAGTAATAACGACAACAATATGGTGAATAATCATTAAGTTTAATAACGACCTAATTACTGCAGCATCTCTCCACATTATAAAAAATCCAATAGTTGTTACTACTCGTAATAAATTTGAAAGCAATATTCCAGATCTATTTCTAGTGATAGCAAAATACATAAGGAGAACATTTATTGCGAAACCAGGTAGTAATACAAACTTAAACCAAATTAAATCTGTATTTTGAAAGTTTGCTCCAAATATATCTGATAAAGTTTTTGGGAAGAAAAAGCCAAACAATGACCCCGATGCTACTGAAAGTCCGTCAAGAAAAACAAAAATATATAAAAAAGAGAATTTCTTCATTAAGGATTTATACCGGTTGCTTCTTCAACAACTTCCTCATCTTCAATTAAACCACAGTCTTGAAGAACCTCATCAGTATTACCCCCACCAAAAACTACTCTTTCAAAAACAACTACTGCATAAAGTTCGTCCTCTGTTAACTTTCCCTGAAAACCTGGCATGCCTCCGATTGAAACTGTTTCTTCAGCACCATATGTTGGACCAATTTCTGCTTGCCATCCTGCTGAACCAAGTTGTATCCATTTAGCATGATCGGAACACGAAGGGAAGGTAGTATATAAAGCTCCACCTAAAAAGGCGGGGCCAACACCTCCTCCACCTCCTCCACCATGGCATCCAGCACATGCTGCAGCCCCAGAATATATTTCCTGACCGAGTGCAATATAGTTAATTGTATTTGTTGCCGCTACACCTCTACCTTCAAATGGTGAACCATCACAGTTGACTGCTTGTTGTGATTTCCTATCAATATCAAGTAGTCCACGTTCTCCGCATTCTTGAGTATTAGATGAACTTATTAATCCAATTAAAATAAATACTGGAATAATTAAAAAACTAACATTTAGCCAAGTTGGAAGTGTATTTTCAGAATTTGTTTTAATCCCCATGGTTTTGTTTGCTAAAGAAAAAGTTTTTGTTATTTTTTTTGAAATCTTAGAGACTGATTGTGGAGTTTTTACTTTAACTTCTTCAACAACCTCTTCTACAGGTGTCACTTCAACAACCTCTTCCGCAACCTCTTCTACAGGTGTCACTTCAACAACCTCTTCTACAGGTGTTGCTTCTTTTGCTGGAGTATTAGAAGAAACACTCTCTCCACCAGCCCATGAATTTAACACATCGTCGACTGATTTACCTGATACTGCCGCACGTGCTTCAGCTGATCGTTGAACAAGTGAAGCAGGAGCTTTTAATAATTCAGCTACTTTATTTAATAATTCACTCATT
>JBEROH010000013.1:0-12107 GCA_041234785.1 Candidatus Actinomarina sp. | reverse complement strand
CCAAATGCTCTAAGTAGGACACTTAAAGGTGGAGATATACAAAAAATTTGGTATATTTATAATTTATCCAGCTGGCATCTATCAAGGATAACTAAGTAATGTTTGCAACTTGGAAGAAAAATACGTTGTATATTTCGTTAATGCAAATCATTCTATTGATTGTTAATTTTTTTCTTATAACCATTATTTCCAGAGAATATGGAGCAGAAATATACGGTGAATATGCCTCTGCAAAGAGCCTGTCTGTTTTATTGGGTACTGTAACAGTCATATCTCTAGCTTTAGTGGTAACGAGAACAAGTGCTAATATTGAAAACTTTGATAAAAATCTTTTTTATACAACCTATAAAACAATAATTAGAAACACAATACTTGCATGTTTTCTTGTAGTACCTTTATCGGCTTTATTTGGTAGAAATAGTACCTATGTATTTATCTTTTTAATTGGTTTTGTATTTAACGAAATGCTTCATGTTGCACTTGCTTATCATCAGTCAAAAGGAGATTTTATTATTAGTTCTAAGCAAATAATTATTAGAACAATTTTATATGGTATAGGTGGGTGGCTTATAATTTATTTCCAATACTCGATATTTTGGATAATAGTTTTTCAAACATTAATATTGATGATTTTTTATTTTGTTGCTCACAACTCATTACCTGCTGAAAGTTCTTCTACAGATAATAATTATTCAACTCAAGACCTAACAAGTTCCGGAAGGAAAATGGTATTAACAACCTTTGCTGCAGCACTTTTGTCAGAACTAGACATAGTTATTCTTGGAGTTTTTTATTCTGGACCTATCCTTGGAGTATTAGCTTGGTCAAAACGAATACTTGAAGGACTATATCAATTAGTTGGAGCAAGCCTGGACATAGTTTTTCCAGAGATTTCAAAATTAAACAATAAAAATGAGATTAGAAGTATTAGGAGTAAGTTGAGAATAGTAATTTTGATTTCACTTCTAATCCCAACTGCCTATATTTTGTTAGAAGATATTGCTAACAATATTTTTATAAATGTCCTAGGAACAGAATTTGAAAATCTCGCTTCGATATTTAGTGTAGTTATATTCTCTTTACCTTTCATGCTCTGGTCTAGGATAAATATAATCTTTGCTCGAGCAATGCACTATGAAGTTAGTCTCTTTAAAGTAATAGCAGCTGCTGCATCTTCGTCATATTTGCTATATTACATAAATGATACTTACAATTATTTTTCCATAGAATTTGGAATTTTAGGATCACAGATATTATTCTCATTATTTACTTCTTTTTTAATAAATAACCAAATTAAAAAAGAAAAGGATTTTTAAATTTATGAAACTCTTGATTTATAATTTTTTATTCTGGTTTAAGCCAAACAAGAACAATTATATAAAATCAGATGAAACTTATATATATTCTCATCCAAATTATTTTTCTGATTTAGTTTCTGTAGTATCTAAAAATTTAAAAATAGAAGAATTATTAAATACATTTAGAGATTTTAATCTAAAACAAACGCAAGTGTTTGGAAAAAAAGTTGACATTAGATTCAATATAGATTTTTTTAATAATTTCAAATTTGGTAATAATGTGAAAAAACCAGCTTTTTTTAATAAGGCAGATGTTAAGGTCCCATATGAAATTGGGCGTTTACAATTTTTACAAAAAGTTCTCCTGCATGTTTATAAAGATGTAGAAAAAACTCCTGAGTTAAATCTGAATTATTTAGACGAAATTATCTCTAATGAAGATAATAAAATTATTTTTAATAGCCCTATGGATGTTGCTATTCGATTGATTAGTTTGATACTCGTTAAAAATATTTGTTCTGAAATTCCTTACATTAAAAAGTCTTTTTTATATCCAAAATTGGATTCTTCTATTTCAAGAGATTTTGAATATGTTAAACAAAATTACGAAAAGAATGGAAATGTTGTCGGAAATCATTATTTTGTTGAGTTGGCAGCAGTTCTATTTTTTATTGCCAATTATGAATATAAAAATAAAGATCTTGACTACACATCAACCATCAATGAGATTTCAAAAGAGATTGATTTGCAGTTTAATAGTGATTTTACAAATTTTGAAGCATCAACGCACTACACTGCATTAATGTTAGAGGCTTTATTAATAATATATTTATCTCTTCAAAATTTAAAAATTGAAAATGACCTAAACAACAAAATTCTAAAATTGTTAACTGTTAACAATCATTTTCTAAAATTACTCACAAATAAAGGTGAGCTATCTCAAATTGGTGACAATGATTCTGGAAGATTGTTATATTTTTTATACGATGAACAAAAACCTTTAAATTTAGAATGGTTAAATAAATTAATTGAAGAATTAATTCCTGAGAGCAAAAATTATAATCATTTAGTTGAAAATATAGATCGATCAGAAAATATTGACTTTAGTAATTTAAAGAGTGTTAGCCATAAAAAAATTAAAGCATTTCAGGATGATTACAAACATTATTCTTTTCCAAACTTTGGACTGTTTATTTGGAGAAATTCTAATGATTATTTTTCAATAAGATGTGGTGATATTGGTCAAAATGGAGTAGGTGGCCATGCTCATTATGACCAGCTATCTATTGAATGCTTTTCTAGTGGTAAATGGATTGCGAGAGATCCTGGAACAGGTACATACACTGATGATATAAATAAAAGAAATAAATTTAGGTCACTTAAATATCATTGGGGACCAATTGTAAATTTGGAATTTCCAAAAGAAACTGCATTTGATTGTTTTAAATTAAATAATGTAAGTAGTGGAAAAGTTTTAAAATTCGATAAATTCAATTTTATTGGGTATGCATATTTCAATGAAAAAAAAATATACCGAAAAGTTTCACTGTCTGATGGCGTAATTTCTATTCAAGATTTTTCTAACGATGTTGAACTTGACGAATATGCATCATGGGGAGAAGAAAAAAATGGAATCAAAGTAGAGTTTTCAGAGGGGTATAAAAGATTTATATGAAATTAGAAAAACTAAATCTACCAGTATTAATTTTTTCATTTGCTTTTTTTCTAGAGGGGTTAGACGCTTTTTCAATTGCAAGTATTCCATTGTCTTGGATTGGAATACTTTCTTATGTTTTAATATTTATCTGTCTAAAACTTACAAAAAAAATTGAATATATATTTGATATAACTTTCATTAAATATTTTCTGTATTACTTAATTTTTGTCACAATAATTAGAGCAATAACCTTTGATTTGAACATGCCAGAGTATGCTACGACATCTCTTATTGAATATATCGGACTAAGGTTGCTAAAAATTTTAAGTTTTTACGCAATAATTTCTTTAACTGTTAATTTTGTAAGGATAAAAAATATTGATTATGTTATAAAACTTATTGCGTACATTGGTGTCTTCGTATCTCTTTTATCTTTGTATTCTTATTTTTCTTATATATTTGATTGGACTGATTTTTCACGTACAAGAGCTGGTTCTGGTGGTTGGTCCCAGCCAATAAGAAGGGCGTGTTCTATTTTAAGAAATTATGGAACATTTAGAGAACCAAGTTTTCTTGCAGTATGGTTAGCACCAGTCATTCCATTGATTTTCTATTTGGCTAGAAAGTCAAAGATATGGTACATAATTTCATTAATTCCAATCTTATCGCTAGTTTTAACTAGAAGCCTTACAGGAATTATAAGCGTCATTATTGTTTTTTTAATTGCAGTACTGATAGATTTTTACAAAAATAAGAAATTTAATTTTTTACTAGTAGTTCCAATTCTATTGATATTTATAACGTCTATGTTTGGTAATAATTTTGGTTATAAATTTCCTGCACTCGACCCTTCAATGTGTCCACCAGAATCAGCAGATAAATGCGATTGTTCTATATATGATGACGAGCAAGATATTGCCAAGAATTCAAGCAATGTATTTCAAAGTGTGTTCAGTAGGATTTCTATTATTGCTTCTGGGGGGATTGGAGGATTTGAAAATATTGAGATATTGAATCAATATGTTGAAAATAGTAATTTTAAAATATTTGGAGATGGACTTGGGTTTTCAAACATTCAATACTCAATAGAGTTTGCTGAACTTTCAAAACAAACAAAAGATGGTCAATTGATTTATAGAAATCCTGGTCAGATTGTTTCGTTTAATAATCTATATGCAAATTTGTATTTTTCTGGTGGAATTATTAGTTTGTTAATGTTTTTGTATATTTTAAGAAATACTTTTAAAAAGTTGTTAAAAAATTATTCAATTCAAAACACTTATTTACTTGCTGGTTTTCTCGCTATATTATTAATGTTTTTCTTTCAAGCAGAAGAATTAAGTTCTCATCTTGCAATTTATCTTGGTCTAATAACAATGAAAATGTCTGATGACTAATACAAAAAATATACTCATAGTTACCCATCAATATATTCCGCACCAAAGTCCTAGAACTACACGCTGGAAATTATTATATGATGAGCTTATTGAATCAGGTTTTGACGTTACTGTTTTAACTGGAACGTTACAAACTAATGAAGATCCTAATATAAAATATATTGGCAATAGAAAAGCTAGTGGAATTGTAAAAAACTTGAGAACACAATCAAATTTTGTGCAAAATTCAAGTTATAAAAATTATTTATTCAAATTACTAAAAAAAATATATAGAATTTTTTACAAATTTTTTGCATGGCCTGATTACACAATGTTTTGGATTTACTCTATATGGAAAAATCGAAAAAAAATTGATATAAATTACGATTTAATTATATCTGTAAGTCTTCCATTTTCTTCTCATATTGCTGCATATATTATTAACCGAGATAAAAATAAAAAATGGATTATGGACATCGGAGATCCTTTTAGCTTAAAGAATAACGCCTTTGAGAACAATCGATACCTCTATAAGTCTTTGAACTATTATTTTGAAAACAAATTTTATAAAAAAGCTCATCAAGTTGTTTTTACCCATAAAGAAGCTGCTAATGAACATAAAAAATTTTTTAATATACCAGAAAAAAAAGTTACAATCGGGAATCCTATCAGCTCTTTTAGTCATGAATTATTCCATAAATCAATCTCTTTTAATTACGAAACTAAGCCAATTATGATTGGTTACTTCGGAGTATTAACTAAAGGTGTTCGTTCTCCTCAGCAGGTATTAAAATTTTTTAATAATACAGATTTTGAACTTCACTGGTATACAAATCCAGATTCAAAAGAAATGATCAAACAAAATAAAATTGATTTAAAATGTAATAAATTTTTTGATATTGTTACTAGAAATGAAGCTTTAGAAAAGATGGTAAATTCTTTACACTGCCTTCTCTCTATAGGGAATTTAAACCCAGCACAACTCCCAAGTAAAGTTATTGAATATATATCAACAGGAAAACCTGTTATACACTTTGTAGAAATTCAAGATGATCCAGTTTTAGAAATCGCAGATGTTTTTAGTAATCTTATTGTGATAAACAAAAATTCAAATATTGCTGATGTTGAAGAACAATTAAATAGTATATTTTTAAACATTGATAAGTTTGATATTGAAAAATTTAATAAATATTACTCAGCTAAGGCAGTTTCTAGCAAATTAAACATAACTTAAGATTCTTAACCAATTTTCGTTATAAATAAGAGCAGAAGAATTTTTTAATTTTAAATTATTCGCTAGTTCAATTTTTTCAAGGGCACTTTCTATATCATTGTATTTATAAATTAATACATTGTCGCCCTTGAAATATTTTGAATAGGGCCTATCAGGGATAATGAGTTTTAATCCTAAATTCTGAGCTTCATATAATGGCAAACCTACAGTTTCGTGTTCACTTGCGTGAAAATATATTTCATTTTCTGACATCACTTTTAAGGTCTGGTCCTGCGTTTCAGTATAAACACAATTAAAGTCTTTTATGAATTTTTGAGGATTGATAACAGTAGATTCATTACTTATTGAAGATGATCTTAATACTTTCACCATAAAATTAAACTTTTTGTTTGAAACCTTGCTTCCAAAAAAAACTACTTTATTTGATTTATTCTTTGCATTAACTATGACTTTTTCAATTTCACCAATCTCTATAATTTTTTTTGTAAATTCTTTTCTAATTAATTCACTCATATGCTTCAACTGAACTACAACATAGTTAGATGACTTGATACTTCTCGAAATAAATATTTTAAGAATCATATTTTTCAAATCTTTTGAAACAAAAGGAAGAATATTTTGTATTAGAACAAAAGATGTAATTTTTGTTTTAAAACCAAAATTACCAAAGTGAACAATTGCATCGTTAGATTCAATTAATTTTCTTTGATTTTTATTAGTTATTAAATTCAGGAAGGGATGAAGAAATCTCTTATTAGTTAGTTTTATAAAAGTCACATATTGGTTTTCTAATGACTGATTTTTAAGTTCACTTTTCAATTCATTTTCTGAATACAGAACTGTAATCTCAGTCTCAGCTTCTATTAGTAGCTCAAATGCTTTAACAAATAACTTTACACCACCAGGAGACTTGACTCCACAAGCATTTAAAACTAGTTTTTTCTTCACCATTTCAATGATAGTTGTACATTAATAACTATTTAATCACTAAAATCATAAAGTAGTTATGAAATATTATGACGTTGCTTTAATTGTTGGAACAAGACCGAATTTTGTTAAAGCAGCACCATTATTAAAAAAATTAGAATCAGAAAATAAAAAAGTCTTGTTTATTCATACAGGTCAACACTTCGATAAGAATATGTCTAATAATATATTTGATGATTTAAATATGAGAGAAGCAGATATAAATTTGAATGCTCCATCAGATTCTCAAAGTTTACAATATCAATTTATAGTTGATCAACTAACTTTTATTTTTAGCAATAACAATATAAACAAAGTGGGTGTATTTGGCGATGTAACTTCTACTCTTGCTGCTTCTATAGCAGCTAAAAACTGTAATCTTTTCCTCTTTCATGTCGAAGCGGGCTTAAGATCTAATAATTTAACTATGCCTGAAGAACGCAATAGAATCATGGTAGATGCAGTTAGTGATTTACTTTTTATACCTTCTGATGATGCATTAGACAATTTATTAATAGAAAAAATTTCAAAAAAGAAAATTTACAATGTAGGAAATATAATGATTGACACTCTTCATGAAAATAAATTAAAAATTATTAAAAATTTATCTAAGGTTAAAAAAAAATTAAAAATAACTAAACCTTATTTTGTAATGACTTTACATAGGCCTTCAAATCTTTCACACGATATATTAAATAATATATTTGAAGCAGTTGAAAATTTTACTGATATTTATCAAATAATTCTTCCAGCTCATCCAAGGCTTAAAAGTTATATTCAAGAAAAAAACATTGAATATAAAAATATTTTATTAATAGAACCACTATCATATATAGATTTTATGTCTTTAGTTTATGGCAGTAAATTAGTTCTCACTGATTCCGGAGGAATACAAGAAGAAACTACCTATCTAGGTATCAGCTGTCTAACTCTTAGAAAAGAAACTGAGAGACCTGTAACTGTTAGTGATGGTACTAATAAAGTAATAGGTACAAATAAAGAAAATATAATTAATGCAATAAATCATGTTTTAGACAGTAAAATTTCAAAGGAAGCAAAAATTAAACATTGGGATGGTGAAACTTCGAATAGAATTTATGAAATTCTATTTAATTAAGTATGGATAAATTTAAATATAATCTTTCAGTAATTGGACTTGGTTATGTAGGGTTGCCTCTGGCTGTTGAAGCTGCATATAGTAACTTATCCGTTGTTGGTTATGATATAAACGAATCCTTAATAGAGGATCTAAAAAAATCAATATCCCATGTTGAAGATATATCAAATCATGTTTTGGAAGCTGCTTTGACAAAAGATTTAACATTCACTTTTGATCCAAAGATTATAGGTGAGTGTGAATATATTGTAATTAGTGTTCCGACACCATTGACTGACTATCAACCAGACTTAAGTTATGTTGAAGCAGCTACCCTAAGTATTGCAAATTATTTAAAGAAAAATCAGGTAATTATTCTTGAATCTACAACTTATCCAGGAACAACTTTAGAAATTGTTAAACCGATTCTTGAAAAAAATTCTAATTTAATTGCAGGTGAAGATTTTTTTCTTGGATATTCACCTGAACGAATAGACCCAGGAAATAAAGAGTGGACTTTTAAAAATACTCCTAAAATTGTAAGTGGTATAAATGAACATTCTTTAAAAAAAATATCAAAATTTTATAAATCTATTATTAATGAAGTTGTAGAAGTTTCTGGTACTAGAGAAGCAGAAATGGTAAAACTTGTTGAGAATACTTACAGACAAGTAAATATTGCTATGGTAAATGAACTTGCAATTTTATCAAAAATGCTCGATATAGATATTTGGGAAGTTGTAGAAGCTGCTAAAACTAAACCTTTCGGATTTCAATCATTTAGACCAGGACCAGGTGTCGGAGGACACTGCATACCAATTGATCCAAAATATTTATCTTTTAAAACAAGACAAATAGGTCAACCAGTTCGCTTTGTCGAGCTCGCACAAGAAATTAATAATTCAATGCCAACTTATGTTGTTTCAAGAATAAGCGAATTAATGAACAAACATGAAATACTTCTGAAAAATTCAAAAATTCTAATCTTAGGTGTAGCCTACAAAAAAAATATAGGAGACACAAGAGAATCACCAGCTTTAGACATTATAGAATTATTTTTAGAAAAAAATGCAATTGTTTCTTATTTTGACCCTTATGTAGAAATGCTAACAGTTAATAAAAAAGATATTTTTAAAGAAACAAGTGAAGATAATTTTTCTAATTATGATTTAATTTTAATTCACACTCCTCATTCCGAGTTTGAAAATATAATTTTCGACAAGATAAAATCTTTAATTTTTGATTCTACAGGTAATTTTACAATTTCTGAAGCTGAGAGGTTATAAAAACAATCGATTTATTGAGAATTTTACTTTTTTATAAATACATGTAAATCTAGTTTGGTCAATTATTAATTACTTTCTTCTGAGACACTTGCTGACAAATCTCTTAGTTCAAAATGCATTTCATCTGGAGATGTCCAAGTTCCACCCCAAGCAAAACCCCAATCGTTAAATATTTCTACAATTCTTGGTGGATAACTTGATTTTGTATTTATATCAATGGCAATACCCCAAGCATGTCTTGAAATGCTTCCACCCGCATCAAAACGACTGATTCTTCTTGGCGCATAACATCCACCAGATGTTTGAAATTCATCCTTGAATATAAATTTTTGCAAGCCTTCTTTAATGATTTGGTTTAAAGCACCCTCTAATGGTTCCCACATTAACCTGTGACACACTGTTAAACCTAATAACGGCATTCTTTTTTGTTGAATATTTTCATTTCTCCATTTTTTTTCAATTCTTATCCAAGTCCCATCAAGCTCAGAAAATTGAAAATCACCAAATATTTCTTTTACTAATGCATTTGGAAGTACCCAGTTTTTATTAGGTATATTTTCTCTAAAAGAAAGTTTTATTTTTTGATAATTAATATTCTTATATAACTCAATAAGAAAGTTTTCATTTATATTTTTATCCCAAATTACAGCTTGTATATTTCTAAAAATTCCTAAACTGTATCCAACTTCCTTGTTGACTACAGCTTCAAACCAACCTAATTCAGAGTCATTAATAATTGCACCCACTTCAACTTCTACTTGGTTTAGATCAATTCCAACAAGCATAATTTTGTCGCCAATTTCAATTCCATATCTTTCTGAGGTTAAAGTAGATACAACAATCATATTATTTTTAATAATATTTGAAACTTCATTACTATAAAAAAGATTCGAGACAGAAGATTCTATAGTTTTAATCGAAATATTATAAAGATAGTTATTGTTTGACTTAAGCTTTTCTCCTTCAATTTCATTACTTACTGAACTAAGTCCAATATTTGCTCTACCGATAAAAGTTAAATTTGAGTTTAAATTTTTAACACTTTGAATAATTTCATTCGTAACACTGTAAAAAAGACTTCCAGATTGTGAAATAGTAATTACGTCATAATTATCAATTTTATTTTTGTTATAAGTTATGTCTCTTTGAAAATTGCCATGAGTAATATCTTCTCTATGATTTTCTTCAACACTTCCTGTAGCTAAAGTGCCATTAAATAACAGGGTAAAAATTAAAGAGTAAATCATAAAAAATATTCTAATTTGATTACAGTTCTTTGATAAAATCGATTTAATAAATATCAATAATTTGGGTAGTCTTTATAATTATTGCTTATGAAATTATTAACAAGTTTTTTTTCTTCATCTGCTACAAAAAGACCAGTAATAACAATTATTGTTGTTTTACTTTTAACTGGTTTTTTTGGATTTATGGCAGGACAAGCTGAAGAGTTAAGCACTAGCTTTGGTGGTGAATTGGATACACCTGAAATTCAAGCTTCATCAAAACTTGGTGAATATTTTCAAACCTCTGGTTCCCAATCTGTTTTTCAAATTATTGTTAGTGGTGAAGATGTGCTTACTGTAGATGGTTATACAGCCTGGCAGGAAATTAATAAAGTAGTTCTACAAAGTGAAATATATCCTTATTTAGTAAAAGATCAAGGGGGAGCGGTACAAGGCTTTTTTGCACCCGTTGATTTTGCAAAGGCATTTAATCCGACTCTAAATGTTAGTTCTATGTCAGATGAACAGTTTAAACAGCTTTATAATCAAGCTAATGACCAAATGCCCCCTGAGTTCAAAGCGTTTGCTGCTGCTCTTCTATCTTCAACTTATAATGAAGAAGCGACTACAGCTTCTGCAGGATTAGCAATTGTTACTATTGACAGTTCATTAATAGTCCAAGAATTTGGTGGTTCTGATGGGGCATTTATTGAACAACCACGTATGGAAGTTGCTCTTTCTGAAGCACTATCTGAAATTTCAATAGGAGATATTAAAGTCTCTGGATTTTCCTTCGGTCTTTTACTAGGAAACGAAGGTGACGACTTTCTTGCTGAAATTGGTTTATTATTTTTAAAAGCGTTCTTAATTATTCTTGTTGTGCTTGCATATATATTTTTTATAAGACCAAGAAAAGGTTTTGGAATTCTTAAATCTGGAAGAAGAACATTCAGTGACTTATTGCTAAGTCTGGGAGCTATTCTTCTCTCTATTGGCTGGATGCAAGGTGCAGGTACGATACTAGGGCCTGGTTATTTAGATATCATTGGTGCTCCAAACCAAGTATCACAGATTGCTCCTATTATATTAATCGGCCTTGGTGTTGACTATGCAATACACTTTACATCTAGATACAGGGAAGAAATCGGTTCAGGAAATTCTATAGTTGGCTCTACGTCATCAACACTTAAGTCTGTTGGTATCGCCCTTACACTTGCAACCCTAGCAACAATTGTAGGATTCTTAACAAATATTGTTTCCCCGCTTCCAGAATTAAAAGATTTTGGAATTTTAGTTTCAACAGGTATATTTTTTGCATTTTTTCTAGTGATGACTTTTGTTCCAGCTATAAGAACATTATTAGACTCAGGTAGAATTAGAAGGCTTTGGCTTTTAATTTTACCATACGCATATGGAAAATTAAGAAAATGGATATTTCAAGAAAAAAAAGTTGTTATTAATAATGAAGCATTGTCTTCCTCAGGTGAAAGTGTCCTTAATAAAATTGCTGCATCCAGTGGTATTATTCCAAAGAAGCTCAAATTAGTTGCTCTAGCATTATTAATTGGTATTTCAGGTTACGGTTATTTTAGCTTTACTAACTTAGAGACAATTTTTGAATTTACAGATTTTCTTCCTGAGGATGATCCAGTTGTACAAACACTAGATTTATTAACTGAAGAATTTGGTGGTGGGTTTGGTGAGACTACAAGTGTACTGATTGAGGGAGAAAACCTTGCAACACCAGATGTACACAATGCTCTTATAGAGTCAATTAATAATTTAAGTGATAAAGAAAACATAATAGTTTATGCAGGTAATGTTGCTGCTGAGTCTGTAATTGGAACAGTCGGACAGCTGCTCGCGCCTCAAGGTGCAGCTCCTGGAGCACCACCTGCTATCCCTGATATGGAAGTTGTAGGAACTCTTAGTTCATTTGGTGTCGATTTAATGTCCGGATCACAAGGC
>JBEROH010000002.1:0-54948 GCA_041234785.1 Candidatus Actinomarina sp. | reverse complement strand
GATTGGAAAAAAGACCCAGATTTTCCATTAAATAATGAAAAATATCAAAACGCTAAAGTCCTAATTGCAGGTGATAATTTTGGAACCGGATCTTCTAGGGAGCATGCCCCATGGGGCCTGCAAGACTGGGGCTTTGAGGCTATCATTTCTTCAAAATTTGCAGATATATTTAAACTAAACTCCATTAACATCGGTTTATTGCCGATTGAAACCACACAAGAAAATCTTGAAAATTTATTTAATAAAATTGATTCGAATCCAAATCTGAAAATTTTTATATCAGTTAAGAACAAATATGTGGAATGTGAAGATATAAAATTTAAATTTGAACTTGATGATTTTTCTCAAAATAGACTATTGAACGGCTTAGACAAGATTGATATATCACTTAAATATCAAAAAGCTATCGAAGAATTTAGTAACTCAAGAAAAAAATGGAAGCCTAAATTAATTTAGATAAAGTCAAACTCAAACTTTCTGCAACTTCTTCTGATAATAAAAGGCCGTTATGAATCTGTAAGGATGGTTTTAAATTTGGATCATTTTTAAAGTTTTCAAACCAGTCTTCAATAAGAAGAAAGTCAATATATTTTTGCAAAACTGAAGATAACGCAATTGAAGAGGTTCTTGGAACAGCTCCTGGTAAATTTGCAATTGCCGAAACTAAAACTCCATTTTTGACTACAAAAGGATCACTATGTGAATTTACAGCAACATTCTCTACGCAACCACCTTGATCAATAGCAACATCGACAATTACTGAACCTTTTTCCATATGATTTATGTCTTCTTCTGTTACAACTATTGGAGGTTTCCTACCTGGAATTAGGACAGCTCCAATAACCAAATCAGAAGTTCTAATTGTATTCTCTGCTTCAGGTGTGCCACTTAAAAAGGTAGAGATATTGTCCCCATACTTTTCTTGTAAATCTTGAAGAATTTTCTCATTAATATCTATTGCTGAAACTTCTGCACCTAGTTGAATTGATTTATGAATAGAACTTTTTCCAACTTCTCCACATCCAATAACTGTAACTTTAGAATTTTTTTTACCTGATATTGATGAAAGCAAAACACCTTTTCCACCAGAAGAATACTCTAAAAACTGCATTCCTTTTTGAATTGCCAAATTCCCTGCAATCTTAGACATTGGAATTAATAAAGGGTATTCTTTACCCTCCATAATCATCTCAATTGCGATACCTGTTAGTTTTTTATCCAATAATTTTTTTACTAACGATAAGTTTGATGCAAGATGAAGATACCCAAACAAAACATGGTTTGGTTTTAGTAAAGCATGTTCTTGCTCCTGGGGTTCTTTTACCTTACAAATGATGTCCGAAACATCGTATAAGTCTTCAGCACTAGGAACAATCTTGGCACCAGCTTCTATATAATCTCCATCAGAAAATCCCGAACCTAGTCCAGCATTACTTTCAACATAAATATCTGCGAGACCTAAAAATTGAGAAACATGGTTAGGGATTAAACTTACCCGACCTTCATCTTTCTTAACTTCTTTTGGTATGCCTAGTTTTTTAACCATCTGTAGATACAGTCTCTTGTAAATGCTTATCAAGATATTTCATAAAAGGCGTACCACCAGTGCCGACAATATTAGAGTTTGAATTATTTGTTAAAGACTGTTCAAAAATATACACTCTGGCATACTCAAGGTGCTTATCTCTAAAGATATGAACTTCTTTTATAATTTCAGCAACCAAATTTTTAGCTTTACCCTCTAATGTTAAGTTTTTTCTAGTTGATTCTGACCAATCATCTAAATAATTTAATATTTCCCTATGTTCCTTAGGCATATAGAGTCTCATTTCATCTAAGTATTCTCGTAATGGGTCATTAGAATGAACAACTCCAAGCAAGGCATCTAGTACAGGAACTATTGAACTTTGTGCTCCTGTTTCACCTCTAAATTGTTGTGGTTCATTATTAAATTCTTTTACTCCATCATAAACAACACCGTTTGGAGTAGCTGGATTATTTTTCCACCCAAATATATATGGCCTAACTCTGTTGTAGTAAATAAACGGATCACATTTTTCTGGCATTCTATTCATAATTGAATTAATTTTTTTAATGCTATTTAACGCAAGTTCTAAATTGTTATCATCAAAGCTTTCGTCTAAAAAATAGTTTTTTAAATAAGACAAAACATTTTTTGCTTCGTGCTCTATTGCCACGTGGATCATAATAAACCAATCTTCATCAACTCCACCTAAGAAGTTTTGCAGAATTGCTATATTTTCTAAATCAAAAGGTTTTGTAGTATCAAGTAATTTCCAGTTGTTAAGAGCATAGGAGGCATAAGAAAGAATAGGTGGCCTATCTAGTTTTTGAGAAATTGCATACCAGGTTTTAGAAAGTTGGATTGGTATAACATTTGCAACTTCTTTTTTCCCCCACATGTAAGCATGGCCAATATAAGAATAGAGCAACATAGCTCTCTCTAATTCGCTTTCAGTCAGAGAAGATATGTCTTTCTCTACTTCTAAGTTATGGACAAAGTCATCGATTTGTTCATTGGCTAAAACTTTAGGTAGGTCACTTGCTAATTGTTCAATGTCTAAAAAAATATCAGGTAGTTTTTGACAAATATTTTCTGGGATAAACCCTTTTTCTAAAATTTTAAGATCCACTTATACCTCCAAGTTTCATTAGCCAATCATTCTACTCTACAATGGTAGACTATGTTTTTGTAACATGAAAAGTAAATTTTTTATAATACTCGGAAACCAACTATTTTCACCGACAATACTAAAAGAATTACGTTGCAATGAAGTTTTTATGAGTGAAGATTATGGACTTTGCACATATTTTAAACACCATAAATTAAAACTATACCTATTTCTAACATCCATGCGTGAATATAAAGACGAACTAGAAAATAATTCGATTAAAGTAAATTATTTTAACCTTAAAGATAGAAATGATAATTTAAGTTATCCAAAATTTTTAACAAATTTTTTAAAAGAAAAAAATATTAAAACTATACACATGTTTGAAATCGAGGATAAAGATTTTGAAACATCTCTTCTTAATCAATTAGCAAAAAATAAAATAGAAGTTATAGTTCATAAATCTCCGATGTTTATTTTTGACCGAGAAGAATTTGTACCTATGGCAAAAGGAAAAAAAACATATCGAATGTCCTCTTATTATCAAAATGCTAGAAAAAAACTAAACATTCTTGTTGAAGAAAACAACAAACCTTTTGGGGGTAAATGGTCCTTTGATGAAGAAAACCGAAAAAAAATTCCGAAAAATACCGAGATTCCAAAAAATATAGTTTTTAAGCTTTCAAAACACCATATTTCTGTATCAGAAATTATTAACAAAAATTTTTCTAATCATCCTGGAACTTTAGAAAATATTTGGTTTCCAGTCACCAGAAAAAGTGCGGAAGAACAGTTGAATAATTTTTTTAAACTTAAATTTGAATTCTTTGGTACATTTGAAGATAGTCTGCTATCTGAGCAAAATTTTTTATTTCACAGTGCTATTAGCCCAGCTCTCAATGTAGGGTTACTTACCCCATTGCTTGTAACAAATAAAGCTCTAGAGTATGGTATGAAATTTTCAATACCTATTAATTCTCTTGAAGGCTTTATAAGGCAGATTATCGGATGGAGAGAATTTATACGTGGAATTTATCATGAAGAGGGACAATTTCAATATAATCAAAACTTTTGGAATAATAATAGAAAACTTACTACTTCTTGGTACACAGGAACTACCGGGATACTCCCATTAGATGATTGTATAAAATTAACTATTAAAGATGGATACATTCATCATATCCCTCGACTTATGGTTATTTGTAATATTATGAATCTAAGCGGCGTACACCCAAAAGAGATTTACAAATGGTTTATGGAAATGTATATAGATTCATCAGACTGGGTTATGGTACCAAATGTTTTTGGGATGGCTACTTTTGCTGATGGAGGACTAATGTCTACAAAGCCTTATACATGTAGCTCAAATTATATTTTAAAAATGAGTAATTATAAGAGAGGTTCCTGGTGTGACATTATGGATGGACTTTATTGGAGTTTTGTAGATAAAAATAAAGAATTTTATAAATCTAATCCTAGGTTGTCAATGCAATACAAATTATTAGAAAACTTAGACTCTGAAAGAAAAATGAATATTTTTCAAGAAGCAAATAATTTTATTGAGAAAAATACTAAAGTTTAATTTTTCTTGCGTAAGTACTCTCTTAGAATTATAGGCTCATCTGTTATAACCCCATCACATCCAATTTCCAAACATTTCTTAAATACATCTATTGAGTTAACTGTCCAAATATGAAGAGGAATATTATTTAATTTACAAAAATTTAGTAGCTTTGAAGAATGTACCTGAACCCCTTTCCATCGAAACGGTGCTTGAATTGCATTTACTTTTATATTTCTTTTTTGTGAGGGAAGAAATCTAGCTACTAGATTTTCTCTAAATGATCCTGAAGTTAAAATTCTTCCTTTGCTTACTTTTATAAAATTATCGAGTCTTTTAGGGCTAAATGAAGATACTAAAACTCTACTTTCGGCTTTTAAAGAAAATATTATATCGGTCACTTTTTTATCCATCCCTGACTGTTTTAAATCTAAATTAAATTTCAAGTCTGGAAATTTTGTTAGTGCTTCTAACAATGTTACAAATCTTGTAGACATTTCACTTAGTCCTCTACTTCTATAAAATTTATAACCTGCATTTATCTTAGATATATCTTTCCAAAGAAAGTCTCCTACTAATCCTGATGTATTTGTAGTCCTGTCAAATGTTTCGTCATGTTGAAGGAATACTTCACCATCTTTTGACATTCTTAAATCTGTCTCAAAGTGAGAAAACTTTTCGTTGGAAACTGTCTGTAAAGCATGCAGTGTATTTTCAGGAACAATATTTGCACCACCTCTATGGGGAATAATTAAAGGTTTATTACTATCGAAATAACTCAATTTAACCTGACACACCACCAGTAAAGTTAAATTCTTTTAAATGTAATTTTGGTACTTGCAATATTCCTTCTCCAAACTCTGAATCTGCGTATCTTATATAATCACCGATAGCCAAGACATTACCGGGTGATAAAGAGGAAATAAAGCTTTGTGTAAATCTCAATCTTCCAACAGGCTTTGTAATTTTTCCATTTTCTATTAAAAAAGAACCATTCCTATTTAAACCAGTAACTACTTGCGTTATAGGGTCTAAAACTCTACAGTACCAAAACTCATTAATATAAATACCTCTTTTAACATTTGAAATCATTGAATCAAGACCTGTATTGCCATTCTGAAGAACTAAGTTTGTCCCAATTCCTCCAAAATTTTCTCCCCAACCAAATAGTTCATGATGAGTATTGTCCATACCTAATTCTTTTGATGTTCTTCTTGTCTGGAAGTAACTCTGAGGTATACCATTTTCAACTACTTTCATATTCGACTTTAAAGCACCGGATGCGTCAATTTTAAAACCTATAGATTTTGAATCTTCTGGTGTATCTAGTAAGTTTATCTTTTCGTCAAATTGTTGTTCACCTAACTTAATAGGACTCATACCGTCAATTTTGCTTTTAGCATTAAATCCATAAACTGATAAAAAAACTAGGATAGTGCTTACAGCTTCATGTCCAAGTATGACTTCATAATTGCCCGGTTCAATGTTGACAGGATTTTGACTATCTTGTGCTAATTTTGAGGCTTCCAACCCAGCACTTGAAATGTCTAATTCTTCAAGACTTACTCCGCCTCTATGGGATGAGCCTGCAGAGGTCTCTGTTCTAAAAATTCCATCTATAAAAGCATTTGAAGATGAGTCAGCTGAAGACAACTCATTGGTATTCCAAATAAAATAGTTACTTGTTTCTGTTGAGCAATAACCAGCAGAGTTCATTTGTTTTCCATGGGATATAAACTCTTCGACAGCGATAGCTCTTTCTTCTGGAGTAGACTGTTTTAACTCTTTAATGCCTTGAAACTCTAATTTTTTTTCAGCTAGCCCTGCCCAATTTTCATCTACTGGACTATTTCCTACCACATTAATTGCCTCTTGGTAAAATTCTGATGGATTTTTTATAGCAGTTAAATTTTTAGACAATGTAGCAGTCTTGTCATTTGAATGTACAGTTAAATATACTTCAACTGATTCCTCATCAACATTTTGATGAATTTGAGAATTTGCAAAGCGCGTTAAAGCACTTTTTGAATGCATCATTTTTACTTCACATTCAACACTATTAGGGATTACTTTTTGAATATCTTGAAGAAATTTACTCCACACTTTCATCCTCTAACTCCAATTCTTATGTCTCTAAACCTTGCAGGTGAAGCTGGATGACCTGTATGTCCTATTTGGCTAGGTTGACCTTTTCCGCAATTTGGTGTTCCCCAAAAAACCCATTCATTTTCATCAGCTAACATATCAAGGCTGCCCCAAAACTTTGGAGTTATTCCTGTATAGGTTGGATTTTTGACCATATCAGAAATCTTTCCATTTTTTACAATCCACCCTACCTCGCAACCAAATTGAAAATTTAATCTTAAATCATCAATTGACCATGATCTATTAGTTTCCATATATATTCCATTGTCAGTTGCTTCAATAATTTCTTTTAAAGACGAATTTCCCGGTAATAAACCAACATTAGTCATTCTAACCATTGGCAATCTTCCAAAACCATCAGCTCTAACCATACCGCCAGGTTTTACCCCAGCTATAGCAGCACTATCTCGGCCAGACAGTACTCCAGTCCATACTCCCTCTTTTACAATGTCAACTCTCTGTGCAGGTGTGCCCTCGTCATCATATTTAAATGTTGCTAAAGCACCAGGAAGGGTTGCATCTGCAACAATGTTCATTAATTCTGAACCATAACGATGCTTATTGAGTTTGTTTAACTCTAAATGAGATGTTCCAGCATAAGCAGCTTCCCAACCAAGTATTCTATCTAATTCAATTGCATGACCTACTGATTCATGAATTTGCAAAGCCAGTTGGCTTCCTTCAAGTATTAAATCCATTTTACCCTCTGGACATTGTGGAGAAACAAGGAGTCTTTGTGATTCTTCCGCAAGTCTTGCTGTGTGTTGACCAAAATCAAAACTTTTTATTACTTCCCACCCACCAGTTCTATATTCCCCAAAGGATTGTGGGTAAGATCTTATTTGTGTTTCACCATCCCCTATTGAAAGGGAAGATATCCCACCTCCAGATTCTATAATATTCTGAAATATTTTATGACCTTGACTGGATGAAAACCATTTTTCTGTATCCCAAAAATCTAATCTACCAAAAGATCTAGAACTACCAAGTTTCTTCATTTCTTCAGTTGAGTTAATCAATAAATCAATCTGCTCTGAGGATGACATTCTAAATGGATTTTCGTCATGAGGAGTTGTGTAGGTATCCTGAACCACAGGAACATCAGCAAACGGAATATCTTTACCGGATACTTTCGATGAAGCCTTAGCAATATTGAAAGCTTGTTTGCCAGAATTTACTAGAGAATCTGTAGATAAGTCAAATGTTGAATAAAATCCCCATGAAGAGCCAACTAAAGCTCTAATTCCTATTCCAATTCTTTCAGATTCATTAAAATTTTCAATTTCCCCATTTTTTGCAGATATATTTCTAGATTTTGATATTAAGATTCTTGCATCTGCGTATTTCGCACCTGAATGTACTGCTGATTCTATTGCAATGTCTAATAATTCAAACATAACTATAGATTAACAATTGTTTTGGATACTAAGAAGTTTTAAAAATTTAAACTAAGTCTTGTTCTCTTATTCCAAATGATGGATGTCTTAATCTACATAACGCTAGTTTTTCTAACTGCCTAATTCGTTCTCTTGTTAGGTCAAACTCTTCACCAATTTCCTCTAGTGTTCTTGGCACTCCATCATAAAAACCATATCTTAAAGCAAGAATTCTACCTTCTCTTTCGGGAAGTCTACTAATGCTTTCCCTTAAACTTTCTGCAACATCTAGGTCTTGAACTATTAGTGATGGGTCACTTGCATCTTCATCTTGAATGAAATCACCTAGTTGTGCACCATCTTCACCAACTGGTTGCTCTAGAGAGACCGTATCTGCTACGCTTAATGCTAGCTCAACTTTGTCAACCCCTACTCCTGCTTCTTTGGCAATTTCTGCAGGTTTTGGGTCACGGCCTAATTCTGCCTTAAGTTGTGCCTGTGCAGCTCTAACAGCTGCCATTGTATCATGAAGGTGAACTGGAATTCTAACGGTACGAGACTTATCAGCAATAGCTCTAGTAATTGCTTGTCTAATCCACCAAGTTGCATAAGTTGAAAATTTAAACCCTTTTCTCCAGTCAAACTTTTCAACTGCCCTGATTAAACCAAGGTTACCTTCTTGTATTAAATCTAGAAAATCAATACCAGAAGTGTTGGCATACCTTCTAGCATTTGCAACAACTAACCTTAAATTTGCAGTTAAGAATGCATCTTTGGCTTCAGCACCTTTTTTTCTATCTCTTTTAAGTCTTATTTCGCCTTTTTTATCTTTAAATTGTTTTTTCTGAAGTTTTATAGTTGCTTTTTCACCAGATTCAATTTTTTGAGCTAGTTCAACCTCTTGCTCTGCCGTCAAAAGATCAAAGTTACCAATAGCTGTTAAATACTGGCTTACAAGGTCAGTAGTTAATTTACCTCTATCGTCAGCAAGTTTTTTAGTTAACGACTTTGCTTTTTCACGGGCAGCTTTCTCCTGTTCAGGAGTTAAGACTAAATCTTCATTAGAAAAATCTACTTCTTTAGCCTCTGGTTTTGGCTTTGAAGGAATTGTTTTAGTTACCATCAGTGTTTTGACCTTATATTTACGTATCTAGTTACAGATTTGAATAATAAACCTATTGCGAAATTAAAGCTAACTCAAAGAAGGATTATTTTTATATTTTTCCATGCTTACATATATATAGGTAATCCATAATAAATCTGCACTTGCTAGATGGATAATACTTAATAGCAGAACTAAATTTAGTAAAACGTTAGTAATGCCAAGAAAAATTGTAATTAGTATCAATGTCCTCATAAGACTGGTATTGATTTCAAAACTTTTTGAAGTTGTTTTTGCGTCAAAATATAACACTAATGCAAGAACTGTGGAAAAAATTGGATGTAAAATTCTTAATCTAGTTAATATTTGTGATGATTTATCAAAATCTGCCAATAATCCTTCAATAAAAGTTTCGTTTGGAAATAAAACATCTGCTAAGGCAGCAATTGATCCTGTAGCAGCTGTTACTAAAAAAAGTAAACTGATAAAAATAAATTTCTTATTAAACAGAAAACTTAAATCTTTTATCTTATATTTAATTGACTTATAGAGCAAAGCATAACTTCCCAATAATCCAAAAGTATTTACTAAATGTATGGGTACGGCAATAATTCTTGGAAGTGATGAATTTAAACCGACCCATTCATAAATTACTATTACAGCACCAATTACTGCTTCAAAAACAACAAAAAAAGTTAGGTAGTTTACTATTTTTCTATTTAAGTCATGCTTTTGATACTGACGAGACTGAATAAAAATTATCAATGTTATTATTAATAAAATTCCACTAACTATTCTATGAGAGAATTCAATAGCTTCATTTAAATCTAAAAATGTCGGTATTATTTTTCCATTGCATGTTGGCCAGGTTGATCCACAACCATCTCCAGAATTTGTAGCTCGAACAAGTGCGCCAGCTAATATTGAGATTAATGAAAATACCAACCCAAGCCGTACATAAAAAAATATCTTCACAGAAGATTATTTATAAAAGTTGAGAAAGAATTCCAAGATAATCCTAATGTAGTAGCTGCAATCGATAACAAAAATAAAAGCAGTGCTCCTGTTTTTATATTTCTTAATAAATAAAAAATAATTTGGCTATCGTCATTTATGTAGGGTTCCTCTTCGACACTTATGAATATGTCTTCACTATTTGTTGTTCTTAAATCAACATCTGTCAAACTTGATTCAGCTTCTGTTTTGTTTTCCAATTCCTTGTATGAAGTGTTTGTAAGACGCTCACGATTAGTTTTTTGGAAAATAGTTCGAAATTTATCAACTTTTGTTTTCTTAATTACGAATTCTTCTTTAGTGATATTGAAAAGACTGTCTTCAAATTCTGCAGAGTCGTTGTTTTTTACTGTTGAATAACTATACCCCTTGAGAGTTTTTGTGATCTCGGTACCTAATAAGCCTTCTAGGGCATTAATAATTTTTTCGTTTGTTGGAAAACTAGTTCCGGATTGCCACTTTTTAACTTCTTTTAATTCAGCACCTGTAAACGATGCGAGCTGTTTACTGCTTAATCCCCTTTCAGTTAAAAGCTTATTTAATGTGTGTTGAAAATTATCCATATGACTAATTCTATTCAATTAAAAATTTTTTATACAACTACTCTACTAAATGGAGGTGAATGAGCGCCTGGTGGGCTCCACGGTCTTCAAAACTGATGAAAGGTGTAAAAATCTTTGGCAGGTTCGATTCCTGTCCACCTCCGCTATCTTATAGATTTAATGCGTATAATATAAGAAAATGGCAAAAGACGAAGAGTTACTAAAGAAAATTCAATTTGCACCTGCTGGGTTTAAAGTATCACCAGGGTGGAGGGTAGGACACCTAAGAGAAGAAACCTATACAAAATCTGGATTATTAGTACCTGCTGGAAGTGAGAAAACCTCTGAAGCATTGCCGCTAATTGATATTGACACTGGAAAACAATTTTGGGCAGTTGCCAGTGGTGCATGGAAATTTATTTGGCCACCAACTGGAAAAGTAGTTTTAGCGGTGAGGGAATCACAAATTATCGCAGAAGAAGAAAATTCATCTTCTCAAGATAATGGCACGTACTTATAATTAAGTAATTGAATCAAAGAAATAACCCAAATCAAACAGATCGAAGACTCTTAACAGTTTCTGATAGAGACATCTTCGTTACGACTCAAAATGCACTTTTAATAGGTATCGTTCTAAAAAATGAAGTTAGAGCAGATAAGGAAGAATCTTTAAAAGAGTTAGAAAATCTTGTAAAAACTGCTGGATCAAGTCCAAAAATTATACAAACTAAAAGAGTAGAAAAAATTGATCCAAAAACTTTTATAGGAAAAGGTTCAATAAGCGAACTAGTTGATATTTCTAATGCAAATGATATAGACGTTGTGATTTTTGACTGTGAACTTACTCCTAATCAACAAAAAGAGCTTCGAGCAATGTTTATGTGTGATGTAGTTGACCGAACGGGATTAATTTTAGATATATTTGCTTTACATGCCCAATCTAAAGAAGCTAGTTTACAAGTTGAACTAGCGCTTTCAATTTACCTAAAACCCCGTCTTGCCGGATTAGGTAAAACACTTAATCAACAAGGGGGTGGTATTGGTACAAGAGGTCCGGGTGAAACAAAACTTGAAACTGATAGTAGGTTGATTGACAATAGAATTAATAAATTAAAAAGAGAAATTAAAAAAGTAGACAAACAAAGACAAGTGCAGGCTAGTTTTAGAAAAAAACATAATACACCGTTGGTTTCAATTGTAGGTTATACAAATGCGGGAAAATCTACACTATTAGAGAAAATTACGTCTGCAAAAACATACGTAGCAAATGAATTATTTGCAACAGTTGACTCCCTTCAAAGAGAGTTAAAAATTGATGATATAAATGAGCAAATTATTATTTCTGATACCGTAGGCTTTATACAAAATCTGCCAACTACATTAATAGAGTCTTTTAAGTCAACTTTAACTGTTGTTAAGGAAGCAAATTTATTAGTTCATGTTGTTGACGCCGCTGCAGCTTTACCCGAGATGCATATAAATACTGTTCGTAAAATTTTAAACCAGATAGATTCAAAGGTTGAAGAATTACTCGTTTTTAACAAAATTGATAAAATTGATAAAGCATCACTCAATTTTTTAATGGAAAAATATGATAATGCAATTTTCATCTCATCTACAAAAAACACAAATATTGAACAATTAATTTCTGAGTTAACTAGAAGAATTTTTGGTGAAATAATTGAAACTAAAGTTTTAATAAATCCAAGTAAATTACATGAATTACAAAAATTTTCAACCATAATAAGTGTTGCTAACAATAGCGAAGATCTTGAGGTAGAGATTAAAATTAGGAAATTGTATTTAGAGAATTTGACCTTTCAAGGTGTTGTTAAACTTCTATCATGAAAAGTAATATTGGTTTAATAGGTATAGGGGTAATGGGTTCTAATATTGCTCTCAATCTCTCAGACAATCAATACAAAATCAGCATATTAAATAAATCTCGTGAAAAATTAAATACTTTAATAAATTCTGATCTCAACAATAATATTTCTGGACATGAATCGATTCAAGAATTTATTGACAGTTTAGAACCTCCAAAAAAAGTCTTAATGTTGATTCCCTCTGGAGATCCTACATTTAATCTTGCAATAGAATTAATTTCTTATCTTTCACCTGGGGATACTTTAATTGATGGTGGAAATGCTTATTTCTTAGATAGTGAAAAATTAGGTAATTTATGTAAAGAAAAAAATATTAATTTTATTGGAATGGGTGTATCAGGTGGTGAATCTGGTGCTAGACATGGGCCGTCATTAATGATTGGTGCAAGAACTGATATTGACAAACAACTGTTAGATATGCTTGTTGACATATCTGCAAAATATCAGGAAAAGCCATGTATAGGCCTTTATAAAGGTTATGGGACAGGACACTTTATAAAGATGCTGCATAATGGAATAGAATATGCAGAAATGCAAATAATTGCTGAGATTTACAGAATTCTTAAAAATGGAAAATTAGATAATATTCAAATTAGTAATTTTTTTGACAATTTAAAAAAAGAGAATAAATCATCGTATTTAATTGAGATAACTGCAAAAATTTTATTAAGTAAAAATGAAAAAGGATTCTTAATTGACCAGATACAATCAAAAGCTAATCACAAAGGAACCGGAAAATTATCGGTTTTTACCTCAATGGAAAATGGATTTCCACTACCCAGTATCTATGAGGCTTTCAACTCACGGGTGGAAAGTCATTTTCAAAATATATGGCCAGAATTAATTGCGTCAAATAATTGCACAATAGATATAGCCCAAGTCAGCAGTGCTATGTATTTTTCAAGAATGTGCTCAATGCTTCAAGGTTTACTTTTTATAGAAAACTATAGTCAATCTGAAAATCTTAATATTGAAATTAAAAATGTACTAGACAATTGGTCGGCTGGTTGCATAATTAGATCTGACTTGCTTCATGATTTAAAAAAAGTTTTAAATAAAGAATCATTAGCTAAATCAAAACAAATTCAAAAAATTCTTAACTTAAATTTACCTATGGTAAAAAAACAGATAACAAACTCTGTTGAATCAAATATTGCCATTCCAGTAATAATTTCTACATACAATTGGTATATAAATAGTTCAAATGAATTCAATCCCTCTGCGTTAATACAAGCTCAAAGAGACTACTTTGGAGGACACAAAGTACAATTAAATAATTCTGATGATTTTTTACACTTAGACTGGGATTGATTTAAATATTAACTAAGATTTAGAAATGGACCAAAATATAAGACTTCCAAAAGTTGCTATTCCCAATAGATATGAAATACACCTAGATGTTGATTTGGACAACTTTAGCTATATAGGAAAAGAAATTATCTATTTAGAAATTGTTGATCAAACAAATGAGATTCAACTTAATTCACTAGGAATTATCATTAATGGTGCTTTTCTAGAAAATGATAGTGGTCAACATGTTGAAGCAACAGTGAACTATCTTTCTGAAGAAGAAAGAATTTCACTATCGTTAGAAGAAAAAATTAATCCTGGTGATTGGAAACTATTTATTAATTTTCAAGCCACAATTACTAATGATTTAAGAGGTTTTTATCGAAGTAGCTACAGTGATGAAAATGGAGTTCAGAGATGGATAGGAACTACCCAATTCGAACCAACTGGAGCACGGTTGGCATTTCCATGTTGGGATGAACCAGAATATAAAGCTGTTTTTTCAATAACCATATCTACTTTAAGCAAATTTGTAAGAATCAGTAATGAAAAAATACTAAATGAGATTGTAGAAAAAGACAAAACTACTACCAAGTTTGTTGACTCAATGCGTATGTCTACATATTTAGTTGCTTTTGTTGTTGGACCTTTAGAAGTAACTAATATTGGAAATTCTAATTCAACTGAAGTCAGAATTGTTCATAAGCCAGGTTTTGCACACCAAACAAGTTTTGCTGGAACTGCAGCAATTAAAATTCTAGATTTTTTTGAAGAATATTATGAAATTCCTTATCCAGGTTCAAAACTAGATTTAATTTCAGTACCCGATTTTGCTATGGGAGCAATGGAAAATATAGGAGCTATAACTTTTAGAGAAAATTTGTTATTGATAGATGAAAAAAAAGCTACCCGATCTGAACTGTCAAGATCTGTTGAAGTAATAGCTCATGAACTTGCACATATGTGGTTTGGCGATCTAGTAACTATGAATTGGTGGGACGGCATATGGTTAAATGAAGCATTCGCTAGCTTAATGGAAGTAATTGCCTCCGAAGCAACCTACCCTGAGTTTAAATTATGGAATGAATTAAATTTAGCTAGATCAGCAGGTTTCAGTGTAGACTCATTAAAATCTTCAAGACCAGTTGAATTTGAAGTTAATACACCAGAAGAAGCTGAAGAAATGTTTGATGTCCTAACATATCAAAAAGGTTCAACAGTTTTAAGAATGTTTGAAACATTTATTGGTGAAGAAAATTTTAAAAAAGGTGTTAGAAATTACCTTAAAAAACACCAGTTTAAAAATACCCACTCGTCAGATTTATGGGAAGAGTTAACTAATTCGAGCAATTACCAACTTGATAAAATCCTTCCAACTTGGATAAAGCAAGAAGGGTACCCATTAATAACTGTTAAAAAAGTTGATTCAGAATTTTTGATTACACAAAATAAATTTTTACTTAGCGGAGAATCTGATGAATCTTTATGGAAAGTTCCCTTAAATATTAGGACTTTAGATTCTAATAAAGAATACAAAGAGATGTTAGAAACAAATCAAACAACTCTTCAATTTGAAGGATCAATCCCATTTGTTAACAATGGAGGATGGTCTTTTTTTCATACCCATTATGATGAAGAAATTTTAGAAAACATTCTAAAAAACTTTCATAAATTAGATACAAATGAAAAATATAGATTACTAGAAGACTCTTGGATGAACTTGAGAACAAATAATTTAAGTGTTGAGTCTTTTGTTAATGTACTTAATCATTATTCAAATGAATTCGAAAAAAACATTTGGTCACTATTAAGTACTATTTTTACAACTTTAGACAAAATTAGTACCACTGAAAATTTTAGAAATTATGTAAAACTCTATTGCATGCCAATGATAGAAAAACTTGGTAGTAGTTACGAAGTTGGATTAGATCAAGAAACTTCACAATTGAAATCTATTGTTTGCTCTGTATATGCTTCAGTAACTAGAGATCAAGAATTTATAAAAAACTTTTCTGACCAATTTAAATCAAATAAATATATTGACTATGTTGACGGAAATTACTTCAATCTTGTATTAAACATTTCAGCAATGGACGATTCTAATTCCGCTGATACATATCTAGAAAAATTTACTAATTCAAATTCTCCTCAGATGCAAAGTAGATTTAGAGGAGTACTTGGTTTACTTGATGACCCTGAATCACCTCAAAAAATTATAAATGCTGTTTTAAATAAAACTATCAGAGGGGCTGACGCTCCGTATGTGCTCGCAATGCTGATTGCAAATTCAAAAAATGCTAAAAAAAGTTGGGAAACTATTACAGAAAACTGGGTTCCTTTATTAAAAATAATGCCGGAATGGACTACTTCTAGAATACTAGATTTACTCCCATCTGTGTATGATGAAGAATTAAGTAAAGATATAATTTCATTTTTAGATAAAAACTCTATTCCTTCTGCGGAAAAAATAACAAAACAAAAACTTGAACGATTAAGAGCAAATATTAAATTTAAAAACTCAATTCAAAAAGAACTCAATAATGGAAAATTTTAATTAGAAAGGAAGAGAAATGAAACCAAGAATAGCAGTATTTTTACAACCACAACACGCAGAATATGATCAGATTAGAAAAGCAGCAATTGAATCTGAAGCTATTGGTGCTGATGTTATATATAATTGGGACCATTTTTATCCACTTTATAAAGAAGATGGAACTCAATGGGCTGAGGGAGAGCGAAGAGAAGGAAAACATTTTGAATGTTGGACCATGTTGGCTTCATGGGCTGAAGTTACTAAATCAGTTGAGATTGGGCCACTTGTTACTTGTAATTCATATCGCAATCCAGAACTTTTAGCAGATATGGCTAGAACGGTTGATCACATTTCTAATGGTAGATCAATTCTGGGTATAGGTTCGGGATGGTTTGAACAAGACTATGAGGAATATGGTTATGAGTTTGGAACGCCAATATGGAGATTAAAAGAATTAGAAAAATCTCTTAAAAGAATAGTTGAAAGAATGGACAAACTAAACCCTCAGCCTAAGAGAAAAATTCCAATACTAATTGGCGGAGGTGGCGAAAAATTTACACTTAGGCTAGTTGCTGAATACGCAGATATATGGCATGGATTTGCAACTAAAACTGAAGATAGAAGTGGGATTGAAACAGTCGCTCATAAAAATGCTGTATTGAATAAATGGTGTGATGAAGTAGGTAGAAACCCTAACGAGATTCAACGATCTATAGGAATCGATATTAAAAGAATCGATCTTGCTGATAAATTAATTGAGGCTGGAGCTACAGAAGTTACATTGGCTATAAATGGACCAAGTTATGACCTTTCTCTAGTTAAAGATTGGATTTCTTGGAGAGATTCAAAATAACAAATTGTAATTAAATGGAAATATTTTTATCAATTTTTGGACTTTTGGTTGGTCTAGTTCTTTTAATTAAAGGTGCTGACGAAATGGTTAAATCAGCTATTCAAATTGCTCTAAAATTTAAACTACCAAATTCAGTTATTGGTGCCGTATTTATTGGATTCGGCACATCCGCTCCAGAACTTTTTGCCAGTGTTGGAGCATCTATTAAAGGAGATTTAGATTTAGCAATTGGAAATATTGTAGGATCAAATATTGCTAATTCATTACTTGTAGTATCAACAATCTATTTTTTTCTACCAAAAAGTTTCTCAAAAAAAATAAAGTTAAACCAAGTAAGCCCTATTTGGATGGCTATATTAACTACAATATTTGTTTCTACATATTACTTGAATGAAAGCTTTCCCTTTTTATTAGGCCTAACTTTAATATTTCTAATATTATTTGTCATTTACAAAATGGTTGGATTAGATAGTGTTGACGAAGAAGAGTTTGTTGAAGAAAACAAAAAGTATTTATTTTTCAGAAGCAGTTTTTCTCTAATGGGAACAATTCTGGGAAGTCAACTCGTAGTAAACAATGCTGTGGAAATTGCTACAACATTTGGTGTTTCATCACTCATAGTTGGTTCAACAATCGTTGCTGTGGGTACAAGCTTGCCTGAAGTTGCTAGTAGTATTTCAGCTTCCAAAAGAGAAAAAATTGATTTAGTTTTTGGAAATATTTTTGGATCTAATTTATTTAATATAGGTTTAGTTGGAGGAGCTTCAATTGTGGCAAGCCCTGGTAATTTAAAATATGATATAGGGTATCAACTTTTGTTAATGTACGTAGTTTCATTTTTAGTAATTTTCTTATCTAAAACAAATATAAAAAAAACTTATTGGATAGGCTTTTTGCTATTAATGTTTTATATAATTTTTTTAGTTAGCTTGTTTTAGTTTTTTATTTTTTAAGAAAAACAACAATCCAATTAGCGCTAGTAAGATTCCACCAACTTGATTCCAAGTAAAATTTCCAATTGTAGAATCACCCATACCAAAACGTAAAAAATCTAGAATAAACCTTTGAACTCCATACCATAAGGCCCATAAGCCCATCCATGACCCTTTACCAAATATAAATTTTTTCTGTAAACTTCTAAAAACAAAAAAAATAATTAACGCAAAAAACAAATCGTACATTGCAACGTGATGATAAATTCCACATGTCTGAAGAGGCTCAAAACACTCAATTCGATTATGTTGTGGAGCTAAATCGTATCCAGGTAAAACTTCATACCCAAGTAAAAAATTTGTTTTTCTACCTAAATGCTCAACTATTGCTAAATCGCCAATTCTTCCAATTACTGTTCCAAGAATTAACCCGGTTGCAGCATAATCACCGTACTGTTTAAAATCTTCCTTGTTAAGCACACTTATCTTTAAATATGCAGCAATTATTCCTCCAGCCATACCACCCATAATTGAAAAACTTCCAGCTAGTGAAAATACATCATCTATTCCATATCCTGGCTCACCAATATGGGCTGGAATAGTAAAAAATCTTGCTCCAAGTATTGCCCCAAAAATAGCCCATGTCAGTGCATCTGAAAATAGTACTGAGTTACCTTTATCTTTTTCACACAATTTAAGCGCATGACTAGCTCCAATATAGAAACCTATAGCTGCAAACACTCCGTGCAAGGAAAATGATAGTGGACCAATTTGGGTAATTGGAATAGGTGGATAAGTTATAGAGAGAAAAACTTCTTGAATCACTATACACGCCTTAATGTAAATAAAATATCAATCACCATAGATAAGAATAATGCAGCTAAATATATATTGGAAAATGCGAAATATTGAATTGGTTTAATTTTCTTCATGTAGAGCTGAAAAGATTTAAACATTAATATTACACCAAAAAAAATTGAAAAAATTAAATAGATGATTCCGAGTTGCAAAATTGGAGCTAATAAAATCGAAGTTAAGACTGTTGCACATGAGTAGAGACCAATATAAACTGCTGTTCTCTGAAAAGATTCTATAGTAGGTAGCATTGGAAACTGAGCATCTTTATAATCTTCAAGCTTGTCAATTGATAGAGCCCAGAAATGTGCAGGGGTCCACAAAAATACTAATAAAAATAATAACCATGCCCCAATATCTAATGTCGTATTTGTTGCAGACCAACCAATCAAAACTGGGGCAGCCCCTGCTGCTCCTCCTATAACAATGTTTTGAGGAGTTTTTGGTTTAAGAATTAGAGTGTAAATAAATGAATAAAAAATATTGGCAAAAAGGGCAATTATTGCTGCAGTTGGGGTGGTTTTTAAATAAAGAATAATAAATCCGAGTATTCCTAAGATTATTGAGTACATATAACCATTAATTTTTGATATTTCACCAGTTACCAAAGGCCTGTTAGAAGTTCTTTTCATTAATCTATCAGTCTCAATTTCAAAAATTTGGTTTAATACATTTGCGCTCACAGCTAAGAAAGTGCCTCCCAACAATGTGTACAGAATTAATTCAATTGGGGGAAAACCATATACCGCCACAACCATTGAGGGAACTGTTGTTATTAAAAGGAGTTCAACAATTCTCAATTTAGAAAGTCTTAAATATTTATCTAATAATTTTTTTGATTTAACTTTCATAGAGACATAGTACTTATGATTACACTATATATTGATTGAACGCTATTCTAAAATATTGTTGATAATATTAATATGCTTGTGAATAGAATTTTTAGTTTTAAATATTTAAAGTACAGCTTGCTGTTAATTTTTACCGCGTGTATTGAAAATGCTCCACTTGATTCATTAAGCCCTGAAGGGCCCTATGCAAGATCTATAGATGAGCTTTTTTGGTTAACTTTTTGGATTGCAGTTGTAATTTTTGCAATTGTTCAAGGAGCATTATTAATTTCTATATTTGTTTTTAAAGAAAAGCCTGATTCACCAGACCCTAAACAAATTCACGGAAATACTAAGCTTGAAATATTATGGACAGTTATTCCCGTACTAATATTAGCTGCGATAGCAGTACCAACTGTCAAGACAATTTTTGACCTTGCTCGTGAACCAGAAAATGCATTAAAAGTTGAAGTAATAGGTCACCAATGGTGGTTTGAGTATAAATATCCAGAATATGGAATTACTACTGCAAATGTATTAGTAATACCTGCTGACAGACCTATTCGACTAGAGATGTGGTCAAATGATGTACTGCACAACTATTGGGTACCTAAATTAAATGGAAAAAGATATCTAGTTCCTGGACAAAAAACATATTTGAATCTTTATGCTGATTTGCCAAATGAATTTTGGGCTCAATGCGGTGAATACTGTGGATTAAGTCATTCAAAAATGAGAGGTAGAGTGCTATCTTTATCTCAAAATGATTTTGAAAACTGGATTCTTCAACAGCAAAAAAATGCAGTAAAACTTACAGAAGGTTCTTTAGCAGCTGAAGGGCAACAAGTTTATTTAAATGCTGGATGCACCCAATGTCATGTTATAGATGGGGTATGGGACATCCAAGGCGATCGCATCGCTCCAAACTTAACACATTTTGCGAGTAGAAATGTCTTTGCCGGAGCAGCTTTAACTAATAATGAAGAAAATTTAAAAAAATGGCTGGCAAACCCCCCAGAAATAAAACCTGGTACATTTATGCCTAACCTAGAATTGACTGAAGATGAAATTAATGCTTTAATTGCCTATCTGGAGACACTAAAATGACAAAAATTATTGAGCCATCAAAACAAAAAAATATTTTCAAAAGGCCTTCCTCAGAAACAGGTATTTGGAGTTGGATCACTACTGTAGACCACAAACGAATTGGCATAATGTATGGTTATGCTGCATTCTTTTTCTTGTTGGTTGGCGGTCTTGAAGCATTGGTGCTTCGAATCCAGCTTTCTCAACCAGACAATAATTTCTTATCTGCTGCAGAATACAATGCCATGTTTACGATGCATGGTACTACTATGATTTTCCTTGCTATCATGCCAATTAGTGCAGCTTTTTTTAATTACCTTCTTCCTCTTCAAATTGGTGCAAGAGACGTCGCATTTCCAAGATTGAATGCACTCTCATTTTGGATTTTTATTTTTGGTGGAGTATTTCTTTATTCAACCTTTATTTTTGGGACCGCTGGAGCTCCTGAAGGTGGTTACTTAGCAGAAGAAGTCGGTTGGTTAGGTTCTGCTCCAAATGGTGGTTGGTTTGGCTATCAACCAAATGCTGGAATAAAATATTCTCCTGGAACTGCGATGGATTTCTGGGCTTTAGGTTTACAAATATTAGGTATAGCTTCTTTAGTTTCTGCTTTTAATTTCATTACGACAATTATCAATATGAGAACTAAAGGAATGAGATTTATGAGGATGCCTGTATTTACTTGGCTGACTTTTGCAGTTTCTTTCCTGTTAGCTTTTTCACTTCCAATAATTGCAATAGCATTGTTTTATGTAACTTTTGACAGACAATTTGGAACATCATTCTTTCTTGTGGAAGGTGGAGGAGACCCAGTACTCTGGCAACATCTTTTTTGGTTATTTGGTCATCCAGAAGTATATATCCTAATACTTCCAGCATTTGGAATTGTATCAGAAGTGCTTCCAACCTTTTCAAGAAAACCTCTTTTTGGATATGCGGCAATTGTATTTGCAGGTTTTGGAATTGCATTTATAGGCTTTGGAGTCTGGGCTCATCATATGTTTGCTTCATCAATTAGTCCTGTGGCTCAAGCTGGATTTGGTTTATCTACAATGGTTATAGCTGTTCCAACGGGTGTTAAAATATTTAATTGGCTTGGTACAATCTGGGGTGGAAAATTGAAACTTAATACTCCAATGTTATTTTCACTAGGTTTTATTGCAATGTTTGTTATTGGAGGATTAAGTGGAGTTACTCACTCAATTGTGCCTGCAGATACCCAACAGACTGACACCTACTATGTAGTAGCTCACTTTCACTATGTTCTTTTTGGTGGAGCTCTTTTTGGAATATTTTCAGGATTGTATTACTGGTTTCCAAAGGTTTGGGGCAAAATGTACAATGAAACTCTAGGAAAAATCCATTTTTGGTTGATGCTTATAGGTTTTAATCTAACATTTGGTCCCATGCATTGGCTTGGTTTACAAGGACAAGTTCGAAGAACTTGGGTCTATGCTGAAGAAACAAATCTTCAATTCTGGAATGTAATAGTTACAATTGGAGCTTTTATAATTGCGCTTTCAATTATCGTATTTATGATTAATTGGATATTTTCTAAGCGAAATGGAGATGTCGCCCCATTTGATCCTTGGGACGCTAGAACTATAGAGTGGTCGGTACCTTCTCCAACCCCAGTTTGGAACTTTGGAAAAGCACCTGAAGTAAAGTCTCTTGATGATTTTTGGCATACAAAATATGACGAGGATGAAGAAGGGAGACCAGTAAGAAAAAAAGATACTGATGAACTTCTTCAAAATTTAGAGGAAGAAGGTTTAAATCCAAGTGAACATATTGAACTTCCAAATCCTTCTTACTTTCCAATTGTTCTTGCATCTGGATTACCATTTTTAGGTTATGCAGTAATTTATAAATCAATCCCACTTGCACTACTAGGAGTTGTTTTAATACTGGTTGGTGCTTTTGGGTGGGCTACTGAACCGTTAGAAGAAAAATTAGAAGAACTTCATGAGTAACTCACACGCTTACCCTCACGAAGAAACTGGAGTAGAAACTAGAAAATTAGGGATGTGGGTTTTCTTGTCCACTGAAATTCTATTTTTTGGAACACTTATAACTACTTTTATGATTTTTAAAGGTAAAAATTTTCCTGGAATCAAATTAACTGATGTATACGATATTCCATTTACTTCAATTAGTTCATTTATATTGCTTATGAGCTCTTTGACAATGGTTTTAGCTCATAACGCTTTGGAAAATTCTGATCAGGAAAAAACGAGAGTCTGGTTGCTTGCAACTGCAATGTTAGGAGCAGTTTTTTTAGCTGGTCAAATTTATGAATTCACAGAATTTTATCATAAAGGATTTGAGCTAGACACAAATATATTTAGTTCGTCTTTCTATGTACTTACCGGTTTTCACGGTTTACATGTGTTTATTGGAGTTGTGCTTTTACTTGGCCTATGGGCTATTGGACAAAGGCAAAACGGTTTATCCTTAAATCAAGGCATGAATTTAGAGTTTATTGCTCTTTACTGGCACTTTGTTGATATTGTTTGGATTGTTTTGTTTACAGTTGTATATTTGATTTAAAATGAGTGAAGCACATTTAGAACACCCGACTCCAAAGATGTATGTACAAATAGCAATTCTACTTGGAATCCTTACTGCAATTGAGGTAGCTCTTTATTATACAGAAGAAATTGTAGGAGTATTTACAGATCCACTTTTAGTTATATTAGCTGTTGGAAAGTTTGTAATTGTTGTTGGATGGTTTATGCACTTAAAGTTTGAGAACAAAACAGTAAACAGATTTTTTATAGGTGGAATGATTTTAGCATTGATTCTTTTTGCTATTGTGATGTTCGAAAGAGCATCTGCAAACTACATTTAATCTTCAATGCAAAATTTACCATTCCACCCACATTATGACGTATGGGCTCTAATAATTACTTTGATTTTTTTCTTTGAATTTTCCTCTAAAAATAAAACTACTAAACAAAAGAAAAGAAAAATATGGTATTCAGGTGTTGTAACACTCTGGATTTTTACTGACTATCCTATTCATGATATTGGAGAAAATTTCTTATTTTCAATTCATTCAATTGAGCATCTTGTTCTGGCATTAGTCAGCCCTCCTTTATTACTCTTAGGCTTACATGAAGATATGAAAAAACTTATTTCTGTTAAGCCTTTCATTGCTGTCTTAAAATTAACTTCAAAACCTTTAATTGCATTCTTAATTTTTAATTTAGTACTAGTCGGAATGCACTGGTCTACTGTGGTTAATTTAATGGTAACAAATACGTTCGCCCACTTTCTCATTCATGCGGTAATGATTTTAGTATCTTTAAACATGTGGATACCTGTTATAGGTTTTAACGATGAAATAAAACCTCTAGGATCAGCTGCAAAAATTGGATACTTATTTCTTCAATCATTGTTACCAACTATACCAGCGAGTTTCTTAGCTCTTGGAACTGAACCACTATATTCATCATATGTGAATGTAGATAACATATTTAATATTTCTGTAATAAATGATCAAAATCTAGCAGGATTAATTCTTAAATTGGGTGGAGGCATAATCTTATGGATTTCAATTTTAATTATTTGGATGAGATGGTATCAAGATGAAAAAACATTTGATGATGTAGTGAGAACTAACTCAATTGACTAGAATTATATAGATTTTATTATGGATGAAAAACTTTTAGAACAACTAAGTCAAAATAGTGGAATTCCGAAAATGTTACTTGGGAGGTCAGTGCAAGCAAGAGCTGAGGCAACTGGAAAATCAAGTGATGAAATATTATCAAGTTGGTCTGGTGGAGAAACTATTATCCAACCTTCAAGTAGTTCTGTTGTTAAAAATGAGCCAGTGCAAAAAATTAAAGAAGAGAAGCCTGCAATAATTATCACTGAGGAACGTAATTTGATTACAGAAGCTGAACCAAGTTCGAAAATAACTCAGACTGTGAAAGCTATAGAAGAAAATTTTGAACCTCCTGTTTCAATAAATGAAAAAATAACTAAATCATTAAAGTTTGGATTAGGATTTGGTCTAGTTGCTGGCTTAATTCAAGGCTTAATTAATAGTTCACTTCTTTTTGATGGTCTAGTTTTAGAAGCGGAAACTCAAAACTTAATTGCTGAATATAATTTATTAACTTTTGTATTGGTAATTTCATTAACTTCTAGTTTTTTTGGATCAATTAACGCAGTAAATACAAAGAAATATTTAGATTCTAACTACTTAGGCTTTGGAATTTTTACAACCGATAGGGAGTCTGTCTTAACAGGCGGTGGTTTAGGGTTAATTTTTGGATCAATAACAGCATTCTTTATAGTCGGTAGTGTGGGTCAAAGTATTGCAGGATATTTACCTGATAATCCGGTTGTAACTTTAATATCAGTTGGTAATGCATTTTGGAGAATTGTTGTGTTGTCTATTATTTCTCAATCAGCAATATCAGCATTATCAATGTTGCTAGGAGTACCAAAAGGTCTTGAAATAATTGAAAATTTGGAAGCTGATAAAATAAGAAAAAGAATAATTGGTTCGTTATTAGTACCTTTTGGATCAATCTTATTTGGTGGCTCAATAGCATTTTTAATTGCTCAAATATTTTTGAACTTTCATGAATACGCTCCACTATTTGCACTTATCATAGCTGCTTCGATTCTTTTATTTGCAAGCGTAATGAGCTCTGCTCCAAAAATTAAAATAACTAAAGCAGAAGTATTTATAGCTTCCGCTGGAATTCTTACACTAATTATAATTATTGCTAGCATCGCTCTCAGCCAGCATTAAAGCCATGGAAAACAATTTTAATACTCCTGAAACTGTTGCACAGTATTTAGCTTCAGATAGGTGGAACAGTATAAATCGATCTTACAGTTCTAGTGGGATACAAGAATTAAGAAATTCAATCAAAATTGTTAACACTATTTCTGAAATGGGCTCTAAAACATTGTGGAGCTTACTAAACAGAAATGAAACATGGATATCAACACTTGGAGCAGCTACCGTGCAACAAGCAGTTCAAATGTACAATTTAAATTATGAGGTAATTTATGTTAGTGGTTGGCAGGTTGCTGCTGAGAGCAACAATGGTGTCAGTACTTATCCGGATTTATCTCTTTATCCATCGAATAGTACTCCAGATTTTGTGAGAAAAATAAATAACACTCTACTAAGAAAAAGTTCTGAATCAAAAAATAAAATGTTTCCGCCTATTGTTGCGGATGCTGAATCAGGCTTTGGAGGTGTTTATAGTGTTTATGAATTAACATCCCAATTTATTTCTGCAGGTATTTCTGGAATTCACCTAGAGGATCAGTTAGCTTCAGAAAAAAAATGTGGACATATGGGTGGAAAAGTAGTAATTCCTTCTTATGAGTATATAAAAAAACTTAACTCGGCTCGACTTGCTTCTGACGTCCTCGGCTCCCCTATAGTCATAATTGCAAGAACAGATGCGTTAACGGCAAAGTTAATAACTTCAGATTTTGATGAAAGAGAAAAAGGATATTTAAACAATAAAAGAACTTCAGATGGTTATTTTGAAATAAAAAATAACCAAGAACTAGCAATAACAAAATCTTTACTATATGCAGAGTATGCTGATGTGATTTGGTGTGAAACTGACTCGCCTGATCTTGGGTTCGCAAAAGAATTTGCTAATGAAATTAAATCTAAATACCCAAATAAAATTTTGGCTTACAACTGTTCACCATCGTTTAATTGGGTTAATAAATTTTCCAAAGAAGAGATATCAAATTTTCAAAAAAGTCTTTTTGAATATGGTTATAACCTTCAATTTGTCTCACTTGCTGGATTTCATTCGATGTCAAGCTCGATGTATGATTTAGCAAAAAAATATAAAGGTGGTGATATGAGCTCAATAATCGAATTACAAAATTTAGAAACTCGACTAAGTGAGGGTGGCTACAGTGGATTAAAACACCAAGCCGAAGTTGGCGCTAATTATTTTGAAAAAATTGGTGAAATTTTACTTGGAGAAGACTCTGACCTTCTTTCCACAAAAGACTCTACAGAAAATAACCAATTCTAATAGAATATCTAAATGACATATTTTAGAGATAAAACAATTATTATGAGTGGTGGATCTCGAGGTGTAGGTCTTGAAATTGCTAAAACTTTAGGAAAAGATGGTGCAAATATTGTAATCCTAGCAAAAACTACCGAACCACATCCGACATTACCTGGAACAATATATACCGCAGCTAAAGAGATTGAAGCCGTTGGAGGCAACGCTTTACCAATTGTTTGTGATATAAGATTTGAAGAACAAGTTGAAAATTCTGTTGACGAAGCAGTAAAACAATTTGGAGGCTTAGACATTTGCATAAATAATGCAAGCGCAATACATTTAACAGATACTGTAAACACTCCAATGAAAAGATATGACTTAATGCATAATATTAATGTGAGAGGCACTTTTATGTTAAGTCAAAAGTGTATTCCTCACCTAAAAAATGGTGACAACTCTCATATTCTTACACTTTCACCACCTTTAAATATTTCCAGAAAATGGTTTGGAATGACATTAGCTTATACAACTGCAAAATATGGCATGTCTTTAGTCGCACATGGATTGGCTGAAGAATTAAGTAAATTCAATATTGCTTCAAATTGCTTATGGCCAAGAACTTCACTTGACACAGCTGCTGTAAGAAATGTTATAGGTGCTGATTTAATTAAAGGATCAAGAAAACCATCTATATATGCAGATGCAGCCTATGCCGTCTTAAAACGAGATTCTTCTTCAAATACTGGAAACTTCTATCTAGATCAAGATGTGCTTGAAGAAGAAGGTGTTACTGATTTTGATAAGTATGCAATTGACCCAGAGGCTACTTTGGTTTCTGATTTTTTTGTTGATGATAATCCAGACGAGTGGATACAGGCATAGTTAAATAAAGTTTAATTACCAAAAAAGTCTATTACATTTTCCCAAGCTTTAGAATTTCCTCTGTAAAATTCTGTATAGCCACACTTATCACAAGATATTGATGCAAATTTTCTATTCTGAATATTCATAAATCTTGACCAACTTTTTCCAGTCATTGTTACAATGTCCTCAGTAAATTCAGATGAATTACATTTTATACAATTCCAAATTGTGCGATTAACTGGATATTGTTCTTTGTCCATTATTTAATGGTAACTATATCAAATTAAAATAGAATACTTCTTGATAAAAAGCTAAAATTTAAATGTGAAAAACATTCATAAATTGTTAATAATTACTTTGTTTGTTTGTTTTTATGCTTGTGATTCAAGTCAAAGTGCATACATAGAACCACAGATAGTCAAAGTTGTTGATGACGAATTTTCTCCAAACGTTTTAAGAATAGAACCCGGAACAACAGTTATTTGGGAATCTGGAGGGGCAAATAATCATAATGTAATTGCAAGTGATGGCTCATGGCAGGCTATCTCATCAGATTATTTTGAATATGGAATCATCACTAAAGGTGATCAATTTGAACATACTTTTGACGAGCCAGGAATTTACGAGTACTACTGTCCTTACCATGGCACAAACGATAAAGGAATGGTTGGAATTATTATCGTAGGAGATATGGAATACACAGCTCCTGAAGAGAATAGTAAAGTAGTTCTTAATAACAATGTACTTATTGTTAAAAAAGAAGGTGAATTCCCTACAATTCAAAAAGCAGTTGATATAGCAACTGAAGGAGATCTCGTTTTAATTCATGAAGGAGTTTATAACGAAAGCGTTACAATAACCACACCTTATTTAACTATAAGAGGAGTAGATAGAAACAAAGTCATTATTGATGGCGAGTTTATGAGAGAAAATGGGATTCAAATTTACGATACTGACGGTGTGTCTATTGAAAATTTATCTGTTAGAAATTTTTCTTTAAATGGAGTTTACTGGAATAATTCAAAAGGATTCAGAGGCTCTTATCTAACTGTATATAATAATGGTGATTACGGAGTTTATGCTTTTAACTCGACAGATGGTGTGTTTAACAATATATATGCATCAGGACACCCTGATAGTGGAATTTATATTGGTCAATGCTATCCTTGTAATTCTTTAATTTATGATAATGTTGTCGAAGGAAATGCGTTAGGTTATTCAGGAACCAATGCTGGCGGTCACTTATATCTTTTTAACAATATTTGGAGAGACAACATGTCTGGCATTGTTCCAAACACTCTAGACTCCGAACTAAATCCTCCAGGTAGAGAAACAACAATTATTGGAAATTTAGTTATTGATAATAACAATTATGAAGCTCCTACTAATAAATTTGGACTGGTAGCTAAAGGAATGGGTATTGTAGTTCCTGGAAGGGTTGGTGACATTATCGAAAAAAACTTAGTTATTAACCATAATAGATACGGTATTGTAGCAAGCCCAATGTTAGACGCTAATCTATATTTTTCTCAACATGTTGTAGTTAAAGGTAACGTAGTCCTTGATTCAGGATTTAGTGACTTAGCTTTTGCAGGACCTTGGGGTCCAGGAAATTGTTTTGAAAATAATATTTACCAAACAAGCACTCCTCCACTACTTGAACAAATTCATAACTGCAGTGGTTTAGAATCAGGAAATATACTGTCAAGATTTCCTTTACAAGGTGAGCCATCTGGTTTGATGCTTTTAGCTGGATACTTTGCTGATGCTCAAACTTCAGAAATTGATAAAAACAAATACAAAGAATATCCGTGGCCAAAAGAACAACAAAATATGGTTTTTGGTAATTTAAACCAACCTGCACCAGCAATAGACTTATTTTATGTTCCAAACCTAGATGAAATTAAAGTTCCTTATAACCTTTTAGACAAAAATATTGAAAACTACTACAAAGCTGAAAAGGAGATAATTATGAGTGGTGTACCAATTTCAAGTCCTACATTATGGCAGTTGCTATTTCAATTATATGGATATCTAATGCCATTTGTTTTATATGCAGCTTGGGCAGCGCTAGCAATAAAAGATATAGACTCTAACGGCAAGGTAAGTGGAAGTAAGAAATATATATGGCTGGCTATTGTATATCTTGTTCCATTTTTTGGAGTCTTGGGATATCATCTTGTTGGTCCGAGTGCAATTTCAAAGCAAATGAAATATGCAGCAATAATTGGAGGTCTTTTTAGTTATTTAATTATTCTGGTGGCTGGTGCATTGATTAGTGGGTTGGTGTAATAATTTAAGCAGTATGTTGCTTAAATTCATAGATTAACCAAGGAACCATAAGCAAGGCAGCAATTGGATCAAAATACCAAAGTCCAAAATAATAATTAGCACCCACACCAACAATAACTAATACTGATAAATTTAAGCAAAATAAAGTTTCTTTTGCTTCAGCAATAACTACTTTATTATTTAATTTTGTTCCAATTTTATATTTTTTATAAGACAATGGGCCTTCAACAGCAATAGAAACTGTAGCAACTATTATTCCAAAAATTGAGGCTTCAGGTCTGTTTTGATTAATTAAATCAAGAATTGACTTAAAAACAATAAAGAAAGCTAGCACCAAAAAAGAGTAAGCAATAAGCTTTTCGGCTTTTTTTTCAAAATCTAAATTGTTAGAATTAATTCCCCAAAGTGCAATTATTGAAGCTGATATCTCAATAAAACTATCGAGCCCAAATCCCATTAATGAAGTGCTATTGCTTTGAACTCCAAAATAAACTGCAAAAATACCTTCGATTAGGTTGTAAAAAATTGTAAACCATATAAGTTTTTTAGAAATATTTAAAGCTTCATTCACAGATACTATTATATAAACTATGTCTTTTAATAATATTCTATGTTACGGAACAATTAATCCCGATTTAATTTACTTTGTTGATAAACTACCAGATTTAGGTGGAGATATTCAAAGTGATGATTATAAATTAAGGCCAGGTGGTACCGCAATTAATTGTGCAGAAAAAATTAAGATATGGAGTGATAGCTTTATAGAAGTCCGTGGTAATAGTATTGGATCTGATCCACTGGGTGAATATATAATCAACTTTTTAGAATCTCAAAATATAAAGCATAAAAATTTAGTTATCGAAGGTGTAACTCCTACTTGTTCAATTTTTGTAGATTCCAGTGGGGAAAGAACTATCGTTTCATCTGGATATTCAAAATCAAAATGGAGTAAATTTAATAATCTGGAAAGCTTTGATTCAATAATTTTAGATCGTTACTCTGTAAAATATATTTCGGAACACTTGCCAAATTTGTCTTCAAATAAAAATTTATTCATTATACAAGCTGGATATGAGACACACATAAATTACAATCTTGATTTTTTAATTGTAAGCAAAGACGAGATATCGATACAAGAGGCAAATAATTTAATTGATAACGAAATTGTAAAGTATATCCTCCTTACAGCTTCGAACTTACCTGCGAGATTAATAAGCAGAGATGGAGCTATTGAAATTATTCCACCTGAATTTAAAACAATTAATGCAACTGGTGCTGGAGATACTACTGCTGCTTATATTGGTGCATTTGGAGTAAATAATTTAGTTTCAACTATTAAAAATGCTTGTGCTGCTGGAGCTATAGTAGCAGGTACTAACGAAGAGCCCTCATTAAGTAAAATTAATGAAATTGCTAAATTAGTTGAAGTTAAACCTCGCTAAATATTTAGTCTTTAAACCAATATATATTAAAGTAAATGTATGGCTGTTCAATACAAAGCTCCAGTAAAAGATATTATTTTTGGGTATGAAGTTATTGATTCATATAACATCTTGCAAAAAATTTCCGCGTTTAAAGATTTTACAGAAGATATAGTTATTCCCACAATGGAAGAATGTGCAAAATTTTCTGAAGAAGTTTTAGCACCAATAAATGCCCTTGGAGATAAGCAAGGTGCAATTTACAAAGACGGAAATGTAATAATGCCTCAAGAGTTTGTTGATGCATATAAAAAATTTGCTGAAGCTGGTTGGGCTTCTATTTCATTGCCCTCAGAAATTGGTGGTGGTGGAATGCCTATAACATTATCTGGAGGTACTCTAGAAATTTTAAGTACTGCTAAATTAGCATTTGGACTTGCACCTGGTCTAAGTGCTGGAGCAATTTCAGCAATAAATTTTCATGGAAGTCAAGAACAAAAAGATAAGTTTCTCCCTAAATTAGTCTCTGGAGAGTGGACTGGGACTATGAACTTGAGTGAGCCACAATCTGGATCAGACTTAGGAACTATAACTACAAAAGCTATTCCTCAAGAAGATGGGACATATAAAATAACCGGTACAAAAGTATGGATTACATTTGGTGACCACAATATGACTGAAAACATAATACATTTAGTTTTAGCAAAAGTTCCGGGGTCACCAGAAGGAACCAAGGGAATTTCGATGTTTATTGTTCCTAAGTTTTTAGTTAATGATGACGGAACACTAGGAGAACAAAATAATGTAAGTTGTATTTCCATTGAAGAAAAGTTGGGTATTCATGCTAGTCCAACATGTGTAATGGAATACAGCGAATCAACAGGATATTTAGTAGGAGAAGAAAATCGTGGTCTTTCCTATATGTTTACCATGATGAACGAAGCAAGAATTTGGGTTGGGGGACAAGGACTGGCTTGTGCTTCTGGAGCACTTCAAGGGGCTGCTCAATACGCTAGAGATAGAGTACAAGGTAGACCAGTAGGAATGTCCAAAGAAGATGCAAAAAATTCAACAATAATTGACCATGCAGATGTTAGAAGAATGCTTATGACTATCAAATCATATGTTGACGCTATGAGATACCTAATGTTCGATAATCAGCTTATGCTTGATGTAGAGTATTTTGCTGAAGATGAAGAGACTAAATCTTTTGGTGAGGAAAGATGCGGAATTCTAACACCTATTACTAAAGCCTGGGTGTCTGATCTTGGAGTTGAATTATCATCAATTGCAATCCAAGTTTATGGTGGAATGGGATATGTTGAAGAAACTGGTGTTGCTCAATACCTTCGAGATGCAAGAATAGCCCCAATTTATGAAGGAACAAATGGAATTCAAGCATTAGATCTTATGTTCAGAAAACTACCTCTCGATGGTGGACAAGCTGTACAACGTCTCTTTTCCGACATTAATAAAGTTATAGATGAGATGAAGAATGAAAGTGAATCTATCAAATCCCTTGGTGAAAAATTAGAAAAAGAAGTTACAAAACTTGCAGAGATTACCGTATGGCTTGGTGAAAAGATGCTTGAAGGGAATTTAGTTGATGCAAGTGCTGGAGCAACTCCTTATTTAAAAATGTTTGGTCAGGTTATAGGTGGATATTATATGGGGAAAGCAGCAATACTGGCTGATAAAAAATTCGAGCAAACAGGAGATGAATACTACAAAGACAAATTTACACTTTCAAAATTTTATATCGAGCAGCTCCTTCCTTTAGCATCAGGATACGCTTCAGCTATCACTGCTGGTAAAGAAGACCTATATGCCATGAAAGCTGAAAATTTTTAATTGATTGAGCTATTAAAGAATAAAGATAACTTAGTAGCATTAATAGGTGCAAGTAATAATCCTAAAAAATATGGAAATAAAATTTTATTAAATTTACTATCTAAAAATTATAAAGTAGTTCCAATTAACCCTAAAGAAAAACAAGTTAATGGGCTTGCATCTTTTTCAAAAGTCTCTGAGATGCAAAAAAAGCCATCAATTATTAATTTTGTTGTACCACCCTCACTAGGACTAAAAATAACTAAAGACCTAGTAAAGCTTGGTTATGATAACTTTTGGTATCAACCTGGAGCGGAAAGTAAAGAAATTTCAGAATATTTACTAAACGAAGGTAAAAAATTTATTGACGATAAATGCATCATGGTTGAGGCTAAATAGTTTTATTCTGAACTTTCTAGTTTAAGTCTATCCATTTCCTCAACCACTTTACTAAGTTGGTTTGTTCTAGTATCGCTAACTTCCTTATATTTTTTTTGTAAGTTTTCTATTGATACTCCTATTTGAGAAATTGAATCACTATATGCTTCCCATTGCTTTACAAACTTTTTATGCAATTCAATAAGATTTTTAGCTTTGTCTTGTAAATTAAAAGTGTCAACAGCATTTTTAATTGTCGAGTAATATACCAATAATAAAGATGGGGGTACTAGGATGACTTTCTTCCCAATAGCTTCATCGTATATATCTACATTTTTACTTTTTAATTCAAGCTCATTTTCTACTATAAACTGAAAAACACCTTCAACAGGTACAAACATTAGCGCATAGTCAATTGTGTTAGAAGAAGGATCTATATATCCTTCTTTTGTAACTTCATCTACTCTTCTTCTAACATCTTCTAAGAATTGATTCTTAAGAATTTTTGCTCTATCATCTAATATTCCAACTTCGTTCTCGTCAATTGTATTATTTTTTTTATCAATTATTCCCAAGTATGACATGTAGTTCTCAAGTGGAAATTTAACATCTAGATTTAAAATTTTTTCATTAGGTAGCTTAAAAGTTACATCAGGTTTACCCCCAGAAGCTAATTTAACTTGTGTGACATAATGTTGACCATTAATTAAGCCTGCATCTTCTAAAATCTTTTCAGCTTGAATCTCCCCCCAAGCTCCACGTTTTTGATTGCTTGAAAGAGTTAAATTAAGTTTTGAGGTTAATGCTTTTAAATCTTCAAGCTTTGTGTTGATGCCTTCTTTAGTCACAATATAATCTGTATAGCCTTTTTCAATTATTTGTATTTGACCTTTTAATTCTTCAAGTGTTTGATTAAATGGATAGTCTGAATTGCTTAAATCTATTTTATTTTCATCCAAGGTTTTTAATTCAATTAGCTTATTACTGGTTTTATTCCATAAAATAGTTAACCCCAAAAGAGCAATTAATGCGACCAAAAATAAAATTAGAAAAATATCCACATGATTAGAATAGCAATGTACTCAGACAGTTTAAATATTAAGAAGTATTTTAAAAATTAAACTAAATCAAATATTTTCTTAAAACTAAATTTAAATTTTTCAGCTGAAAAATTACTAATAATAAACTCTTTTGCATTGATTCCTACTTGTGTTGATTCATCATAATTTGCTTGAATATATTTGATTTTTTCAACTAAAGAATCAAGATTATTACTTAAAAAGACATACCCTGTCTGTCCATCAAGGACAATATCTTGCATACCTGGTGCATCAGTTACAAGAACGGGACACGCTGTCGCCTGAGATTCAAAAATTACCCTTGCAAGTCCCTCTGAAACAGATGGTAAGATCATAAGATTGCTAGTAGCATAATAATCCATTACTTCTTCTTGATTTTTTATACCATGTAGAAATACTCTATCAACTAAATTATTAATTTGAATCAAGCTGTTAAGCTCTCCCAGATATTTATCATTTGGAGTAGGGCCTACAATATTTAATTCGATATTTGGATCATCTATTAGAGCTAATGATTTTACTATCATGTGAGGTTTTTTTCGATCTGTGACACTTCCTATAAATAATATTTTGAATTTTCCATTAGCATCTCTTTTTGGCTCAACTTGACTAAAACTTTCAAAGTCAACCCATGCTGGAAACCTTACAACTTTTTTGGTTGGATCAAAAAGAAGTGATTGTTTTTCAGTGGACGAAGAAACAGCCCTAATAATATCAGCATTTTTTATCGTAAAATAAGCTATTTTTTTAAAAAGATATTCATAAAGTTTTGGTAACAGTAAGTTTTTTTCTAAGCCTAAAGTATTAATAAAATCACCATGTGATTCGACAACTATTCCAACTTTACTGTGCTTTTTTTTAAGCATATAAGTTCCGATAAAACTAGTGACAGGATCTTGAAAGACAACAATTTCAATTTCTTTTAAAGCTACTATTTTTGATAATTCAAAATATGAATGAAAAAAAATTTTTAAATAATTAATAACTCTTACCCTATTTTTTTTAAATAAATAAAATTCTGTGTTGGATTCAGTAAAATGAAGTTTTTTGCTTGCAAAAGCAAAAACAAATATATTTCCGACTTCACTTAAATACTCAAATTTTTTTTTAAGATTTTTATTCAGAGGAAGCTCGTAATATGTTGGTGAGAAAAACAATACATTTTTCATAAGTTTAAATAATCTTTCAATTCTTTTAATAGCTCCTCATCATGCGTCCAGGGTATTGAGTGACCAGCATCAATGAATGTTTTCACATTAACATTTATTAAACGATCTATAACTTCTTTAGAAGTCTCTTCGGGTACTAATTTATCTTTTGCCCCGATTATAACTAAAGTCTCAATGGCTATTTCGTTAATCCAAGGTCTTGCATCGTAAGGAACAACAAATCTGCCTCCATCTGCATAAATAAAATCATCTTTTGATTTATGTAAATTGTTCCAAGCCCAGTCAGAATGTTCGTCTTTAATCGAATTTGTTTTGCGTAAAAAAGAATATTTATTTTTAGGATTCATATTTGGAAATAATCTTTCTCTAATTCTTACAAACCCCACAAAGATTTTGAAAAATGTTTTATCATGATAAACAGCGCCACCTAACCAACTAAATGGAGTAACTAAAATTAATTTTTTTATTAGAGATTCTTCCTTTTTTGCAATTGATAACCCAACTGCACTGCCCATTGACCAGCCTACTAAATAACATTGCTGAATATTTAGCATTTTTAAAATGCTAATTACAATATCTGCATTTTCATCTACATCCCACCTTTTCCAACTAGAGTCAGATTTTCCATGGTTTTTTAGGTCTATTGCAATATAGGAAGTTGTGTTTTTTAGCTTTGGTAGAATCTTAAACCAACTTCCTAATGAATCTGATCCCCAACTATGCAAAAAAACAATAGGGACTGTATTTTCAACATAATTTTCTCTTATAAAGTATTCTTTTTCTCTTACAAAAACTGTTCTACCTGGAATTTTGCTTGGATGAATTTGGGTAACACCATTAGACTTGCTTTTTTTGGTTTCTATTAAATTTTTAAAAATTGTTACAACTGTTACGAATTTAGCTAAAGTTTTAATCATTAATTATTAATGATATTTATTTTTTTGTTATATCTTGAGGTAATTTCACCTATTTCCCAAAGATCAACATTGTAATTTTTTTTAATATCTTCGACATTAAACATCGAATCACTCGCAATAGAGAAAAGAAGACCTCCACTTGTTTGTGCATCTGCTAAGTACTTAATCTCATCTAAAGACAAATTATCAAATGAAATTTGATTTAAAATTGAGTCTAAATTTCTTTGACTACCAGATGGATAAATACCTTTGTTAAAATATTTTTTTGCAGAACTTAAAATCGGAACTCTATTCAATAAAATTGTTGCTGAAAGTTCTTCATCAATCAACATTTCACTTAAATGACCCAACAAACCAAAACCCGTTATATCTGTGATAGCCTCTGCTTGTAATTCTTTAGCAATAGATAATGCATTGTGGTTTAATGTAGTCATAACTTCTGTTATCTCTTTGATTGAGGCACTATCAGCAATTCCTTTTTTTATTGCAGTTGCAATAATTCCTGATCCTAGAGGTTTAGTTAAAATTAACCTTTGGCCTTTTTGTAGATTAGTTTTTGTATAAATTTTTCCTTCTATAATTCCAGTTACTGCAAATCCATACTTTGGTTCTTTATCATCAATGCTATGACCACCAATAATGTTGCATCCTGCATCTTTCATTACTTTGGCTCCACCTTCAATCACTTTTGATAATATATCAAAACCAATATCTGAACGTGGCCAGCTTATCAATTGAAGAGCAGATATAGGATATCCACCCATTGCGTACACATCAGATAATGCATTAGCAGCCGCAACTCTACCCCAATCATATGGATCGTCTAATATTGGATTAAAAAAATCAACTGTTTGAATTAATTGAATATTTTCTCCAATTTTTATAACACCACCGTCGTCTGGCGAATCTAACCCAACAATTACGTTTGGATTATCGATTTTTTGTTGTTTTAATTGCTTCAGTACCTGAGCAAGTTCTCCTTGTGAGAGTTTACAAGCTCAACCAGAACCATGAGAATACTCAGTGAGTCTCATTAATCACCTCCTGGAATCTAGCTTTTTCTAATAATACTTCTTGTTTGTATAACTCTTGAATATCTTTAATAACAGGAGATTCTGAATATAAATTGTCATCTATTTTTGACACAAATACTGCATGCTTTGCAGTAGATAGTATAAATACAGAGTCAACTTTATATATTTCTTGAAGAGTAATTCTTGCACAATTAACTTTCAGTTTTTTTTCATCTCCAAACTTTAATAAATATTGTCTAGTAATTGAGTTGAGTATTCCTAAACCTAAATCTGGAACAAAAACTTCATTCCCATCAATCCAACCAATTGAAAAAGTTGGGCCTTCTAAAATTACTTGCTTACTGTTTACCAGCAATGCGTCAGTATATCCTTTTTGATTAGCCTCTCTTGTTTGTCTTACATTATATGCATACGAAGTTGATTTAGATCCAATTAGGCTGTCAGGATAAACTTCATAATCTCCACCAGGATGCCACGGGGCGAATTGAGATTCTAAGGTAATAACTGGAGGAATAGCTTGTGGGTTTTGGTAAAAAGAAAATATATCAAATCCTTCATCCGAGTCGTTTCTCAAAATTAATACTCTTACATATCCGGATTTATATTTTGATGAAATTTCAATAATAGAATTTTTTACTAATTCAAAATTTACACCATTAAAGTATTGTTTTTTACAAGAATCCTTTAATCTCTCAATGTGTCTGTTTAAACCAAAAGGGAAACCATCGTGAAGCTTAATAGCCTCGAATACACCATCTCCTCTCCATACAGCTAAGTTTTCTATAGGAAGATTAAAATTAACTTTTTCTACTTCAGTGCCGTTTACTAAATACAAATTTTTAATTTCTTTCTCTTATGTAAGTATTTGTTATAGGCATTCTCCTGTCTTTTCCAAATGCCTTCTCAGTTAACTTTACACCTGGTGAAACTTGTTTTCTTTTGTATTCATTTTTATCTACTTTCTCTAAAACGTCATATACAATATCAGAATCTATTCCTGAAGAAATTATTTTTTCTGACGATAAATCTTGTTCAATATACATTTGCAATATTTTATCTAACAATGGATACTCCGGTAGTGAATCCTTGTCTAGTTGGTTAGGCCTTAACTCAGCACTAGGCTCTTTTTCAATACTGTTTTTTGGAATTACATTTGATAATTGATTTCTAAAATTTGAAAGTTTATAAACTTCAGTTTTATACAAATCTTTTAGTAAAGCAAAGCCACCTGCTAAGTCTCCATATAAAGTAGAATACCCAACTGCCATTTCTGACTTGTTTCCTGTTGAAAGAACCATCGCTCCAGTTTGGTTTGATAATGCCATTAACAGATTACCCCTAACTCTAGACTGTAAATTTTCATCAGTTGTTTGACTAAGTTGATCTTGAATATTTAAGCTTACTTTTTCTCTGAAGCCATCAACCAAGTTTTCTATTTCTATAATTTTAAATTCAATGTTTAAATTTTCAGCTAATTGTTTTGCATCTATTAACGAATCATTTGAATTATATTTTGAGGGCATTGCAACACCTATTACATTCTCATTACCAAGTGCGTCAACAGCAATTGTTGCAGTTAAGGCCGAATCAATACCACCAGATAATCCTATGAGTACTTTTTTAAATTTATTCTTAGTCACATAATCGAATAATCCTAATTTTAGTGCTTTATATATAGACTCTTCTTTTGAAAGTGCATCGGAGAATTTATTCTTTTTTAAAACTAATTTTTTATCTCTTAGCTTGAGATTAGATTTTTCATTTATTTGATTAATTTCAACTTCAATATCTAAGTGAAATATTTCTTCTTCAAATTGTGGAGACTGATGAATTATTTCACCGTTTTTATTGACCACAAATGATCCTCCGTCAAAAACTAGTTCGTCTTGTCCACCAACCATGTTTAAATATACAATTGGGACTTTAAGAGATTTTGCCCTTTCAACTACAATTTTTTTTCTAGATTCAGATTTATTAATATCAAAAGGAGAGGCATTTATGTTAACAATTAGAGACGCCCCATTTTTTACTTGATTTAAAGAAGGACCATTTTCTACCCAAATATCTTCACAAATATTTATTCCAACTGCGACCTCTTCATACCAAAATAAACTCTCAGGTTTATTTCCTTTAGCAAAATAACGTGCTTCGTCGAATACTGAATAATTTGGTAAAAAACATTTATGGTATATGCCTTTAACATCCCCATTTTGTATAACTGCTGCTGCATTAGCTATTCCTCTTGTATACTTATCTACTTTGTTTTCGACTAAATTTCTATCAACAAATCCAATAATTGCACTTGTAGAAGATGAAAACTCTGCAAGCTCCTCCAAGACTGCAAAATTTTTACCAACAAAACTTTCTCTAAGTAAAAGATCTTCAGGTGGATATCCCGTTAGTGCCAATTCGGGAAATATTACTATATCAGACTCAACCTGCTCAGCTATTTCAATGCAATTTAGAATTGTACTTTTGTTTTGCTGAATTGCCCCAACTGGAAAAGATAGTTGTGCTCCAGTAATTCTTATAGTTTTTCTGTCCACAAATTAATGATAGATAAAATGATTTGTTATGAAGAAACCTTAATTTCTATATCCTTAGAATCTTCAATCCAACTAGTAACTCTTTTTAAAGAAGGCATTCTATCAACAATATTTTTCTTATCATTGACTTTATACATAATCTCATGCAGTGATTCTGGATTTCTTCTTTTTAACTCTGAAACACTTTCAACTCCAACAGCTTCTAGTAGGTCAGCATAATCTCTTCCTAAATTCTTGATTTTCATTAACTCAGCTCTTCTGGCCCAATGCAGTAATTTTGGAGAGCTAATTCCAGTTTCTTTTGTTAAAAGAGCTCTACCAGATCTTGAAGACGCTATTTGTAAAAAGGTAGTTGTTGTTCTGACTCTTGCTCTTCTTAATTTAGTTGCCTCTGTATGGGTCATGCCATTTATTGAGTCAATTGAATTCATGTTTTAAATTTTACAAAAAATATTAGATAAAAAATGTTTTTTTATAAAAGTTTTTCCCACTCTAAAAATCTTTTTCTTCATCGTAATCTTTAGGGCCTATAAAATTAAAATTTATTTTTTTTGTTTTTATTTCTGAAGAGGTTAAATAGTCAATTAAGTCAAAATCTTGAAACACTGAAGGTTCATTTTCAAAAATATCATCCTGAGTTAATAATTCTAATTTGGTCCAAAACATCCTAGGAATTAAAATTGGAAATCCAAGTTTGTATCTATATTGAGGGAGTAATATAAATGTTCCATCATTTTTCTCTTCTAAGATTTTTTGAATAACCTCACTTTTAACTTCTGGTTGATCTCCTAAAAAAAATATTAAACCATCTATTTCCTTCTGATTTTGATAAAAAAACAATGCAGTTCTTATAGAAGAAACAATGCCTTCAGACCAATTTTCGTTAATTAATATTGTTGAATTTTCAAAATCAATTTTTTCAGTAATTACTTCATTTTCTGACCCCAATACGACAGAAGAGTGTAAAAAGTTTTTATTTATTGTGTCTATAACGGTTTGAAGAATTGGTTTTTCCCTTACTTCTGCTAGTTGCTTTGGAAAACCTAATCTACTCGAATCTCCAGCAGCTAAAATTACAGCAGCATTCATAACTGAAAAGAACTAAGTAATGATGAGCCAAATGTAATTGCTACGATTAATAAAATTACTTCAATATTTCTTAACATATAAACTTGCTTCATTCCAGAACCAAATGTAATAAATGAGTAAATTGAAATAAAAACAAGAATTATACCTTGAAGAAATAAACTTGATAAAAAAAGTATTGGCAGACTTAAGAACCCAGGAATGCTGGAGAAGCAGAAAATTATTACAATATTACGAAAACTAGGTTCTTTTCTAAACAAATATTTCAAAATAAAAAAAACTATGAATGTGCCAATCGCTGAAGATGTAATAGAGGTTAATACATTAGTTGTTAAAACTGATATGGAGCTTGTTTCACTATAAAATAACTTTAAATCTTCAATTAAAAGCCTAATTATATCTAACTCTTCTTTAGGTGTTACTTCACTTAAAATAGGAATATTATCTTCAAAAAATTTTATTACATTGCCAAAAAATTTATGAATACTTAGGGTAACCAAAACTGATGTGGTAACAAAAATTGCTAAAGACCTTTGAAGTGAATTCGGTATAACCAAAAGTTCATTGTAAATATCTTTATCAAGCTTTAAAATTCTTGTTATTATTTTTTTATCTTCCATCTTATTTATTTCTCAATTAAAATCTACTTAATGACTATAACAAAATTAATTTCATACTTCATAATCATTTCGATGGCATCGGTAATACTTTGGGCTCAAAGCAAAGTTTCTATTTTTGATTCCCCCATTCCAAAATTACCCTGGGGAGTTGTCTCGTTAGTAGATCTATATTCCGGTTTTGTACTATTTAGTCTTTGGATTTTTTATAAGGAAAAAATAACAAGCTCTATTATTTGGATTTTTTTTGTATTAATTCTTGGTAACTTTACAACTGCTGCTTATGTAATTTTTAGCATTAGGCAGTCTAAGGGAGATTTAAAAAAATTTTTTATGGGTAAAAATATCTAATCTTTTTTTAAATTATCTAACAGAATTAATGAAACATCTCTAACTTTAACTTTATCACCATAGCCTAATTCTTTTACTCCATCATCCATCATGATATAACAAAAAGGACAAGCAACAGCAACCTCATCAGCACCTGTATCAATCGCTTCTTGAGAACGCTCTATATTAATTTTTTTTCCGGTTGATTCTTCCATCCACATGCGTCCACCACCAGCACCACAGCAAAAACTCTCAGTTCCCTGTCTTTTCATTTCTCTAATTTCAATACCACCAATAGAGCCAACAATTTCTCTAGGTGCTGTATAAATATCATTATGTCTACCCAAATAACATGAATCATGATAAGTAATTTTATGAGGCTTATCACTATTGCCTACTTCAATTCGTCCTGATTGTACAAGTTCTGTTAAGAGTTGACTATGATGAATTACTTCATAGTTACCACCAAATTGTGGGTATTCATTTGCAATTGTGTTAAAACAGTGAGGACATTGTGTAATAATTTTCTCAACTTTTAAATTGTTCATATTTTCAATATTTTGAATTGCTAATTGTTGAAATATAAATTCATTTCCTGTTCTCCTTGCTGAATCTCCAGTACAGACTTCTTTTGGACCAAGAACAGCAAATGAAACACCTGCTCTTTTTAATAAAGTTGCAACTGCTTTGGTTACGGGAACATTTCTGTCGTCAAAGGCACCGGCACAACCAACCCAGTAAAGATAGTCATACTGTTCAAAATTAGAATCATCTATTATCGGTATATCAAAGTCAAGATCGCTAGCCCACTTTAGTCGGTCATTTTGTGAAGCACCCCATGGATTGGAAGAATTCTCCATTGCTACATATGCTTTTCCAAGCTCAGAAGGAAAATCAGACTCCATGAGCGCTAGATGTCTTCTCATGTCTAATATTTTGTCAAGAATTTCAATGTTCACCGGGCAAATTTCATCACATGCTTTACATGAAGTACATGCCCAAACTTCTTCTGATGTTATACGTTCAAAAACGTTTGATGAGTTGACTCTTAATGGGCCCGGTGTTGTAATTGTTGCTGAAACTGGTGGCTCACCAGATTCAGACATAACTTGCCCTATCTTTAATATTATTTCTCTTGGGTCTAAAGATTTCCCCGTTTGATTAGCAGGACAAACTGAGGTACATCTGCCACAAACAGTACAAGCATCTAGATCCATTAACTGCTTCCACGTAAAATGATCGATAATCTCAGATCCCACATTATCTATATCTTCAGCTTCTAATAAATTGCCGATAAAACTCATTGCCCCTTTGGGTCTGTCTTTTGGAGAAAAAAACATATTTATAGGGGAAGTAAAAATATGTCTTAATTTTGTTAACGGAAGAGAGACTAAAAATATAAAGAAACTAACTACATGAAGAATCCAAGATATCCTATGAAAAGTTTCTGGATTATTTAATGAAAGCATTTCTGCAACTCGATATCCAATAAATGACCATTTTTCATAATCTGGAAAATTTTCTAAAGCTATCCTCCCAGCTTCTGTCGTAATACCAGAGATTCCTAAAAAGATTAACAATGAAAGTGTTAAGTAATCGTCTAGGGAAGTTTTTGTTTTAATTCTGTACTCTGAACCAGTAATACGTCTAATCAGAGCCCAAAACAAACCTACTAAAAAAGAAATAGTGGCTAATTCCAACAAAAATGAATACACAATATAAGTTGTGCCTTGGAGGAACTTTAATGAAGGAGGAAGAAGATGGTGGATTTCAAGAGTGACTGTACCTGCAAACAGTCCCAAAAATCCAATATAAATAAGAGAGTGCATTAGTCCTGCACTTTTAAACCTCAGAACAGTTTTCATAGTCAATCCATCAAACAAGTTTTTAATTTTTTCAGAAGTTTTAGTATTACGCTTTTCAGCTTTACCTCGTGTCCAGTTTTTAACCCTTAATGAAAATAAATACCCAGAAATATAAATAAAGGCTGAACTTAGAACATAGAAAACATACTGGATTGATTTTGGAATGTTTTCAAAAACCCTTCTTCCGTTTATTATTTCACCTTCAGGATAAATATAGCTAGCACCCCACAAAAATAATGTACCTAATGCTGCGCCGGCAGAAAACAATAAAACGTAATCATTTGCTTTATACTTTTTAATAAATTTATTCATTCTCTAAATCTTTTGATATCTCTACAGATCTTTGACTTGCTTTTTCAATAGCATTGTGAATTATTGTATCAAACGAAGCTTGTTTTAGCGAATTTAATCCGGCTTCAGTCGTACCATTTGGAGATTTAACTTTCGTTACTAAATCATGAAAAGATTCGTCTTTACTAACTAAGTTAGGGAGAGATTTAACCAACTCTTTAACAATGAATTCTGCATCTACAGGATCTAAGCCATGTTTAGCTCCTGCTACAACCAACTGATTTGCTAATTCATAAAACCATGCAGGTCCACTACCAGATAGAGCTGTTATAAGCGGGAAATGATTTTCTTCGTATTCCTTTATTTTTCCCAAGGTCGACAATAAGGAATTTTCAAAACCAAGATAATCGTCTGAATAATTTTTACAGTAAGGTATGAATCCATTTTTATTCCTGATTAATAGATTTGGCATTATACGTATCACTTTATTTTTTAAATGTTCATTAAGTGTAGAAATCTGTAAACCTGCTACCGGTGAACAAATAAGAACTTCCTCAGAAATAAAATCTTTAGTATTTTTTAGAAATGAGATTACATTTTGTGGCTTAATACACAAAATCAACACTCCAGATTCAATATGATTTAAATTTTCATTTACGGGTAATTTATATTTTTTATAAATTTTATCTTTTAAATTTAAATCTTGTTCATAAAGATAGAGTTTAAAAGATTGGCTTATTAAAGCATCTAGAAAAGCCGTACCTAAATTTCCCAGCCCAACTATATGGATGTCTATATTTTTCATCTTTTAATAATATCAGCAATTGTTATTGATTATAAAAAAACAATTTTTTTTAAAAAAAATTTAAAAAAAATTATATGTATATTTAAAATTATGATATATTTTATATATCTAAGCAAATATACTTAGATTATATATTAAATTATAGTTAGATATGAAAGGATTAGAATGAGCGGAACTTTGACAGCTTCACAAGTTAAACCTGGTGTTAGAAGATCAAAAAAATACACCTCAGGTCGAATTTGCACATTTGAATCTTGTGAAACAGTAATTAGTGTTTACAACAAAAAAAGGTTTTGTTTTCTTCATGCACCTGTCTCCTATCCAAGAGTACGAGGTCATTTACCAAGAGAACAAGAGTCTAGTTTTTAATTTTTAGAAAGGAAATATAAAATATGGGAAAAGCAGTTGGAATTGATTTAGGAACAACAAATAGCGTTGTTGCTGTATTAGAAGGTGGAGAACCTTCCGTTATAGCGAATGCTGAAGGCAACAGAACAACACCTTCAATTGTTGCTTTCAAGTCTGGTGAAGTTTTAGTCGGAGAACTTGCAAAAAGACAGGCTATTACAAATCCTGATAACACTGTTAGGTCTATTAAAAGACATATTGGAACAAATTGGAAAGAAAATTTTGATGGTAAGGACTACACTCCTCAAGAAATCTCTGCAAGAATTTTACAAAAATTAAAAAGGGATGCTGAGTCTTACTTGGGAACTGAAGTTACAGATGCAGTTATTACTGTTCCTGCATACTTCAATGATGCTGAAAGACAAGCAACAAAAGAAGCGGGTAAAATTGCTGGGTTAAATGTATTAAGAATTATAAATGAACCAACAGCTGCTTCTTTGGCTTACGGGCTGGAAAATGACGAAGATCAAAAAATACTTGTATTTGATTTAGGTGGAGGTACATTTGATGTTTCTATATTAGAAATCTCTGAAGGTGTATTTGAAGTAAAGTCAACCTCGGGTGACTCAAAATTAGGTGGTGACGATTGGGACCAAAGAGTTATGGATTGGATTATTGAAAGATTCAAGTCATCTACTGGTATCGATTTAGCCAAGGATAAAATGGCAATACAAAGAATTAAAGAAAGTGCTGAAAAAGCTAAAATTGAACTCTCTTCAACAAGTGAAACCGAAATAAATCTGCCATTTATTACAGCAAATGATTCCGGGCCACAACACTTATTAGAAAAATTAAGTAGGGCTGAGTTTGAAAAAATAACAGCTGATCTTGTAAACAGAACAAAAGAACCTGTGCAAAAGGCTTTGGCCGATGCAGGATTAAAATTTTCTGATTTAAATCATATAATTTTGGTTGGTGGATCAACAAGGATGCCATCCGTACAAAACTTAGTAAAAACACTCACTGGAAAAGATCCTCACAAGGGTGTTAATCCGGATGAAGTGGTTGCTGCTGGAGCTGCAATTCAAGCAGGAGTTTTGAAAGGTGAGGTAAAAGATGTTCTGTTACTAGATGTAACACCTTTAACTCTAGGTGTTGAGACAAAGGGTGGAATAATGACAAAAATGATTGAAAGGAACACAACAATTCCTACTAAAAGATCAGAAACATTTACCACTGCTGAAGACAACCAAACGCAAGTTGAAATTCATGTTTTGCAAGGAGAAAGAGAAATGGCTTCTGGTAATAAATCATTAGGTAAGTTTACACTTACTGACATTCCTCCTGCTAGACAGGGCACACCTCAAATTGAGGTTACTTTTGATATAGACGCTAACGGTATAGTCAATGTAAACGCAAAAGATCTTGGGACGGGTAAGCAACAGGCAATAACGATTACTGGTGGTACTGCTTTAGAACAAGATGAAATAGATCGCATGATTAAAGATGCGGAACAACACGCAAATGAAGATGCTGAAAAAAAAGAGATGGTTGAAACTAGAAACTTAGCAGAGGGAATGATTACTTCTACAGAAAAAATGCTTGAGGAAAATAAAGATAAGGCAACTGAAGAAGAAGTTACAAATATTACAGATGCTAAAGAAAAGCTTAAAAAATTAATAGCAGAAGATGAGGCAGCAATAGCTGAATTGAGAACTGCAATTGAAGATTTAACTAAATCAACTCAATCTTTTGTTGAAAAAATTTATGCTGAATCTAATAAAGACAACGACCCTTCTACACCATCAGATGAAGGAGATGACGTAGTTGAAGGTGCAGTTGTAGAAGATGAGTAACGAGGAAAATTCAACATTAGATTCAGAAAATTCTAAAGATAGTTCTACAGAAGAGGAAAGAACAGAAGATTTAATTGAAGAATCCTCTGTTCCACTTTCACAGTATGAAAAGATTAAAGATGACTATTTAAGACTTGCTGCTGATTTTGATAACTACAAAAAAAGAACAGATAAAGAAAAAGAAAATTTAGCAACTTCCTCAATCGCATATTTAATTAGTGGATTGTTTCCACTAATTGACAATTTTGAAATGGCGATGGTACAGAATAATATCTCTGAAGAAACGAAAACTTTATACACATTACTTGAGAAAACACTTGAAAATTTACAAGTAAAATCTATTGGAATAGTTGGAGAAAGTTTTGATCCATCTATTCATGAAGCAGTTGAAAATATTGGAGATGGAGAATTACAAACTGTTGACACTGTTTTAAGAAAAGGATATAAATTTCAATCTCAATTAATCAGACCAGCAATGGTGAAGGTAAAAAGTGAGTAGGGATTGGCTTGAAAAAGATTTTTATTCCATTTTAGGAGTTAGTAAAGAAGCTTCTTCAGAAGACATTAAAAAGGCTTACAAAAAATTAGCTAGGGAAAACCACCCTGATTTAAACCCCGGTGATACTGAAGCAGAAAAAAGATTTAAAGAAATCTCGGAAGCAAACTCTGTACTCAATGACGATAAAAAAAGACAAGAATATGATCAAATAAGAGCAATGGGGTCATCTGGCTTTGGAGGATTTGGAGGACAAAGTTTTAATGTAGAAGATTTAGGTGATATTTTTGGTAATTTAGGTGATATCTTTGGCTTTGGAGGAAGCGGTAGTAGAAGAAAAGGACAAACTTATCAAACAACTATTACAATTTCATTTGTTGATGCTGCTTCAGGTGTTGAATCAGTTATCCCTTTAAGAAAAGAGATTATATGTTCCGATTGTAAAGGCACTGGTGCAGAAAATGGTACAGCGTATCATAGGTGTAATATTTGTGGTGGTAGTGGACAAACAGCATCAAATCAAGGGTTCTTTTCTTTTGCACAAACTTGTGCAGCTTGTAGAGGTCAAGGAAATGTAATTGACAAAGGTTGTAAAACTTGCAGAAACTCTGGAAAAACTATAAAAAATGAATCTATAAAGGTTAAAGTTCCTGCAGGTGTAGACAATGGTACAGTAATAAGACTTCGTGGACGTGGTGGTCCGGGAGATGCCGGAGCTCCAGATGGTGACTTGTTAGTGCAAGTCTCTGTACAACCACATAAATTTTTCAGAAGAAATAACAGCGATTTAATACTAGAAGTACCTTTACTTTTCACAGAGGCAGCTTTAGGTGCGAGTATTAAAATTCCAACACTATTTAAAAATGTAACATTAAAAATTCCTCCTGGGACACCGAGTGGAAAAACTTTTAAAATTAAAAATGAAGGAATATCACCACAAGGGAGAAAACCTGGAGATTTATATGTCAAAGTGTTCATTACTCCCCCAACAAATCTGTCAAGATCTGCAAAGAAACATCTGGAAAAATTTAGAGACCAATTTGAGTCCGGAGAATCACCAAGAAGTTATTTAAATGAATAAAGAAGATTCAAGAGCAATTTACTTTATTTCTGTTGCATCAACTCTATCTGGTATCCATCAACAGACTATTCGAACTTATGAAGAAAAAGGTTTAATTAAACCCTTTAGAACCGGTGGTGGAACTAGAAGGTATTCACAAGAAGATGTTGATAAATTAATTCAAATACAAAATCTTTCTCAGAGAGGAATAAGTCTTGAAGGAGTAAAAATTATTTATGAAATGAAAGATAAAATTGAAGAATTACAGCAAAAAATTAATAACTTAGAAAACGAGATTTCAATTCAGAAAACTGAATCTAGACAAAAAGAAAAAGAAATTCACAGCAGCTACAAACATGAAATTGTAAAAAAACAAGATAAAGAAATTAAACGCAATTAGCTAATTTGCTAAATAAAGATGCTCTCTTTTTCTCTCAATTTCATTTAAACCACCCCATACCCCAAAAGGCTCAGAGATTTCATTTGCTTCTTCAAGGCATTCATATTTAACGGGGCAACCGCTACAAACAGCTTTTGCTTTTGCTTCGCGCTTTTCTCTGTCTTCTTTTTTTTCGAATGTTGCAGGTGGAAAGAATAAATTGCTACTGTGTTGTCTGCAAAGAGCATCATACTGCCATGTAGAAACTTTTATTTGTAGCATAGTTAAACAATAAACTGACCAAACCTGGTGTAAAATGATTTTTTTCGCGAAGTATTTGCTTAAATAGTTAGCTTTCCATCAATTTCTCTAAGTTCATAGATTGAGTTCACTCGATAATCCATTTCATTTGTAAAACTTACGACTATTTTATTTTGATTTACTGTGACTAACCCTTTTTTATCGTTAATCACTTCAAGAAGTTTTACTTTTTTTCCTACAAACGATGACATAGCACTCGTATCTGTTGTTAATCTTGATCTTATTACTGTAGGAATTGCAATAAAGTAGAAGAACGCTATTACTAAAGAAGCAAACAACATTAGTACTTGATTAATTGGAATGTTATAGGAACTAAACATAACTATTGAAGAAAAGTGTAATAATGCAAGAGATACTAGTCCTAGAAAACCAAAATATCCCCTAGATAATATTTTAATATACATCAAAAAGGAGATAAAAAATACAAATAAACCATAATAGTTAAGTCCAAACTCTTCAAAGGTTATAGATGAGAGGCCGATTAGAAGAGCTCCAAAAAAAGCCATCATTCCAGGTCCAATTGCAAACAATTCTAAACCAATTAAAGCAAATCCCAAAGCAAAAAAGAAGTAGGTAAACAACGGATTTGCTATAGCTATATAAAATCTTTCAGCTAAAGAAGGTTTTATAAATTTAATTTCATTTAACTGTTCTGAATTTAAATCAAAAGAAACTGTTGAAAAATTTGATATTTTGAGATTAGATAGATTACTTTGAATATTTCCTTTACCCAAATTTTCTATAAAAGCTCCTAAAGAACCAACTACTAAATAGCCTTTGTAAACCCCTTCCTCTTGGACAATCTCAATTTGGCCATCTGAACAGTTGTTTGAATTACAAATATCAAAAAAATTAAATTCTTTATCAGTACTTGAAATTAGCGTGCCAGGAGACAAACCGACAAAGTCAAATTCTTGAATTAACGATAGGTCGACTTCGGTTTTGTTTGGACCAACCCAAACTGCTTTAGGACTCGGATTTGCTTTAAGAATGTTTTTTAAATCAATCAACGCATCCTCTGTAAAACTTTTAGCGTTGTACTGAAATACAAATAAATGATTGTCTTGACGCAATGTTTCTTCAAAATGTCGATCTATAGCATTGACATGTCCGCTTGAGAACACTCCTTCAATTTCAAAAATACTCAATTGAGTAATGTTTAAAATCGATAAAAATAATATCGAAAATAGTTTTATCATTTTATATACTTAAACTTATAGGATAGTAGTCTTTTAAAACTGTGGATATTTGCTTAATTACTGACAATATATGGGTTAAAAACTCTTTAGTTAAACTCCTTGATTTTGAATATAAATTATTTCATTTTGAAAATTTTGAAAAATTAATTAATGCTTCATATGATCATATTTTTGTTGATATGCAAGTTAATAACAATGGTGGCCCATCAATCGTAAAAGAATTAAAGAGGAATGAAGCTTTTAATAACTCAAAAATAACACTTCTCATTGACAGGGAAGCTGATATTTTCCAATCTAAAAGAGTAGGTACAGACAATTTTTTATTAAAACCTATTGAGAAAACAAATTTAAAAAAGATTTTTACTTAAACGAAAAATAATATACAATCATTAATACATATTGAGTACAAACTATATTTTCTACTTGCTAATAGCAATTTGCTTGTTTTTTTCTGCGTTGCTTTCTGGCTCTGAAACTGCAATAACTTATGTTCCAAGAGAAAAGATTCATCAATTAGACGATACGAAAAAAAATAAAAAAATTAAACATGCAAAAGATGAACTTGAGAAAACTATTGGGGGGATTTTAGTAGCAAATAATTTTGTCAACATTTTAATGGCATCTTTAGCGACTATATTGTTTGTAAGAATTACAAAACAAGAAAATCTTGGAAGTGCATTAGCAACAATCTTTATAACTCTGTTAGTACTTGTGTTTGGTGAAATAACGCCTAAAACCATAGCAGCAAGAAATCCTATCAAATTCATTACCAGAACGGCGTATTTAATTGACTGGCTTTCAAGAGTGTTTGCACCGTTCACTAATTTAATTACTAACTCTATAGACAAGAGTACAAACAGAAAAGGCGACATGGACGGAGATAATGAAATAACAGAAGCTGACATTCAAGCCTTAACAGCTCTAGGTGAAATGGAAGGACAAATACTTCCTGCCGAGAGGGAAATTATTGATTCTCTATTAGATTTTTCGGATAGACCAATTAAAGAAATCATGACCCCAAGAGTTGATGTCTTATTTGTATCTCTACCGGTTGATCTAAATATTATTAAAAAAATTGTTGATGAAACAAGAATTTCTAGAATGCCTGTTTCTAAATCTGAATCTCTGGATGATACATTCGGAATTGTATATGTTAAAGATTTGTTTAACTTAAAATCTAATGCGGAATCTCTAGAAGTTGAAAACGTAGTTAAAGATGCAATCTACTTACCAGAATCTACAACAGTTTTATCTGCATTAAATATTTTACGAGAAAACAAGTCTAGTTTTGCTTGTGTTATTGATGAAAATGGTGGAATAGAAGGTGTCATAACAATTAAAGATGTCCTTTCAGAATTCGTCGGCGACCTACCTGATGAGCATGACCAAAGATTCTTAGGGATTAGAAGAATAGGCCCTGGTCAATGGAGGGTAGATGGCAAAACAGACATTGATGATTTTGAAGAATTTTTTGGTTTAGAAGAAAGTAACAAAGACATCGCTACGGTCGGGGGATTGTTTTTGAGTCATTCCGAACAGCTTCCAGCAGAAGGTGAAAAAATAACTATTGATGGTTTAGAAGTGACAGTAACAGAGTTGGACAATAGAAGAATAGAATCTTTAATTGTAAAAAAAATAGCAAAGAAATAATTTAGGCAAATCAACTAAGATTATTCCATGGAAGTAATTTACGCATTAGTCCCCTTACTTGGTGGTTGGCTTGTATATGGTTTAATTGCTTCATTATTTCTTAAAAGAGCTAGTAGTCGTGATTACTTACTCCTCATATCTTCAGGTTTAGTGGGAGGACTAATTGGTGGATCTATTGGTAATAATATGGATATTCCACAAAATCTCTGGTGGATGAGAGAAATAATAAAAATTGGAATAACAATAGTTGCAATGTACACAATTCAAATCATTAGATTGCAGATTTATAACTTTAAAAACAATACCTAGTTTTTAGGTACCCTTGCTGCTTTTAGCAAACCACCATTTTCATCGATTAATCCACAACGTTTTGATAGCAACTTAGTGTTAAAAACAAATAAATTCTTTTTCCAAGTAGCAACATAACCATACCCACCAACATCATCTAGCCTTTCTAAAGCAGCTTGCAGAGAGTTTACGTCTTCTGCAATAACTACAGGAAGGTTGTTGTATAAAAGATCCCATTCATCTGATTGTTTAGTTTTCTCAGATTTCATTAATAAATCATACAATTTACTATTCATTTTCCACCAATCTAAAAACTTGCAATAATTCTTCATTTTCATTGTCGTAGTCTTCTCTGCTTTTATGTGACATAGTTTCCAAGGTTATTAATTTTTCCATTAATTCATTTTCATCTTTACCATCAATTATTAAATGGATAATTTCTGACTGTGATGGTTTGTGTTTTAGAAGTGAAAGAAAACTTTTACCATCAAATTCATTATCATTCATTTTAATTGTTACTAAACTTTCATGGTCCATGCAAAGATGTACAAATTCTTTGCCCGGCCTAGAATGCAAACCAGGATAAATTAAAATTTCAAAAGTATTTTCAACTGCCATATTTCAATCTCCTAAATTATTTTTATATTTCATAATATCAGTATCTATTTTCCAAAACTTATTATAAAAAAAGCTTTTTCCTTTTGATAGATGATTTATTTTAAATTCACTAAAACCTTCGACTTCTTGAAAATTATTTTCAAAGATTATTTCAAGTACTGTTTTAAAAGAATTAATTTCATGATTTTCAGAAATTAAATATTTCAATGGTCTTTCAAATCTTTCGTCTTTTGAAAATTTAATCTCTGGGTTTCTAGCAATTCTTATCACCTCATCTTGAATTTCAGGTAATGAAAACCTATTTAATATAGTTTGTATAAAATCATTTAAATCTTCGGTACTGTGAGAAAATAATATATAAGCTTTTGAAAGTGAATCTATAGATTTCTCTGCAAACTCTAGTCCTTCCTGGTTATTCAAAATTTCGTGAATATATTTAAAATTTCTTGATAGCCCAAAATAAGCTAATTTTAAATGCAAGCCATTAAGCAACCATAACTTTTTATAAAACTCGTGCTCATAATTTCTGTAAGATACAATTTTTGATTCATTTAAGGGTTTTATATCTTTGTTATCATCTAACACTATTGAACCATATTCTTCAACCGTTACATCTAATGAAGTTGTATTTTGTGGTGGAACAATTTTATCAACCACAGCATCAATTAATACAAGTTTACTTAGACTCTTTTCGTTTGAATTACTAGTTGATGCCCTGTACATATTTTCAAAAGCAATAAATGATTGTGTTTTTTCAGTTTTTACATTGGATACCAAATCAAAAATATCTTTTACAAACTTGGGTCCAACTGAAGTAGTGATCAAATCAGCTTGTGCTATTTTCTCGCAAAGAGGGGCTTTATCTTCTAAAAGTAAACCACTAATATTTTCTACTAATAAATCTGTAGATGAATTTAAACTAATAGAGCTAACTTTATATTCTTTTAGTAAATTTATTTGTTCAATCAGTTGTTTGTTTACATCGACAAATATAACTTCATAATTATTGTCTTGAAGAACAGGGGCAATAAAACCTCTCCCTATATTTCCAGCACCAAAATGAATGGCTAATTTCATAGATTTTCAGATAAAAGATCGAATATCTTGTCTACTGAGGTCTCAATCCAAAGTTTTTTTGCTTCTTCTGGGTCTTCTATTGCATCTGCTAATGAAGCCAAAACATTCATATGATCATCTGAATTAGCAGCAATTCCAACCACAATATAAGCCCTTTCTTCATTCCACTCAACACCATCTGGAACCTGAATTATTGAAATTCCCGTATTCTTAACATATTTAGAGCCCTCAGCCATACCATGAGGTATTGCGACGCCATTTCCTATGTATGTTGCAAATGATTGAGTCTCAAGTTTTTCAAGCATTGAGTCTATATACTCTAGCTCAACATAGCCATTTTCAAATAGTATGTTTCCAGCAGCTACCGTTGCCTCTTTATTGTCTGTAAATGACTTTTTTGTTTGTATTGATTCTTTTATCAATACGTTTTTTTGACTCATGAAGAGGTTATCTCATTATCCTCAGACAGATCAGTAATTA
>JBEROH010000030.1:0-46503 GCA_041234785.1 Candidatus Actinomarina sp. | reverse complement strand
GATTTTGGCCACTTCAATGATGTTCTTAAAAGTTTATTGAATAAAGAAATTGTTAAAAACAAAAAAGTAAAAATTTTAAATCAAATTCCTAAGCTAAGCTTAGACCATAGAACTGAAAAAATTTTAGAACTTTTGCGCCTGTAGCTTAATTGGATAGAGCATCTGATTACGGATCAGAAGGTTGGGGGTTCGACTCCCTCCAGGCGTGCTTCGAAATAATTACTTACTAAACTATTTTTTATGAAAAAAATTTTATTTTTCTTTCTAATTTGCTTCCTAAGCTGTGGTGAAAATTATTATGAAACGGAAAAAAATTGTGCATCTTTTGACGCAAATTTTACAGATTCTATTTGTAGAGACATTGATTTAAAAGTTGGAACACAGCAAGCAAAAAAAGAAAGAATATTAAATAGCATTAATACTTCAGGGATAAATTTTAATCCTTAGAACTTTAAAAAAATTTTTTAATAATTCCAAAGGGGTTCATTTACATTCCAATTTGTTTCATTTCCCCATGTATCTAAATACGTAACTTCATCAACAGGTGTACGTTTAGCCACACCCCACTTGCCAAGTGGGTAGCCCGCAGTTATGACAGCATCAATTTTCCAGCCTTTGTCTTTAGGTATTTTTAAAACATCAAAAGCTTGATCTGGTTTAAACATGCCCAATACAGTTGTAAGACAAGTTCCTATTCCATGAGCTCTACCTGCTAGCATTATGTTCCATACAGCTGGATAAATTGATGAACCAGTCGGATCGTTTCTTGAAAGTACTACAAACAATGCTGGTACCTTGTGATAGTTTTGAGCTAACCAAGTTGCTGAATTACTAATTCTTGACACTTCTTTTGCTTTTTCAGAGTTGCTTACATTTGATGCCCCTAGATCAGGATTATTGCCATAAAATTCTTTGACATAGAAACTCCATGCCTCTCTATAAATATCTCCAAGTTGATTTTTTATTGATGGATCAGTCACTACAATAAACTTCCACCCCTGTCTATTAGAACCACTTGGCGCTCTAATTCCGGCATCTACCATTTGTTTTAAAACTTCTTCTGGAATTGGGTCCTCAGAAACCCTGCGCATTGCTCTAGTTGTATATAACGCTTCGAATACATCCATTAAACTATCTTACTAATATTAATTAAATGGAAGACAAATTAATAAAAGAAGTGAAAAACAATGTTGGATATGTATGGCTTAATAGAACCGAAAAGAAAAATGCTTTAGATGCAGACCTTTGGTTTGGGTTACAAAAGTTAGTTAAAGAGCTTGATGATGATGAAAGTGTGAGATGTATTGTCATCGCAGGCAAGGGAGACTCCTTTTCAGCTGGAATTGATATTTCAATGTTTATGTCTGACTTTGTCATTAATGAGGAAATGACCACATCATCAAAAGATCGAAAAAAATTAAAATCTTCAATTGAAAAAATGCAACAAGCATTTACCTCTTTATCAAAAACCACAGTACCAGTCATCGCACTCGCTCACGGCTACTGTATTGGAGGAGCAACTAACTTAATTTCAGCTTGTGACATAAGACTCTCAACCAAGGATGCAAAATTTTCAATTGGAGAGACCAAGTTGGGACTTGTTGCAGACGTTGGAATATTGCAACGGATGCCAAAAATTGTTTCTAAAGGTGATGTTAGAGAGTTAGCCTATACAGGAAAAATGTTTGATGGCGTTCATGCTGAGAAAATTCGTTTTGTAAACAATACCTATGATTCATTTGAAGAGCTTTTTTCAGCAGGAGTAGCTTTAGCTGAAGAAATTGCAAACAATGCTGAAGATGTAGTACAAGGTGTTAAACAAGTTTTAGACAAGGGTGAAGACCTTACTACAGAGCAAGCATTAGATTTTGTACAACTCTGGAATACTAGTTTTTTACTCTCTCAAGATTTAAAAGAGGGAGTAACTGCCTTTCTCGAAAAAAGAGACCCGAAGTTTAATTAATTGATTCATAGGTAGCAATAGCAAATCTGTCAGTCATACCTGCAACGTAATCAACTGAATTTTGAATCTCAGATTGTTCTTGAACATAAGAAGAAGGAAGTTGTTCAGGATTATTTTGAAAATATAAAACTAAAAACTCAACTATCTTTTTTGCATCAGACCTTTGTTGCATGGTTTCTTCTCTGAGATAAACATTCTCAAACATAAACTCTCTTAAGGTGTTCATAGTTTCCAACACACTTGCATCCATTGACAACTCTCCTGAAGAAGAACCTTTAATCACACCTGATATTAGAGAGTTGATCCAACTTTTTCCAGGTGGACCTAGCTCATTTATAATATTTTTAGGGATATTATTTACATTCAAGACTCCCGCCCTTATTGCGTCTTCTACATCATGAGATAAATATGCAATTCTATCTGCTAGTCGACACACCATTCCCTCAGGTGTAAAAGGTGGGTCGCTGTATTTCCATGGATGTTTTTCAATTCCATTAAGAGTTTCTTTAGATAAATTTAAAGGCTCTATATAAGATAAAATTTTTACGGAGTTTTCAGAATGGCTCCAACCATCTTTTAGCATCTCATTTAGTACATCTTCTCCAGTATGACCAAATGGTGAATGCCCCACGTCATGTCCAAGGCAGATAGCTTCTGTCAAATCTGGATTCAACCCTAAAGTCTTTGCTATCGCCCTACCTATCTGAGTAACTTGCAATGTGTGAGTCATTCTTGTTATGTAGTGGTCACCATCGGGATTGATAAACACTTGTGTTTTATGCTTCAGTCTTCTAAAAGCTTTAGAGTGAATAATTCGATCACGATCACGTTCAAAACATGTTCTGAAGATGTCATGTTCTTCTTTTTGTTCTCTACCTAATGATTTGCTGGATAATGTTGCACCACTAGATAATGTCATTTGCTCATTATGCTCACGCCAAATTCTATCTCTTAAAACAAATGAATCATTCATAACTATATTTTATAAGTTGTGGTTTTCTAGTAAAGAAGTTAATTCCAACCAGTTGTGTAAGTCTAGAGTCCCTTGCACAGGCCTGTTGTATTCTCTGACAAACCTTAAGATTAATTTTTCCGGAGCATGTTTTACAAAGCTTTCTAATTGATGAGGTGCGTCATCAATGTAGACATCACATTCAACGTTCCACTTATCTTCAATAAAGTGAATTTCTTTTGAAGGTATTTTATTTTCACCAATCCACATCAATGTATCGTGAACTGCCCACCATGGCTTAGAAGAGAGAATTATTATTTCATAACCGGCAAAAGCTAATTCACGAAGTGTTTCCACAGAGTTTTTATAGGTTTTTAAATGTCTAAAAATAGAAGAACCATTTATATCTTTGGCCCAGTTCCAAAAATCTATTTCTTTATCAAAATGAGTTAATGGTTTTGCAAGGCCCCACTCTGTAATTTCAGAATCTAGAATTTCCTTACCAAAGTCTTTTTTATATTGAGAAGTCCAGCCTTCAGTAAAATTAGCCACAACACCATCTAAGTCAACACCTATTCTCACTTGACTTAGTTTAATTGTGTATTGCAATATATAAAGAAAAGATACTACCATTTATTGATATGCAAGAAGCACTTTACAGAAGGTATAGACCATCGACCTTAGAGCAGTTGATTGGCCAATCTGAAGCAGTTACTTTGATAAGTAAACAAATTGAGAATGATAATTTAAGTCATGCATTTTTATTTTCTGGCCCAAGAGGCGTAGGAAAAACTTCTTTAGCACGTATAATCGCCTCAACTATAGGATGCGATCCAATTTTTGATATTACAGAAATTGATGCTGCTTCACATAATAAAGTTGATGACATTAGAGAATTAAATGAAAGTATAAATTTTATTGCCAGCAGTCCTGGGAAAAGAAGAGTTTTTATTCTTGATGAGGTACACATGCTTTCAAATGCTGCTTCTAATGCTTTTTTAAAAACTTTAGAAGAACCCCCAGCGCATATTATATTTATTCTTGCTACAACTGAGCCTGATAGAGTTATAGAGACAATTAAAAGTAGAACTACCCATATAGCTTTTAAGAGAATATCTAACAAGGACATCATCTCAACTCTTGAAATGATTGGTAAGAAAGAACAAATTAAGCTTGATAAAAATGTTATTGATAACATTGCAAATTACAGTGACGGTTCATTGCGTGATGCAATTAATTTATACGAACAAACTTTTAATACTTTTGGTGAAAAAGCAAACTTAGATGATTTATATAATATTTTAGGAAAAGTTTCAATCGAAGATTTACTTCTCATAATTAATTCAATGACTACACAAGATACGGGGTCAGTTCTTTCAGTTCTAAAACAGAATTACAACAAAGGACTTCAGCCAATTGATATTTTGACTTCGATTACACATCTCTTTAGAAGTGTTTTCTATCTAAAATATCTACCGACTGATTCCAATTTTGTAAATTTAAGTGAAAATGAAAAAAAACTAGTTCAAGATTGCAATGACTTAATTACAGCAAAACAACTTGCCAGAATATTAGACATGTTAGATGATGTTAATCAACAAATAAAAAGTTCACCTTCACAGGAGTTAAAATTAGAGCTATTTTTAATTAAATTAATAAAACCTCAACTAGCAACAGACGCAAATTCTATCGTTAGACGTTTAGATCTTATTGAAGGGCAAATATCACATCCAAGAACACAAGAAAGCAAAACCCCTCCTCCTAAACTGGTAACAAAAGATAATGAAGTTACTAAAAAAGTAAGTAAGCAAATAGAAAAAGATATTGTTGTCAAAACTTCAAAAAAGAACAGTATCGAAAATTTTGATGTTTATTGGCCAAAGATTTTGGAAGAAGCTAAACAAGTATTAACTCCAAGAAAATACTCATACTTAACTTTAGTAAAACCCGATATTGATGATGAAAAACTAGTCTTATTTATTGAAAAGCATAATGAGTATTTATTAGCTGAGTTAAATAAAGCTGATGATATTAAAGAATACATTGAGTCAAGTATTGCAAAAAAAATGGGAATCAATGTATCAGTAGTAATACAAAGCTTTAACGGAGTTTTTGATCAAGTTAATCTTGGCGATGAAGTACGTGATAATATCAACCAAATCTTTGATGTTAAAGATGTCGATTAGCTTTCTTTTAAGTTAAGTTCGCTTAAAGCAACAGTAATTCTTCTTGAACCTTGATTTTGAGCACTCTTACATAGCTCAATAAAACTTCTTAGTTCGCCTGTACGAAACTTTTTTAGATCATCTCCAGCATCGATTTTTGTACTACGTTCTCTTTCTAAGAGTTTAATTTCTATTTCCTTTGCTCTTGCAAGGTAGGTGCTACTAACTTCAAATAGTGTATCAACACCATCTGCAATTGGAGGAGTGATGTGACCCATTATGACATCAATGTAGGTATTAATTTCTTCGTGCAACTCTTGAGCACTGGATAAACCTTTTTTTAATGGAAATTTTTGCATTATCTTCTTTTAGCTATATTAATATACTCAAATTTTAGCAATTTAAGTGAGACAAAAATTAAAGTTGAAACAGAAATTAAACTTACGCCAAAACTTAGAAAAGTTGCCTCCGTAATAAACTTGTTTGAAACAAGGTAAGTTATATAAAAAACTAAAGACATTTTAAGTAAATCAAAAATTAAAAAAGAATCCAATACGGGAGTTTCATTAAATTTAAGTGTGAATATCAGGATGACAAAATAAACAAATAGTGAAATAACAATAGTCGAAGAATAATTTACTGCACTTTTTGAAATTGAAACTAAAACAAGAGAAGTCAACAAGGTTACTATAGAACCCCATAAAACAGGAAACCAAAATTTTTGTTGGACATAAAATGATCTAGTGACAATCTGATTTAGTGACCACGGTATTACTGCCAATACAATTATTGAAAAAACTGTAGCAACTCTGTTGGTATCTACAGTAGTAAAAGCACCTCTTTCATATACAACTTTTACGATTAAATTTGAATTTAAAATACCGACGAGCATAAGTGAACCACTAACCAAGAACAAATAACTAATCTGTTTTTTGATTAATAAAATTAATTCTTCAATTTCATTATTTTTATAAAGTCTTGCTAGTAAAGGGTAGCTAGCAACCCCTACCGCTTGCGCTACAATTCCAACAGGAAGTAATGCAATTCTTCGAGCATACCTAAATGTAGCAACGGTTCCAACAGAGAGTAATGAACCAAAAATTCTAAAGAGCTGCTCATCCACTACTGCAATAGATTGACCAATAACTAGAGGAAGTGAAATTAATAGATACTCTTTTAAATCTTTTACTCTTGGCGAGACAAGTTTGAATTTCAATCCAGATTTTTTTACACCAATAATTTGAATAACTAGATGACCAAGTATTGAACCTACTAAAGTTCCTACAGCGAAACCTCTAATTGTATTTTCAGGTGATGTTGAATTCAGCCATCCAAATAGGATGATGGTTGCATTATAAATAACTGGTGCTGCTGCCGCATATAAGAATTGATCTTTAAAATATTGAAAAGCCATTAATATTGCCCCAATAAAAAAGAAAGTTTGACTAAATATAATAGGTGTAAATATTTCAATAAAAAAATCTGGAGATTCTACTTCTAGAAAATTTGCAAACTGATTTCTAAATAAAAAAGTAATTAGTGAGACGGAGATAAATACAACAGAAAGCCCATATAAAAGAGAAAGAAAATATTCTGTTAATTCTTCTTCTTTTTTATTGCTTAATAGTGGAATTAATGTAATTGCTAAATAGCCACCAGCTGATAAATAAAATAAGAAATCAGGAATTATAAATGCAAGATCAAGAGTATCTGTAGCACTTGAAACACCAGCCCATTTTGCTAACAAAATTTCTCTTGCAAAACCAAGAATCCTACTCGCAGCGTAAGAAAATGTAACAATAGAGATTGAACCTAGAAGTTTTTTATAATTTTTCATGAGCTTCTCTCATTCTTGATAGTAATTCATAAGGCACCTTTAAAGGACTATTTTCGTACCCAATTCCCAATAAATTACTAGGTTTTCTCGTACCGTGGTAGTCACTGCCTCCAGAAACCAGAAGTTGAAAATCTTCTGCGATGTCTTTAAGAGAATCTAGTGTTGATTGGTTATAACCCGGGTAATAGGCTTCTAAACCATGAATGCCTAATTGTTTAAGATCGTTGATATAGTCACAGAATTCTTGGTTTACCCAGTTATCATTTTTTGAATAAGACTTATTACTCATAAGTGTATGTGGGTGTGCTAAAAAAATTAAGGATTTCGATTCTATTGCTAGTTTGATAATTTCTTCAATATCTTCTTGATGTGTATCTAAATCTTCAATCTTTCCATTGCCAAGATATTGTATAAACGCTTCACCGATATTTTGGACATAATTATTTTTAACCATTAACTCAGCAATATGTGGTCTTCCAGGAACTTTTGTATCCAGAGAATCTAATTCCTCGCGAGTAATAGATACTCCAATATCATTTAAGTTATCTAAGATTCTATAGTTTCTCCCAATCTTATTTTTTCTTAAGGTTTGAAGCTTTTGATTTAGTGGCGAATCATCTTTTAGAAAATATATGAGTAAATGTATGCCTGCAAATTGATTGTACTTGTTTAACTCTTTCCAAGTAACACTTATTTCAACACCTGAAATGATTTCGATTTTAGGATGATTTATTTGTGTATTGAGATATTCATGGTCTGATATACAAATAGCTTCTAATTGTAACTCTATTGCATTATTTATGATGTTATCAATTGAGTCAGTTCCATCAGAGTTTATCGAATGCGTATGTAAGTCTATGCTCATAAAACTAGAGTACTAGGCTCTTTAATTCTTTAAGAAACTAATTAGAATGTTTCCAATGACTTTAATAGTGCAAAAATTTGGTGGCACCAGTGTAGCGGATACGGATTCGTTAAAACTCGTTGCACAAAGAATAATTGAGTGCAAGGAACAAGGTAATGATGTAGTTGTTGTACCTTCCGCAATGGGGACCAGTACTGATGAGCTTTTACAACTTGCTAATGAGCTTTCTGAAAAACCAATTCCTCGTGAGTTAGATATGCTTTTAACTGCTGGTGAAAGAATTACTATGTCTCTCCTTTCAATCCATTTAAACAGCTTAGGTTATAAATCTTTTTCGTTAACAGGTTCTCAAGCAGGAATTATTACTACTTCTAGACACGGTAAAGCAGAAATAGAAGAAATTACTGGAGAACGTGTTAGACAAGGCATCAGTAATGGAGATATTGTTATCGTTGCAGGTTTCCAAGGTTTTAATCGAGACACTAGAGAGATAACTACTTTGGGAAGGGGTGGGTCTGATGCTACTGCAGTTGCACTAGCTGCTGCTCTTGGTGCTGAAAGATGTGAAATTTTTACAGATGTAGAAGGTGTTTTTACTGCTGATCCTAGAGTTATTGAGTCTGCCAAACTAATTAAAGAAATAACATATGAAGAAATGTTAGAAATGTCTTCAACTGGGGCCGGGGTTTTAATGGCAAGGTCTGTAGAATTTGGTAGAAGGTATAATGTACCAATAATTGTAAAATCTACTTTTACAAATAATGAGGGTACAAAGGTAAAAGAAAAAGTAATGGAAGAATCTATAGTTAGCGGTGTTACTCACAACGACAAAGAAATTAAATTTACCCTTTTTGGTGTACCTGATCAACCTGGTATAGCTGGTACTGTTTTTGGTGCGTTATCAGATAAGGGAATTAATGTAGATATGATTGTTCAGAATGTCTCCAAAGACTCAATTACAGATATTTCATTTACCGCACCTCTTGATCAACAAAATGATGTAGAAGAAGCTTTAAAAGATGTTTCCACAAAACTTAATGCTGGAGGGTTTGATGTGGACAAAAACGTAGCCAGAGTTTCCATTATTGGTGCAGGAATGAAGTCTGAATCTGGAGTTGCTTCAAAAATGTTTAAAATTCTAGGAGAGAATTCCATTAACATCTCTATGATTTCTACTTCCCCAATCCGAGTTTCATGTGTTATTAGTAGTAAAGATATTGAAGTTGCTCTTAATGCGCTACATGATGAATTTATAGTTAAAAAATGAAAATTGCAATTGTAGGAGCAACCGGTCTTGTTGGTACCAAGATTATACAGCTTTGCGAAAAAAGTTTTAGCGAAGAAACAGAGTATACCTTATTTGCTTCTAAGAATTCTGCTGGTAAATTTGTTGAAATTGCCAACAAGAGAGTTGAAGTTTTAGAACTTAATAATCAAGATATTGCTCACTATGATATAAGTTTATTTTCTGCAGGTAGTGAGAGATCAAAAGTATTTGCACAAGAATTTGTAGAAAACGGGTCATATGTTATTGATAATTCTTCAGCTTTTCGGATGTTAGATGAAGTCCCCTTAGTGGTTTATGGAGTAAATCAGAGTCAGATTACTAAAAACACTAAACTTATCTCTAATCCAAACTGCACAACGATGGGCTTAGTAATGGCACTTAAACCATTACACGATAAATTTAATTTAAAGGCAATAACTCCTGTTGCTTATCAAGCTGTATCTGGTTCTGGTATTAGAGCTGTACAATCCCTAGACAATGAATTAAAACTTGGAGATAAATTAACTGCTGAATACAGTGGTGGTTTCTACAAAAGACCAATTGCTAAAAATATAATACCACTAGCAGGCAGCCTGACTGAAAATGGCTACTCTGATGAAGAAATGAAGTTTGTCAATGAGTCAAGAAAAATTTTACAAATCACTAATTTGTTAGTAGAACCTTCTAATGCACGAGTTGGTGTAGAAACAGGTCATGGAACTTTTTGCTCAGCAATTTTTGAAGAAGAAGTTGACGTCGAAGAATCTATTGCACTAATTAATAATTTTGAAGGAACTGAGTACTGGGATGAACCTCTTGCCACACCCTTAGACGCTGAAGGTAATCATAATGTTTTAGTTTCAAGACTCAGAAAAGGGCTTTCAAGCAATAAAATACTTAACTTCTGGGTTGTTTCGGATAATTTACTAAAAGGTGCTGCATTGAATGCAGTTCAAATTGCAAAGCATGTTTCAACTTTATGATTACTGTACCAGAACAAGTAGCCCAAAAAAAAAGAATTATACTTGGTCCTATTGGAAGATTTCTTCTCAAAATATTTAATTGGGAAATTAAAGGGACGATACCTAATTTAGACAAAATGGTTTTAGTTGGAATCCCTCATACCGCTATGAGGGATGCATGGTATGCACTTTTAGCTGTATGGGCTTTAGAAATTAAAATAAATTTCTTTGGTGCAGCATGGGTATTTACAAGATTGCCAAGTCTTTTCACAATATCTAAAAATTTAGATAGACAAGGCATCCCTTGGCCTTTTTGGTGGTTACAAAAATACCTATTAGTCAAACTGGGAGGGATACCAGTGTATAGGGTAAATTCAAAGGGATTAATTCGAGGTGCAGTTGAAGAATTCAAAAAACATGACAATTATATATTAGTTATTGCACCGGAAGGTGGTGTAGAACCCGTTGAAAAATTTAGAAGTGGATATTACTACTTAGCCAAAGGATTAAATATTCCATATGTACCAGTCGAAATAGATTTCAAAAATAGGTGTTTTAATATCAAACAGTATCATTTTGTCAGGGGCACTTTCGAAGAAGAATCAAAAAGACTTGAAGAAATTTTTGAAGACGTAAAAGGGGCTACTCGTACTTTTAAAATGTTATAAAAAAGGGTACAAAAAGGCTCAAAATATAATTGCCAACTGGTATTTTTCTTAAACCTAGTAAGTTTATTCCTACACCGACTAATAATACGCCACCAATTCCTGCGATTGAGTCCGAAACAATTTGGTCAATCGTTCCACCTAAAGCAAATGCGCATAAAGTAAAGAAACCTTGGTAGATAAGTATTGAAATTCCAGAGTAGGTAGCACCTTTGCCTCCACTTGAGACAAGAAACAAAACTAGAAAGCAATCCAATGCTGTTTTTATTAAAAGCAACTCAATATTTCCTTCCACTACATCAAGAAATGGTCCGACAATAGCTAGTGGGCCTGTAATTACTATTAACGAAGCTGTTAAATAGCTTTCAATAAATGAATTTTTTTCATCATTATTTTTTTCAAATTTTCTATGTAAATAATCTCCAAAATTTTTAATTCTTTCTTCAATTTTTAAATAAGTTCCAATAATAGATCCAATCAAAACTGCTAAAAGAGTTAGTAGAAACTCAGGACTTTTTAATGACTCTCTAATACCTAAAGTTAAAACAAGTAATCCAAGAGGTAGTAAATTATTTTCAAAATTTTTGATTTCTTTTTTAATGAAAATTCTACTTAATAATCCAACCCCAATTACTCCGAAAGCATTTATTAAAGTACCGATTCCAGGAATCATAATTATTGAAAATCGTTGTGGCTTTTACTTGGTGTTGGTCCTTGCTGTCCTTGATATTTACTTCCGTAAACTTTAGAACCATATTCTGATTCTGATGGAGAGTTAAGATAATAAAACGATATTTGTCCAATTTTCATTTCTGGATAAATTTTAATTGGAAGATTTGCCACATTAGAAAGTTCGAGAGTTAAATATCCAGAGAACCCTGGATCAACAAATCCAGCAGTAGAGTGAATTAAGAGGCCAATTCTACCGAGTGAACTTTTACCTTCTAACCTTGCAACTACTTTATTTGAAAGTGTTACTTTTTCAAAAGTGGTGCCAAGCACAAACTCACCAGGATGTAGTACAAACGGTTCTTCGACAGTGGCTATTACCAGCTTGGTAAGGTCTTCTTGTTCTTCTCTAGGATCTATGTGAGAATATTTATGGTTTTCAAACACTCTAAATTCAGCACCAACTCTTAAATCAACACTTGATGGTTGAATAAAGTCAGGACTTAGTGGAGATATTATTACATCTCCTTGTTCCAGTGAATTTTTTATATCTTTGTCTGATAGCATTTATTACTTTTCTCTTTGAACATAATAACCTATTTCTAAATATTTTATCTGCTTATTAAAGAAGCAATCGACCAAGTTGTAATTATCAACCCCACCATTAATAGAAAAATAGTTCTAGAAAAATATAATTCTTTTTTTTCTTGTCTACTTTTTATTATTGCAAAAAGATTTCCAAACAACATTGCTCCACCTATACCAAGGAGCAGTAGGATAATCGTTAAATCAAGTGCAAAAGGATCATTCATAACTTATATTATGATAATGAATATGTTTGAAACTAGTAAAGTTGTAGAAATATTTTTAAAATATGATATTTCAAACAATAAAGATGAGACAGCTTACTTTATAAAAGAACTAGAGGGAATTACAAACCATAGTTTTATTGTTGAGGTGGACGGTAAACAATTTGTTTTAAGAATTCCAGGTGATAATCCTGATGAAATTAATCGAAATGCAGAAAAAAATAATACCTTATTGGTGCAAGAGCTAGAACTCACTTTGCCCTATCTAGTATTTGATGAAGTTAGTGGAGTAAAAATTTCGGAATATTTTGAAATCTATACATATAAAGAGTCAGATTTTTTGAACGAACAACTAAGAAACGCAGCATTTTTATCACTTAAAAAGTTACATAATTCAGACCTAAATTTTATGGAAAACTTTTCTCCTTTAAAAGTGTTTAGAAACCTAGCTGATAGTCAAAATTCACTTGAAATTGAAGCAGTGGAAGTAGGAAATAATATTGTTGCAAAACTAGAAGAGATTGGCTTGCAGCGTAAACCCTGTCATCAAGACCTTTATTCTGGTAATTTTGTGATTTATAAGGACAAAACTTTTTTAATTGATTGGGAATACTCATCATTAGGAGATCCATACTTTGATTATGCAGATTTATTTTGGCAAAATGAAATAGATGATGAAAACCTTCAAGGGATGTATTTAAAAGAGCTAGGATTTTCTAAAACTGAAGAAATAACAAAATTTAAATTATTTCAAACATTATCTATGATTACTTGGGGTTTGTGGGCTAAAAGAAAATCTCCTTTCGACAATAAAGGCGACGAAGCATTGTTAAAAGCCATAAAAAATAAATAAATTCTAAAAATTACAAAAGTTTTTTCATTTAATGATGAAAATCAGTTAGACTTTCGCAGTTAGGAAAAAAGGATAAATTTTTAAAATATGGGATCTTTGATTAAAAAAAGACGCAAAAAAATGTCAAAACATAAATATCGTAAGCGTCGTAAATCAAATAGACATAAGAAGAAAAACGTCTAGTTAAACTTCTCTTTCTTCATTTAGAAAATCTTCAATTTGCTCAACTAAGCTATCTTCTGAAAAATTGTCTTCAATACTAACTTCTGCATCTTCAAGCTTAGATACATATTCTGCTAAGTCTTGAGAGTTTTCCATAGCCTTATTAATTTTAAGTTCAAATTGCTGACCTTCACTTTGAATACCAGTATCGTCAATATCGATTTTTAATATTTCTGATGTTTTGTTTAAAAGCGCACTCATTCCTTTAGGGTAGCCTCCACTACTTAGATAATGGGGAACTGCTGCCCATAAACCAGAGGTTTCAATACCACTATCTCTCAATGTTTGTCCAACTATATTTGTGATTCCGGTAGGGCCTGAATAATTTGGATTCAAAACATTGAATCTTGAGTGAAATGTTGGATCACTACTAACACCAAAAAGAGGAACGGGTAAAGTATGAGCTACCTGACCAAAAAATGCACCTAGAGTTACGGCTCTTCTAACTCCAAGCTCTAGTAAAGTTTCCGAAATATTTCGAGAATAATCTTTCCATCTCATGGATGGCTCTTCTCCAAAAACTAATATAAGATCACTTTTAATTTTAAAATCTTCAATTGAATAAAAAGAAGTTTGAGGCCAGTGAAAAGTTCTTTCTCCAAAATCCTGAACTTCTACTACCGGCCTTCTCATTTGATAGTTGTAAAAGGAATCTGAATCAAGTTCGGCAAATGGATCTACATCATATGTACTGCTGAGATTTTCTACACAACCAGTAGCAGTGTTACCAGCATCACTCCATCCTTCAAATGCAAGAATTGCAACTGGATCTGACAACAGAGGTTTTCTATACCAAACTACATCTTCCATAATGAAAGAATAATGTTTTAGAAAATTTAAATTAAAAAATAATTTATAGTTTTCTTGCAGAATTCAATACAACAGAAATACTAGATAGGGCCATAGCCAATGCTGCTAAATTTGGAGTTATAAAACCAAGTACAGCAAGTGGAATCATCAACGTATTGTAAATAAATGCTAAAAATAAATTTTGATAAATTCTATATTTAGATTTTTTTGAAAGAATAAAAATTTTATTCAGTGTTTCCAAGCCACCTTTGTGAATAAGAATATCACCAGAAACTTGAGCGATTTGACTACTAGTAGAAGTTGTGACACCAACATCAGCTTGTTTAATTGATGGTGAATCATTTATTCCATCTCCAATAAATATTACTCTTTCACTGAGTTGTTTATTTTTAATAAATTCTAATTTTTCTTCAGGGGTTTTGTCTGAATAAAATTCTTTGATACTAATACTTTCAGCAAATTTTTTGACATTAACATTTTTATCACCAGACAAAATTACAATTTCTTTATTTTTTTCAAGCTCGCTTAAAAAATTTGAACTAACTGCGGATTCTTCTTCTATGTAAAGAATTATTCTTTTATTATCTATCATTACTTCTAAAGAAGATTCATCACTGGTATTGTTTTTCTTAATGCTTATTCGTTTACCTTCCACTATGCCTTCAATACCAACCCCAGTAAACTCTTTCACTTCAGTTGCTGTTAACATTTGCAAATTTTTCATCTCTGCTTCATATACAATACTTCTAGCAATAGGGTGTTGAGAATAGATTTCAACACTAGCAATTAGTTGTAAAATGTTTTCATGAGTTAAGTCGGAATTTTGAACATCTATTTTTTTTATCTTAAATACTCCAGATGACAATGTTCCTGTTTTGTCAAAAACAATTGTTTTAATATCGCCAAATTTTTGTAATAGATCAAAATTTTTAAATAAAAATCCACTTTTTTTACTACTTGTTGCAGTTTTAAATAACACAATAGGAGTAGCTAGACCAAGAGCACATGGACATGCAATTACAAGTACTGCAATAGCATTTTTGAGCGCTTCTATTAGTAAATAGTCTTGTATTAAAAATCTAAAAAAGAAAGTAGAAAAGCTTATTGCCAAAACAATTGGTACAAAAAACTGGGTTAGCTTATCAAGAGACTTTTGAATATTTGGTTTTGTCGACTGAGCTTTTCGAATTAGCTCTTCGATAATGTTATATGTTGAATCTTGATAGTCTCCAGTTACTTTGACTTCAATTTTGTTTTGTAAATTAATACTTCCTCCAACTACTCTATCTCCAATATTTTTCAACAATGGTATAGATTCTCCAGTTAGTAAACTCTCATCAACAGTAGTTTCACCAGTTAACACCTCTCCATCAACAGGAATAATTTCTCCTGAGAGTACAGTAAATATGTCATCAGTTTTGATATCTTTTAAAGCAGATTGTGTAGATACACCTTCTCTACTTACTATTAAAGATTTTGGCATTCTACTCTTAATTGATTCTGTAGTTTTTATAGATTCCTCTACAACTTTGTCTTCAACAGATTTTCCTATCAAAATAAATGAAACTATAAAAGCTCCTGTATCAAGAAACATTTTATTTTCTGATCCTGACATTAATCCATTGCTTGTGAGCTCATTAGGGAGAAGAGAAATTACAAGGGAACTTAAACTCCCTAGTGAAATTAACGTATCCATATTGAAATCTAAATGTTTTATTTTCTTAAATGCAGAAATATGAAAACCTCTACCGAAGTAAAGAATAATTATAAAACCAATAATGTATGCAATAAAATCTAGTTTTGCTTCAAAAAAAAATTTTAAAGAAATAGTTAAAAATAAAGAAATCAAAGGAATAATAAATTTAAACTTAACTTTATCTTGAGTTCCTTCTTCACTGGCTTCTTTGGCTGTATAGCCAATATCATTTATATTTTTTAAAATTGATGAAAGATTAAAACTTTCTTTGTTGTCAACTTCTATTACAGCAGACTTTAATGGAAAGCTTACAGAAACATCTAAAATTTGAGCATCTTTAGACAATACACGTTCAATTCGACCTGCACAAGCAGCACAGGTCATACCATCAATGTCTAATGAAATTGTACTTTTGTTATTGGACAACTGAGTAGCCTTGAGCGTCTAACAAATCAGAAATTAAAGATAATTCTAAATCATCAGATGATACAACTTCTACCAGTTTTTTCTCAATATTAACAGTTACGCTCTCAACAGAATCTACATTATTTAATGTTGATTCAATAGTTTCTTTACAATGACCACAACTAATTTCAGGTACAGTAAATTTGATATCCATGAGGATGATATTAATAGAAGGAGAATTATAATTAAGCCCCTATATTTAATAGGGGCTTAAAGAAACCTCTTGTGGAGATTCCGTAAAAGGGGGAGTTTAAATAATTACGCTGTTTCTTGAAGAATTCTGCCTCTTACTCTCGGGTACTTAACCGGAGCATGATTGAAGCAATGATCTCTTTTGTTGTATATGCTAAGTTGAGTGTTACAAGTTTCGTCCTTGCAAACCCTACCCTGGTCAAAACTTTTTGAAGGTCTAATTCCACCTTTAATTTGACTAGCTTTTAATCCGTCTGTCATTTGTTTCCTTTTTACACTTTGTGAATATATTCACAAGCTTAACATAGTAATTGTAGATAGTAATTCTAATTTAGCAAGTTTTTTTGTAATAAAAATGCTTGATCATTCCATTTTCTACCAAGAAAATTTTCAACTAGCTCTTCAGCAGATTTAGTGCCACCTGGGCTTAAAATTTTATTTTTATAGTCTACACCCACTGTATTAGAGAGAACTCCCTCATTTTCAAATCTACTAAACAAATCATCTCCAATAATATCAGCCCAAAGATATCCATAATATGCTGCATCATAGCCTCCAAGAAGGTGACCAAATGATGCTAAATGGTTTATGTCTGTTGGGTAATCTATGGTAGTTACGGATTGTGCTGATTTTTCAATATCTAATAGTGAATCATTAAAGTTTTCTCCATGTAAGTGTTGGTCGGCTAACCCAAATGAAACTTGTCTTAAAGTAAGCAAGCTAATACCAATATTTTTGGAATCATTTAATTTTTTACAAATACTATCTTCAAGAGACTCGCCTGTTTCAATATGTTTTGAGATTCTTTTCATACATTGGCTTTTCCAAACCCAATGCTCCATTATTTGGCTAGGTGCTTCAACAAAATCCCACTCGACACTTGCACCTATAAATCTAGAGAATTTTGATTTTCCTATTGCCATGTGTAACACATGGCCAAATTCGTGAAATAAAGTTTCTACCTCATCAAAAGTCATGAGCCCATCTCCTATTTTTGGATTTGGAAAATTGGCAACCATTGAACAAATTGGAAGCTGTGCTTTTTGTTCGTTTCCCGGTGAAACATCCATAACTGCGGCATGGGTATATTTACCATCTCTAGGGTGAAGATCTAAATAAAAGTATCCAAGAAGCTCTTCACCTTGATCCCAGATGGACCACAGTTCGACATCTTCATGCCAAGCTGTATCTGAATTTTCTTGTTTTATTTCAATACTGAAGACCTCTTCACATATTGAAAACATTTCTTTTTTTACATCATGAATGAAGAAATATTTTTTAATTTCACTATTGTCAACTGTGCTAACTTCATTTCTTTTTTTTGTAATGAAATATCTAATATCCCATGGGGCAATACTACTTGCCTCAATTCCATCAGATGCCAACTCTTCTTTTTCGTTTTGCGCAGATTGTTGAAGTTTAGGTATTAAATTACTATACATTTGATTTACATTTTTAGGATTTTTTGCCATTCTATGTTGTAGTCGGTATTCTGCCCAAGTAGCAAAACCAAATAAATTTGCTTTTTCATTTCTAAGTACAACAGCTTCCTTAAGAATTGAAGAGTTTGTATTTACCGCTCTATTGTTAAAAGTTTTCCATACAACTTCTCGCGTGCTTCTGTTTATGCAATTTTCTAGAACAGCATTTATATCAGGGTATGCCATTGTAATCACATATTTTTCCTCACTTTTATTGAAATTGCTAATTTCTTCTACACTTAAACCGTCAAGCTGTTCTAGAGAAAGAAGAACTTTAGATTTATCATCAGCAATGTTTTTTGAAAATGAAATTTCAAGTTCAATTAATTTTTTTTCAATTTCAATAAGTCGACCTTTAGAAGGTTTATCAAGATTATGACCAGCATCTAAAAAGTCTCGTTCTAAACTTTTGAAATATTTTAGAGATTCATGATTGAACTTGGTAGTGTCTATTTTTTTGAATTGTTCAAATAATTTTTCATCGGTAATGGTATCAAGGATATAGTTTTCAAGAATTGATTCAGCCTCATTTCCAAAATCTCTAATTTCTTTTTGTGGATGAACATTAGACAAAAATGCTACTTTACCAGTCACTTCAGCAACTTGCCTTTCAAATTCATCAAAATTTTCTAAAACAATTACTTCTTTTTGTTTTATCTCTTCAATTAAGTTTTTACATTTATCAATTGATGTATTTAGCTCTAGCTCAAGACTGTCTTTACTTACATTTGAATAATCGTACAATTTGAATCTCCTTTAATTTTTTTAATGATAGTATTTCTATTATGGATATCAAACTCGAATTTTGTGTAGTTTGAAACTACACACCCCGTGCAGTTAGTACGGTTGAAGACATTCTAGAAAAGTATGGCAAGGCTGTTAGTTCTATTAATTTGATTCCTGGTTCAGGTGGAGTTTTTGAATTGTATTTGAATAACACATTGCTATATTCCAAAACTGCAAATGGTAGACATGCTGAAGATGGGGAAATTCTAAGTTTATTAGATAAAGCTCTTAGTTGACAATACCTTTTGATTTATCAATTAATGAACTTCTATTTCTAGCATTTTTATTTTTTATTAGCTCTGCTGTACAAGGAGTGCTTGGCTTTGGTTTTGCAGTTATCGCTTCACCTATTGTTGTACAATTAAATCCAAATCTTGTTCCCCAACTTCTATCTCTATTAGCTTTACCCTTAGCTCTTAAAGTTTTTTATAGAGAAAGAGACAAAGTAAATCTTTCTAAAGTTAAACCTCTTTTAGTTGGTCGATTAATTGGTGGACCAATTGGTCTATTTTTACTAATAAACTTAAGCCAAAAATACCTATCCTTACTAGTTGGAATCATCGTACTAATAGGCGGGCTAGCTTCTTTTTTTGGTTGGGTTATAAACAAAACGACTATTAATTCTTTTCTAGCTGGAACATTTTCTGGAATATTTGGAATGGTAGCTGCTGTTGGAGGACCACCTGTTGCACTTCTTTATAGAAAGACAAAATCAGACGAGTTCCGACCATCATTAAATAGTGTTTTTAGTATCGGAATAATAATAACTTTAGTACTACTAGTTCTTAACAATAACCTGACATTTGATCATCTAAGATTATTTATAGTTTTTGTACCTTTTGTCTTATTTGGTTTTGCTACTTCGAGTAAAATTTTTTCAAGATTTTCAGACAATTTTATTGCGAATGCTGTAACTTATTTTTCAATTTTTTCAGGAATTATCGTAATTCTAAGAAATATAAATTAATTTCTTTCAAAAATTCAAATTACTAACATTAAACATATGAAAATAAGTGCTGTTTTAGCAGGGGCTCTTTACTTTTTAAGCTTCCCTCCATTTAATTTATGGTATCTAATCTTTCCAGCATTGTATTTTTTTTACCGAGCATTACTTTTAAGTAAAAATGGCTTTAGTTCTGGATTTATTTTTGGAAGCATTGCTTATAGTGTGATTTTGCTTGGTATTAAGTCAATTGGATATGAGGCTTGGATACCGTTAACAATCCTAATGGGTTTAACCTACGGTGTTTTTGGAGTTATTTTCGTTTTTTTCAAAAATAAATTTCAGAATCATTTTTTTGTACTAATAGGTGTGATAAGTTCTTTTGATTTAATGCGAGCATATTTTCCTTTCGGAGGTTTTCCTTGGGGATTTAGTTCAACTGTGCTGTTAACAAGTTATTCAGAATATAGCACATACTTATTACCGAATTTGTTTAAAACTTATGGGCCGTCAGGGTTATCATTAATAATTCAAAGCTTTGTTTTATTTCTTGTGTTGTTCATTTCAGAATCTAAAAAGGGTAGAATTTTAAAAAGTTTTACAGGCTATGTTTTTTTGATCTCAATTCCATTATTAATTTCCACTGTTGACTTATTTAATTTTGAAAAGAGTAATGCTACAAAAGAGGGTTTGACAATTTCAATTGTTCAAGGCAACAGTCCTTGTCCTGGAACAAAAAATAAATGTTCCAACGAGAGACAAAGAATTTATGAAAGTCACTTAAACCTAACAAAAGAAATTAATCAAAATGTTAACTTAGTTGTTTGGCCAGAAAGTTCTACTGGCTTTAATAATGATCCGTTAGTTCACAAAGAAGTTTTAGGTGAAATTCAAACTGAAGCAAAACGACTCGATTCATATTTTCTGATTGGAGGGGATAGGCCAATAGGCAATGAAAATTTCGAAAATTATGGTGTATTTATCAATACGCAAGGTCTTGTCATTGATCAATATCTTAAACAACACCCAGTACCATTTGGTGAGTATATTCCATTCAGAAAATATTTAGATTGGATTCCTCCTTTGGCACAAGTGCCTAGAGACATGATTAGGGGAGACAGAGAGAAAATTTTGTATCTTGATGAGGTCAGGATTGCTTCAGTCATTTCTTTTGAAGGCTCTTTTCAAAGATACATTAGAAAAAGTGTCAATCAAGGTGCTGAAGTAATTATTATTCTTACCAACCAAGCGAGCTATGGAGAGAGTGGTATGTCTGATCAGTTTATATTAATGTCGCAAGCTAACGCAATATCAAATAATAGACCAATTGTTCATGCTGCTATAACAGGAAAGTCTGCATTCATTAATAATTTAGGAAACGTAATATCAAAAACAGACTTGTTCACCACATCTCTTTTAACAGAAACTATTTATCCTGTCGATTCAGTAACTTTTTACAGTAGGTATGGAAACTATTTCAACTATATGAGTTTATTAATTGCATTGATGTTAATATTTTTTAAAAAATTTTTTACTCATCAAATTGATTAAAAGGAAGATTTTTCATAGCCACAGCTTCTAACAATCCATTTTGAAAAACTCTTAATCCAAATTTTGGAAGGATTGCAAATAAGTGGTCAAAAATATCTGACTGTATTTTCTCATAAGCGACCCACTCAGTTGTATTTGTAAAGGTATAAATTTCAATTGGTACTCCTTCAGGAGTTGATGAGAGTTGTCTTACTAAACAAGTCATAGTTTCGGTGTTTAGATTTTCATTCTGTTTTAAATAATTTTCAATATAAGCTCTGTAAGTACCAATGTTTGTTAACTTTCTGAATTCGAAGATATGAGCTGATTGCTCTATTGATTTGTTATATTCCTCAAGTTCAATCTTTTTTTGGGCAATGTAATTTTTAAGAGGAGCTAGTTTTTCTAATTCTAAAATTTCAGCTTGTGATAAAAACTTTACGCTTGAAATGTCAATAGCTATTGATCGTTTGATTCTACGTCCTCCATATTCTGACATTCCTCTCCAGTTTTTAACAGAGCTACTAACAATTTTTGAGGTTGGAATTGTAGTGACAGTTTTATCCCAGTTTTGTACTTTGATCGTATGTAGGGCAATGTCTATCACATCACCGTCCGCACCAAACTCTCGAACTTCAATCCAGTCGCCTACCTTGATTATGTCATTTTGAGTAATTTGGACGGATGCCACGAAAGACAAAATTGTATCTTGAAAAATTAGAAGTAAAACAGCCGTTAAAGCACCAAGACCACTTATGTAATATGCAACAGGTTGGCCAGTAATTATTGCAAAAATTATTATAAAAACGAATGAGGTGATAATAATTTTTACAATTTGGACATAACCTTTTATAGGCTTGTTCTTTAAAAATTCAATTTGAGAAGATACATTGTTTAACACTGTTAATACTTCAAGAATCGTTGCTCCAACTACGAGCGCAAATATAGAGTTTAGAATTCTTTCAACGACTAAATAATTTAAAACTTCTAAATCAAAGAGAGGTGTGGAAGAAAGTATATGAAAAAAAACAAATACAATTAAATAAGAAAGTCTATTTAAAAATTTTTTATCTACAAAAAGGTCGTCCATAAGCGTAGAAGTTTTTTTGGCAATTTTTTTAACAACAGGGAATAAAATCACCCTAACAATAAAATATACTCCTACTAGCAACCCCAACATAAAAGAAAGAGAAGTTAATTCAGTACTAATTAAATTGTCCATAGTTCAATGTTACCTTTAAAATCCTTTTTGTTGGCTTATCCAAGGTTTTGGTTTTTCTTCTAAGAATTCTTCAACGCTAGGACCATTTAAAGATTGCAAATTGTTTTGACCAATCATGTAAGAAATTATTAATAAAATTATTGTTGTTTGATTTGAAGTTGCAAGTTTAATTATTACTAATACTTCGGGGCTATTAAAAAAATAGACTTGAAGTAATGCTTTAAATAGTAAATAAAAACTCCAAATTAATGCTACTCGGGTATAGGCAGGCTTAACTTGTGGATGGTAATACCAATTTTTTGGCCAGTTTCTAAAAGCTTTTGAGCTGTATATTGTAAATGGCTTTCCAATAATTACAGAAACAAAGCCAATAATTGCTATAGCTCCGTCTCTGATGATTCCTGGAATAAAAAAACCAGAGGTACTTCCTTGAATCCTTGCAAGGTAGAGAGCTAAAAGAGATCCTAAGAATCCATAGAATACATATTTTATTTTCTGCTTTTTTAGTGCTCTAAATATTAATAAAACTAATAGCAACAAAGCAGTTATATATATCGATTGATTTAGATTTAAGAAATTTGAAACTATAACAAAAAAAATTGGTGCAATTATAGAATCTACAATATTTTCATTGTTTGGATTTAGTTCTTTTAATTCCTCTTTTATTTCAATAAATTTTTTTTTAAAATTTTTCAATTTATTTAAATTTACTTAAAAAATCTGAGTCATTGCCATTGAACTTTTCCTCTTCATGAAATTTTGGAAAACTTAAATTAAATTCCTTTTCAAGAATATCTTGTAATTTTTCAATAGATAAATTTTTAAAAAGTTCCTCTTGTAGTTTTTTATAAGCAATATCCCTATCAATACCATTCTTAACCAAAAAGGATAATATTTTTTGACTAATTGAATTCGTTTCTGCTTTTTTTAAATTTTTATTAATTTGCTCATAATTAATTACTAAATGTTTTACTATTGTGCTTAATTCGGCTGTCATAAAGGTGACAAGATGGAATGTATCTGGAAGTGTAATCCTTTCCACAGAAGAATTTGATATATCTCTTTCATTCCAAAGCACCATGTTTTCTAGACTACTAATAGAGTAACCTCGTAAAATTCTTGCTAAACCTGTGATTCTCTCACTTCCAATCGGATTTTTTTTATGAGGCATTGCAGAAGACCCTTTTTGTCCTTCTTTAAATGGTTCAAACATTTCAGATATTTCCGAACGTTGGTAGTGTCTTAAATTAGTTGCAACCCTTTCATAAGTTGAAGCAAGGATAGCTATTGAAGAAACTACTTCAGCATATCTATCTCTACTTACAATCTGGCTTGCAAAAATTTCAGGTTTTAAAGATAACTTATTTAATGTTTGGAGCTCTATATCTTCTGTAACAACTGAATAGTTTCCAACAGGACCGCTTAACTTTCCAATGCGAATATTTCTTTCTGCTGAGAGCACTCTCTGAAGTCCTCTTTCAATTTCAAGATACCAATTGCCAAAAATATTTCCGAGAAATGTAACTTCTGCAAACACCCCATGCGTTCTGCCAATAATTTTTGTATTTTTTTCATTTATTGCTTTGAGTTTTAATTCTTCTAAAAGATTGTTAATTAAATCTTTAACTACTTTTATTGATTGTGAGATGAGCAGACTATTTGCCGTATCAACGATGTCAGAACTAGTTAGTCCATAGTGAATCCAATTGCTCCCTTCCCCAACTTTTTCCTGTAAGACATCAACAAAAGACGCAAGGTCATGGTTGGTAACTTCTTCTTTTTTGTAAACTTCCTCTTTTGTTATTTCAACATCATCAATTTTTTTTGCTATTCCCGCTGGAGCTATGTCTAAATCCTCTAAAGTTTCTACATATTTAGATTGAATTGTTTTCCATGTATTAAATTTATTTTGATCGTCCCAAATATATTTGATTTCTGGATGTTCGTATCTTTCAATCATATTAGATAATGATATTTTGAGTTCTTTCAGGACCGACTGAAATGAACGTAATTGGTATTTCTATATACTCTTCAATTGCTTTTAAATAATTTTGTGCATTTAAGGGTAGATCTTCAAATTTAGTTACGGAAGTAATATCTTCTGACCATCCTTCCATAGTTTTATATACCGGTTCGCCATCATAGAGAATTCTTTGTTGTACAGGGTAATCAGATATAATTTCATCATTAAATTTATAACCAATACTGAGTTTTAGTTCTTCAAGCCCCGATAGAACGTCAAGTTTAGTAATAAATAACTCAGTTAAGGAGTTGACTCTTACCGAGTATTTTAATGAAATTAAATCTAACCAACCACAACGACGTCTTCTTCCGGTAACAGTTCCAAACTCCGCGCCTTTTTCAATTAAATAGTCACCGATATCATTTTTTTGTTCTGTTATAAACGGTCCTGTACCTACCCTAGAAATATATGCTTTAGTTACTCCAACAATTTTTTCAAGATTTAATGGACCAACACCGGATCCAATTGCTGCAAAACCAGAAGTAGTGTTTGAGCTAGTAACGAATGGATATGTGCCGTGATCAATATCAAGGAGAGTGCCTTGGGCCCCTTCAAACAAAACATTTTTTTCGTCTTTAATTGCATTAGCAATGAGAAGAGACGTGTCTTGCATGTGTTGAGAAACAAGTTCCCTGTAATCATTAAACTCTTCCAACACTTCTTCAAGTTCAATTGGAAGTTGGTTATAAATACGAGTAAATAACTTATTTTTATCTTCTAAATTGGTTTTAACTTTTTCTTCAAATATTTTTTTATCAAGTAGGTCTTGAATTCTTATACCCTGCCTCTGTATTTTATCAGCATAACAAGGTCCAATTCCACGCTTTGTTGTACCAATTTTGTTCTTTCCAAGATGTCGTTCAATTAATGCATCGAGTTTCTTGTGGTATGGCATGATTATATGAGCATTAGATGAAATTGCTAAATTAGAAGTGTTGATGCCTTTGGTATTTAGCATTTCAAGCTCTTTTTTAAGTACTCCTAAGTCAATAACACATCCCGACCCTATTACCGGAACACAATCTGGGTAAAGCACTCCAGAAGGTGTTAATGATAAAGCAATTTTGTCTTCTCCAACAACAATTGTATGTCCAGCGTTATTACCACCTTGAAATCTGACAACAAAATCGGCTGATGAAGCAAAAAAATCTGTGACTTTACCCTTACCTTCATCACCCCATTGAGCTCCGAGTACTACGGTAGTCGACAATTTATCTCCTTATGTACAACATAGGATATTAATGGAACTTTTAGACAATAAGAAGAAGTTTCTTAGCGATATTTTAATATTTTGCAAAATATTTTAAACTTTTCATTAAATAAACTTTGTATAGAGATTTAAAATGTACTAAATTGGTATCAGTCGGCTTCTTATTGAAGCTGTCTACTTTTAATTAAAAGGAGATAAACATTGAATAAAAAAGCAATCGTTTCTCTGCTTGTACTTGCGTTATTAGCTGTAGCATGTGCTACAGATACCGCAACAGAAGAAGCTGCTGTTGAAGTTGTTGAAGCAAAATCAACTTTGGATACAGTTAAAGATAGAGGATTCCTTAAATGTGGAGTCTCTGGAACTGCAGTTGCTTTCTCTGAAACACAAGCTGATGGTTCTGTAACAGGAATTGATGCAGATTATTGTTATGCAGTAGCTGCAGCAGTTTTGGGAGATTACAGTAAAGTTGAATTTACAGCGCTTACCGCTGCTGAAAGATTTACAGCTTTATCATCAGGAGAAGTAGATGTATTAATCAGAAACACAACTTGGACTCAAAGCCGAGACACAGAACTTGGTCTTGACTTTGGACCAACTACCTATTTTGACGGACAACAGTTAATGGGTAGAAATGCTGATGGATTATCTGCATCCTCAACACTTAAGGACATTGATGGTCTTAAAGTGTGTACAAATGCTGGTACAACAACAGAGAAAAATATAACTGAAGGAGCAAGACTTGCTGTTGCAAGCATTGTTCTTGAAACAGTTGAAACATTTGCAGAAGCTATGGAGAAATTCAAAGCTGGTGCATGTGATATCGTCACAACCGACGGTTCTGCTCTTGTAGGTAACAGAGCATCAGAAGGTGCATTAAATGATTGGGCAATTTTCCCATCAACACCTATCTCGAAAGAACCTTTAGGTCCTGTATATCGTTCAAATGATAGCCAATGGGGTGACATCGTCAATTGGGTAGTTTATGCTACTTTTATTGCTGATGAGTACGGAGTTGGTAGATCAAATGTTGATTCATTTGATTATGATGCTAATCCAGAAATGGGTCGTCTCACAGGTAAGAACGATGGACAGCTACAAACTGTTATGGGCTTATCAGCCGATGCTTTCTATAACGTCATTAAACAAGTAGGAAACTACGATGAGATTTATTCTAAAAACTTAAATCCAGTTGGACTTTATAGAGAAGGATCAGCAAATGCTAGTTGGACAGAAGGTGGATTAATCTACTCACCTCCAGCAAGATAATTAAAACTTAACGTTTTAGGGAAAGGGGCTCTAAGCCCCTTTCTTTTTACAAATTTTAAAAAGTACACTAGATAAGAAAGTTTTCGAATGGTATCATCAACTAATAAAAATGAATAAAAGTAAATTTAATTTTGCATTTTGGAGAGATGTTAGGTTTTTAAAATGGGCTTTTCAAATATTTGTTTTATTTTTAGTATTCAATTCATTAAGAGGATTTTTTTCTCAAGCAATTACTAATCTGACTGCAACAAATCTTCCATTTTCTTGGAGATTTTTAGGAACAACTCCAGGAATCCAAGTTTCAGAAGGTTTTAAAACTTATCCAGAATCTGGTATAGAAGCTATACAAATAGGTATAGCGAACATGTTAAGAATAACTGTTTCCGGTATATTTTTTGCAACAATATTAGGAACAATTATGGGTATAGCAAGATTGTCTAAAAACTGGATTGTTGAGAAATCGACTACAGGTCTTGTTGAGTTAGTAAGAAACATACCACTTTTAGTTCAAATCTTCTTTTGGCAAGCTGTTCTCATCTCCTTTCCAAGACTTGAAGCAACTGACAGAGGCCAACATGTTATTCATATCAGCGCTAAAGGAATAGCATTTCCGTGGTTAGATCCAGGAGAATCTAGTTGGTTATTTGGATTATGGTTTATTCTTTCGCTATATTTGACCAGAAAAGTTTTTAAATGGAGAGTTTCTGTTTTAGAAAAATATGGACGAGAAGCTTATCCAGGTATATATTCTCTGCTTTTCTTAATAATTTCAAACATTTTAGGTTGGATGGGTGCCTATAAACTAGTTGGTGTAGTGGGGTATGTTGCTGCACTTGTGGGGAGTGTATTTGACGTGTTTCCTCGTATTGGTATTCAAATTTTATTTATTGCGATTGGTTCATTTTATGCAGTTCGATATATTACAAGCGAAGTGAAGAGAACTAGGAGTGCTGAGAACAAAGGTATTTTAACAGATGACGATATATTTAAGTTAGTTATAACTGTTCTATTGTTGTTGGCTTTAATAATTGGTATGTTTTTACCACTAGGTATTGCAATCTCAGACTTTTTACTTGGGAATGAATCATTTTTTAAATCAAATTGGGGAATCCCACAGTTTTTTCAAGGTATACAAAATAAACTTGACTGGAATTATTCTGGATCTCCATTTTCTGTTAGCTATCCAGAAGCTATACAAGCTGGGTCCTCTACCTTTACAAATTATTCACAAGAAGTTGGAAAAGTTATGACCGTAGGTTACTTTGCAACTTGGGTAGGTGTTGTTTTGTATACATCTGTATTTATTTCAGAAGTAGTTAGATCTGGAATCATGGCTGTTGCTAAAGGACAAAGCGAAGCCGGTCTATCATTAGGTCTTAAAAGAAGCACCTTACTTCGTCTGATTGTATTACCTCAAGCTCTCAGAATAATGCTTCCTCCAATGGGTAATCAATATTTAAACTTAGCTAAAAATACTTCATTAGGCATAGCTGTAGCATTTCCAGAGATTGTTTCGGTAGGTCAAACTCTGTACAATCAGGAAGGCCAAACTATAGCGGTCTTTTTAATTTGGATGGCTTTCTATTCATTTGTAAGCTTGACCTTATCATCTATTGTTAATTTTTATAACAAAAAGTTAAAGATCGTGGAGAGATAATGATTGAAACAACTACAAAAGTTGATTATGGAGTTGTAAAAAGATGGCTTAGGGAAAATTTGTTCTCAAGTTACAGATCAGTGGTTTTAACATTAACTACAATCGTTGCTCTGATAGGTTTATTTCGTGGAATAATAAGTTTTGTTATTTCACCTGAAAGACAGTGGACTGCGATTACTTACAATTTACAACTTTATATGGTACAAGCTTATCCAGAGTCTGACTTTATTAGAGTTTGGATTACTGTTGGGCTTGTAATTGTAATGTTTGGATTAACCTGGGGTTATAATTCAGAAAATATTCATATAACAATTAAAAATGCTATGGACAAATTAATTAAACTATTTGTTGTATTATTTCTATTTGTTTTAATAACACCTACATCTGTTACTACAGACAAAGTCCAGGGTATTCAAGAGGAAGTTTTTCAATTAAATACCAGGTTACTTTTTTTGGGGTATGTGACAATTTTGTTAGGTGTTACGATATTTGTAAGGCTAAAGTTTTCAAATACTCAAGTATTAAAAGATTTATTAAGTTTTGCATATCTTGGTATTTTTGTACTTTCTATTTGGATAGTTAAAGTTCCTACTGTAGTTTTTGATAGTGCAAATGTTAGAGTTCAAGATCAGTATCTGCCTGTTGCAAGTTCAACGACGATTCCATGGACTGTATTATATTTTGTCCTAATTGGCTTTTATTATCTTGGTAAATCTTTTAATTCAAAACAAGTAACTGCACTTAAAAAAGTGATACCAGTATCGTGGTTTTTACTACCTTTACTCGTTGTTACTTGGATATATAGAAAACCAGATTTTAGTCTAGTTTCTATATACTCAATTGACTTACCACTAATAGCTGTAGGTGTGGTCTTAGGTTACATTTCTTTGTTTATATTGAATCAAGAAAAAAATAAAAAGTACCAAAAATATTTTTTCTACATAACCCTAGCTATTTTTTTTGTATCGTTATTTTTACCAATATTAAGACAATTAAAAATAATATTTTTTCTTTATTTTTTACTCACATCTGTATCTCCATACATTTCTAACACAAAGGAGAACTCTAAAAATTTATTGATTATTTGGACATTGTCTATTTCAATAATTTTATTTTTAATGAGGGGTGGAACTTCAGAAACTCTTATTGAAGTTCCTGGTTCTTCAATTTATGGAGGATTTGCTCTTACTTGGATTATTGCCTATTTTGGTGTTCTACTTTCATCACCACTTGGAATCTTATTAGCTCTTGGCAGAACTTCAAAATTGCCAATAGTGAGAATAATATGCACAGCAATTATTGAATTAGTTAGATCAGTCCCATTTATTACTTGGTTATTTTTTGGTAGTGTCATGCTGTCTCTATTTCTTCCTCGTGGTGTTGAGTTTGACGAAGTTGTAAGAGCTATAGCTGTAACAGCAATATTTAGCTCAGCTTATCTTGCTGAAAATGTTAGAGGTGGATTACAGTCAATTAATAAAGGACAGTTTGAGGCTGCTGATGCAGTCGGCTTAAATACAATTCAAAGAATTAGTTTAATTGTACTACCTCAAGCATTAAGAGCAGTTATCCCTACATTAGTAAGTCAAGTAATCAGTTTATTTAAAGACACCAGCCTAGTTGCAATTGTTGGTCTTTTTGATTTATTATTTGTTGGAATTAAAGTTATACCCGCTCAGTCACAAGGGGCTAACTTTTTAGGCACTGTTTTGGAAAACATTGTATTCTGTGCATTGCTTTATTGGGTTTTTACTTATAGCTTTTCTCGAAGAAGCATGAAAATTGAAAAACGATTAGGATTAGGAGAAAGATAAATATTATGAGCATAATATCCGCAAAAGATGTAAAAAAATGGTACGGAGATTTCCAAGCCTTAAAAGGCATAACTATGGAAGTTCAAGAAGGCGAAGTGTTGGTTGTTTGTGGGCCATCTGGTTCTGGTAAATCAACTTTTATTCGTTGCATCAATAGATTAGAACAACATCAAGATGGAGAAATAGTTGTTGACGGAATTCAATTAACTAATGACATTAAAAACATTGAAGCAATTAGATCTGAAGTGGGAATGGTTTTCCAAAGCTTCAATCTCTTCCCGCACCTTACTGTTATGCAAAATATTACATTAGCTCCTATTTGGGTAAGGAAAAAAAGTAAATCAGAAGCAGAAGAAAAAGCTATGGAACTACTAAACAGAGTGGGAATTCCAGAACAGGCAGATAAGTTTCCAGGACAACTATCTGGTGGACAACAACAAAGAGTTGCTATTGCACGAGCTTTAGCTATGGAACCAAAAATTATGTTATTCGACGAACCTACTTCTGCACTTGATCCAGAAATGATTAAAGAAGTGCTCGATGTAATGAAAGAGCTAGCAAAATCTGGGATGACAATGATTGTCGTCACTCACGAAATGGGTTTTGCAAAAGAGGTTGCAGACAGAGTAATGTTGTTTGATGATGGCCAGTTAGTTGAAGAAAATACCCCAGATGAGTTCTTTAACAACCCAAAGAGTGATCGAACTAAACTATTCTTAAGTCAAATTCTTTAATCCTTAAGTTTGCTCCATAGGTTTTTCTCAACTAAATCGATAATGGTCGCACCCATAGCATAAGCTCCATCGTAGATAGCTTTATGACCTCCTTTGGTTATTGTTGCTGCTGCATATTCTGGTTGATGATTCACAGCATCTACTGCATCAATAGATAACATTGGGTGAATGGATGGAAATGCCTTAGAAATATTTCCCATATCTGTTGACCCTAGCCCCGGTCTTGTTGCATCTTGTTGTAAAATCATTTTTCTTCCAACTTCAAGAGAATTTTCTAAATATAAATTGAATAACGTTTCATTGTTAACTATTTCTTCATAACGATAATCTGGGGAGGAAATTTTTACCTTACATTTTGTCGCTAAAGCTGCAGCATTAACAAAATTATGAAAATCTTTTTCTAACTCTACCAACCCTTCGCCATTTAATGAACGTAAATACCATTCTGATTTTGTATACGAAGGTATTATATTTGGTTTATACCCCCCATCTCTGATTACTCCGTGCATTCTATTACTTTGCACCATTTGCTGGCGATACGTAGAAGCGTTAACAAAAAGTTGAATTTGAGCATCTAATGCATTAATCCCTTGATCTGGAGCACCAGCTGCATGTGCATCTTTTCCAAAATATTCCACAGTGTATTGCTGAATAGTTGTAAATGTAGGATTAACAACATTTTCAAAACCAGGGTGGATCATCATAGAACAAGAAGCATCTTCAAATGCGCCTCTTTCAAGAAGAACAATTTTACCTCCTCCACCTTCTTCTGCTGGAGTGCCTAACAATTTTACTCTAACTCCTAACTCACTAGCGAGTTCTTTTAAGCTCAGTCCAGCTCCTAGTGCAGCTGTGGCAATGATATTATGCCCACATGCGTGACCAATTTCAGGTAATGCATCATACTCAACACATATAACAACAAGTGGACCACTTTCTCCAAAAGTTATTTGAAATGCTGTGTCTAGTTCATGGGTTGGGTACTGAACTTTCGAACTATATTTTTCAATAAACTCAACAAGGTATTTGGAAGTTTTATACTCTTCGAAACCCAGTTCTGGATTTTCGTACATCCAGTCATTAACATTACATAATTCTTGGTAAATACTATCTAGTGATTTTTTAAATTTTTCTTTATTTGTCATGAATTAAGTTTACTAAATATTTCTGCATCATATCGACTTGAATTATTCCACAAAAGCCAATCCAACCCCAGATCTTCAGATGCTTTGATATTTAAACGAATCTCTTCATTAGTGTGCCAAAATGCCTGGAGGAACGGTCTTAGTTTAGCTTCAGGAACACCTCTTGATAGACCTTGTTTTAAAGAAGCTGTAATAACTTCATATGGAAAATCATTAGGATTTTTATATCCAAATGAACCTGAAGAATAGTGTGATGGATAAACCATAGGAGAAATAAAATTTACCTGTTCGGTTAAAGTCTCTAAATATTGACCAATCCCACTATCATTTTTAACATTTATAGCAATACCAAAAATGTCAGCTGAAACTAAGCAGCCTTTTTGATTTATCTCTAAGGTTGCAGTCTTTAAAAAATAGTTTATATTTTGAACTCTAGATTCTGTTGTACTTTCTTGATCAAAAATTAAATCACTATAGTTAGTATCGGGATACCTAATATAGTCAAATTGTATTTCATCAAAACCTAACTCACAGGCCTCTAAAGCGATATTTAAAATATATTGTTTAGCGAAATCATCACTAGGGTCTAAAAAGTACTGCTCATTTTGAGAATAAGGTTGATCATCCTTTGCGTCTAAGATTGCTGAATCAGTAAATATTTTTGAAAAAATTGGGTCTTGAAAAGCAACTACTCTCCCAATGAGATAAACATTATATTCATTTTTAAATTGATTTAATATTTCCTTGTCATATTTAACTCTTATATTGTTCAAAGTTAGAGCTTCTTCTAAAGTGCTTTGGTACATTAGATGACCATTATCTGTTTTTACGTCAAGAACTAATGTATTTACTACTGTCGTGGAAAGTATATTTTTAATACTATCCATTTTTGAATCTCTGATAAAATCGTAACCGTTTACATAGATTCCTTTGATACCGTTCTCTTTTTCTTTAAAGGTTTCAAATCTATGAAACGCTAATATTACATTCAGTTTTTTTTGATTTTCCTCTAAAAATTTTTCATAATCATTAATTAGTTTTGCATTGGAAAGTTCAGTAATTTTATTTAATTCATTAAATTTATCTTGAAGTGTAATAAGTTGGACATCAGTTAATTTGATAGAATTTTTATTTTCTTCTTCAGTCTCTGAGTTTTCTAAATCCCCACTTAAACTATTTATTAAAAAATTGTCAATAAATTCAAAATTAGAATCATTGGCGCGAAGAGGAATTATTATCATGATAAAAAATAATACGAAAAAAAGAACCCTGTTCATAACTTAATTTTAACAATAGTTCACAAAACTTTGTTTGCTAGTTTTATAATGTCTATATGAATAGTCAACAATTTTTAAAGGCTCAAAAATTTTTTGAAATTCCAGTAATGATTTCAGTTATGATGTTAATTCCTGTTTTTATTATCGAGTACCAGGCTAAAAGTCTAATCACTGTTGCAGTTAATTTAAATTGGGGAATTTGGACAATATTTTTTCTTGAATATGCTGTATTGCTTTATCTAGCTGAAAATAAATCAGATTTTATAAAATCACATAAGATTGAACTAATAATCGTTATATTTTCTTTTCCTATCGTCCCTCAAGGATTGCAGTCGTCAGGATTTTTAAGATTTGCAAGACTTCCTAGACTTTTAAATGGATTAAGATATTTTAGACTTGCCGCTCTACTTACAAAATTTACTTATACAGTAAAATCAATTTTTAATTCCAAAGGTTTAAGATTTATTGTTTATGCAACAATAGGCATAATTCTGTTTTTTGGTTTTTTATTTTTCATCTCAGAACCTGGAGTAAATACTTACAGCGATGGCTTGTGGTGGGCATTAGTTACTATTACAACAGTTGGGTATGGGGACATAACTCCTATGACGACATTGGGAAGGATAATTGCAAGTACACTAATGATTATGGGTATTGGCTTTATAGCCACAATAACTGCTGCAATTTCATCCTATTTTATATCTACTTTTAGCGATAATGAGATGACAATGGACGAGTTAGCTAAAAAAATAGATAAACTTGAAATTGAAATTCAAAACTTAAAAAAGGAAAATTAATGAAAAATATCCAACTACAACAACTGTCTGAAGATTTTTTTAAGGCTTCTCTAAATTCTTCACCTACATCTGCGATCATGAGGGGCAAAAAAGAATATTTCGATAAAATTGAAGACCTCTCTAATGAACAGTACGAAAAAGATTTAAAAACCGTAAATGACCTGACTTCAAGGCTGGAAAAATTTAATTTTACAGAATTAAGTAGTAGAGAAAAAGTAACTCACGGCATGCTGCAATTTGCATTGGAATCAAACAAGAATTCATTATTAGACAAAAGCTGGGAATATGACGCTGGTGTAATGGGATTCCAAAGTTTTTTAATAGATTACAATCAACAACTTTTTGTTCCAGATCATGAATCTGCAGATATGTTGTTAAAAAGGTTTGAACTTTATAAAAAATTATTTAGCCAAATTGAAGAAGTTCAATCGTTAGGACTTGCAAATAACAAAGTAGCAACAGAAAGAAATATTTTAAGAACGATTGATCAATTAGAGAGTTATTTAGCAACTAGTCTAGATCAAGACCCCATGTTATTAGTCAACTTTTCTCCAACCTTTACAGAACAAGAAATAGGTAGTTGGAAAGATAAAGCTAAAGAAATTCTTGAAATTTACGTTAGACCTCAAGTTGTCTCTTATCTTGACCAATTAAAAAATAATCATCTACCCGCTGGAAGACCAGATGAAAAAGCAGGCATTATGTGGATCGAAGGGGGTGAAGAAATTTATTTAAGAAATCTAAGAAAATTTACTGGTCATAAAGATATAACTGTAAAAGAAGTTCATGAGATAGGAATGTCAGAGATTGAAAGATTAAAAGTTGAATTTTTTGAAATAGGGAAGAGTGTTTTTAATGGCGTTGAGTCCCCAGAACAAGTGCTTAACTTAATGCAAACTGAACCTTCTATGCGTTATGAAAGTAAAGAACAAATGTTACAACTAGCAATTGATACTATTGAAAGAGCTTATAAACCTCTTAGTGAATGGTTTACAGTCTTTCCTAAATCACCATGTAAAGTATTACCAGTCCCTGCTGAGTCAGAAAAACATGCTCCACCAGCATATTATTTTCCACCTCTTCCTGATGGATCTAGAGACGGAACATATTTTTTAAACACATATAAGGCAGAAACTAAGAGTGTGTTCGAAGCAGAAAGTGTTGCATTTCATGAAGCTATTCCGGGGCATCATTTAGATAGAACAATTGCAGTTGAATTACAAGGAGTACCTGATTTTCAAAAATATACTGCTTCTACTGCCTTTGTTGAAGGTTGGGGATTGTATGCAGAACAGCTTGCAAACGAAATGGGGCTTTACTCAAGTAATGTTCAACAATTAGGTAGGTTAGGAAATGATGCCTGGAGAGCTTGTAGGCTTGTATTAGACACTGGAATGCATGGATTGGGTTGGTCTCGGGGCCAAGCAATTGATTTCTTTCAGGCTAATTCACCAATAGAAGAAATAAACGCAAATATTGAAACAGATAGATATATTGCTTGGCCAGGACAGGCGTGTTCCTATAAAATGGGGCAGTTAAAAATTCAAGAGTTACGCAAGAAAGCAGAGAGTGAACTTGGTGAAAAATTTGATATAAGACTTTTCCATGATGAAGTTCTTTGTGACGGAGGCATTACATTACCAATCTTGGAAATGAAAATCGAAGAGTTTATTAAAAGTAATAAATGACAGTGCTCTTATTTTTTTAGTTTTTTTCGTGTACCGTCACTATCAATTTTTGATGTAATGTTTAATTTGTCTAAAAATTCTAAGTAAGGTATTGAGTATTTTCGTGATAGATTTGTAAGGTTTTTAAAATCACTGACTGAAAATTGATTAGGTAGCTCTTCAATTACTTGGAGTAGTTTATTTTTATGTTCTCTAGAGATTAATAAATTGCTATCAATTCTATACAAATATTCATTCATAAATAATGTCTTAATATCTTTTTTATTAAAGTTGCTTAAATCTACTTTGTTTACGTTTAAATCTTGGGAAAGAAGGCTATTTATTTTTAAATATAATGTTTCATTCACTTTACTATTTTTATCTAGAAAAATTTGATTGTTAGATAGTTTTATATCTGCGATTGCCTTACAAAGGTCTTCAACAAACTCAGTTTCAACAAAATGAACTTTAAAAAGATATTCATAAACTCCAATAGAGTTTACTTTTTCAAGATTATTTAAAATATCAATCGATATATTTTCAAATTTCTTTTTAGGTATTAGTTTGTTATGAATTTCTACAAAATGTTTGATATTCAAAGGATTCTCTTTTTCATAAAATATATGTAAATCATCAATTGAAAGAAAATTTTCATTTTTAGAATCATTAACAAGTTTTTTTATATGAAAGTAATTGTTAGAGGCTTCAATAATTTTACCTCCATAAAATTCGTTTGTAGAAAGATTGTGTAGGAGGATGGTTTGATTTGGAATTAATACTTGATAATTATTGAATTCAATAAGTAGAACTTTTTTTTGTTCAATATTTAAATACTGAATATTTTTAACAATACAATTTCCTGTCCCCATATAAATTCTTATAGTGCCCTTAGTAGTTATTTCATCACTTGCATCGTTTTCCTCTATAAAAACATATCTATATCGTTGGTTTAATTGATTTGTTAGAAGCGAACCTCGTTCGGGTAGAGATTCATTATTTTTTTTAAATGAAATTGCCAATCTGCTTGAAGAGGAAATTGACTTAATTTTATTACTTACATTTTGAACTTCTCTAATGTCCAATTTTGTTTGGTCACAATCTACAAAAATATTTTCTAAATTGAAAATTTTACTTGCAGTACCGGTTACAACTTTACCGACACCATCAATATTAAACGTTCGATCAACCCATAAACATGGTGGGTATGAAGGTTTTATTATATTTTTTAGATAGTTAATAATTTTAATTTGTACTTCATTCCTGTCGCTTTTTATAGAACTGTATTCAAGAATTTCAAAATTGAAAGTAGTGTAGTTACTAATTTTTGTTTTTAATTTGTCAATATGATTACGGTTTTCCATTTTATCGATTTTTGTAAATACAAAAAATATATTTTTAATATCAAGGTTTATCAATGCTTGAAAGTGTTCTTCTGATTGTTGAGACCATCCTTGCACAGCATCAATACAGAACAACACAGCATCAACATTTGAAAAGCCTGCGACTGTGTTTTTAAAGTAATCTTTGTGACCAGGTACATCGACAATTGATACAAATTCATTTTGATATTCAAAATATGTGAATCCAAGATTGATAGTGAGACCACGTTTTTTTTCTTCATCTAACCTATCAGTCTCTTGACCAGTTAGAAAGTTTACTAAAGTTGACTTACCGTGATCTACATGTCCTGCTGTAGCTAAAACGGTCATAAAGATGTTATGAAGTCTGCTATATATTTATCCTCATCAATTGAAACACTTCTAATATCGAGACTTAATTTTCCATTAAAAATGCGAGGAATTATTGGAAACACATTATTTAAAAATTTAAACATTAAATCTTTTACAGAATTTTCGTTAAAAATGAGTAATGGAGATTCTAAGGTTTTATCAGGTAAAGTCCCTCCTCCAATTACACTTTCGCCCCTAACGATGTCATACTGCACATTACAATTTGAAACAATCGTTGATAGTCTTTCTTCTAAAGAGCTGTATGGTGTTGATACTAGATGCCAAAATGGAATCTCTATTTCATTCTTTGATAAGTACTTATCTGTCGTTTCTTGAAGTTCAAATAAAATTATTGGAGAACAGCGATACGTTCTATACAAGCTGAACCCATTAATTGATTCAATTATATTTTTATTTCCTGCAATGATTCCCGACTGAACCGATCCAAACAATTTATCTCCTGAAAATAAGACCAAGTCTGATCCAGAATCAAGCGAATCTTGCACTCTTGGTTCAGTGTCAAAAATATGTAAATCATATTTACTTAGAAAGCCCCTGTCTATTACAAGTCCACTACCTAAGTCGTGGATGAGCATTGTTTGATATGAATCTTTTAATTCCTTTAGTTGAGCAATTGTTGTTTCTTCTGTAAATCCTGTAATTGAAAAATTTGACCTATGTACCTTTAATATCACCGCATTATCATATTTTTTTAGTGCATCTTCATAATCTTTTATACGGGTCTTATTGGTGGTACCAACTTCAATGAGGACTAAACCTGTTTCATTAATAATTTCAGGAAGTCTATAAGAACCTCCGATTTCAATAATTTCACCTCGAGAGACAATTACGTGACTTTTATTGTGAATTTTTTTTAAACTTGCAAGAGTAATAAACAGAGAAGAGGCATTATTGTTTACAAACGTCACATCCTCTGTATTCAAGAGAGTTTTCATACTAGTCTTGAGGTAAATACTTCTCATCCCTCGTTTAGATTCGAGTAAATCAAATTCTACATTTGTGTATCCACCGGGAAATAATAAGTTGCTTGGGGCTCTACCAAGGTTTGTGTGGAGCAATGTTCCGGTAGCGTTAATAACTTTTTTCTGTTTATCGATACTTAACTTGTTTACAACCTGGTTGAATTGCTTTAGTGCTTCATCTCCATCTCTAGTTTCTGCGAGAACTTTTTTTGCAAGAAAAAGCTTAATCTCTCTTGGAAGTTCAAGACTGGAGGATTCAGCTAAATCGTTAACAGAAATCGAATTCATTATTTTGAAAGCTCTTCAAAAACCTTAGCTAACCGACCAGTACATGTTTCATCTTTAATAGGAGGTAGCTGCTCAGCAATATTCTTTGTTAGTTGAATTAAAGCTTGTTTTGTTGGAGAGTCTTTTTCTTGCAAGATCAAAGGAATTCCGTCATCTGCGATATCATTTGTATCTTCACTAATTGGAATTTTTCCAAGTATAGATAAACCAAACTGATTAGCGAGAGCATCTCCACCACCAGATCCAAAAATATTAAACTGTTCTCCAGATTTTGATTGAAAATAAGACATATTTTCTATAACACCTAATAAAGGTATAAAACTACGTTTTGCCATGTCCGCAACTCTCGTTGCTACCTTTTGGGCCATTCGTTGTGGTGTTGTGACAACAATTAATTCAGCTTGAGGAAGAAGACGACTTAATGCCATTTGAATGTCACCTGTTCCAGGAGGTAAATCAATTATTAAATAATCCAAATCACCCCATTCAACATTTGTTAAGAATTGCTCTAAAGCTTTGCTTAACATTAGACCTCTCCACATTAAAGCTGTGTCTTCATTTTCTGTAATCAATCCAGTAGAAATGACTTTTAAGTTATTGTGAGAATATGGAATCATGAGCTTCTCATCATTGGCTTTAATTCTTCCCGATATGCCAAGAAGCCTTGGAATTGAGAAACCCCAGATATCTGCATCTAATAAACCAGTTTTGTATCCGGCGTCTGATAATCCAACAGCGACGTTTGCAGAAATGGTTGATTTGCCGACACCACCTTTTCCACTACCTATTGCAATGACTCTAGTTTTAGGATCAATTTTTGTAGGCTGTGCATTGTCTCTAGCTTTTTTTCTTGCTTTCTCCATAACAGAAGACCTATCTTTTTGATCCATAGCTACTACCTCAATATTGACAGTTGATACGTTTTCAATAAGTAATAACTTTCTTTTTATCTCTTGTTCAATTTGATTTCTCATTGGACAGTTCGCAATGGTTAATGCTAACTTAATATCGACACTGTTCTTATTGTGCACCACATTTTTTACCATGCCTAAATCTACAATGTTGACCCCAAGTTCAGGATCGTACACTGTTGAGAGATGTTTTAACAATAAATCACTTTGAACCATATAAATATTCTAAGGAAGTTTGAGAAAGATGTAATAACAAATTTATGGAATAAAATAGTTTTTGCTATACTGGTTTCATGGATATACAAATTAAATCATCAAGAGCTGTTTTAGCTACTGAAAGTGCTGTTAAAAAATTAATTGAATTGAAAGCAGTAGAAGAATCTGAAAATAGTTTTTTAAGAATGGGTGTTAAACCTGGCGGGTGTTCAGGATATTCTTACGAAATGTTTTTTGATACAGAAGAATTTGATGGTGATGTTGTAGAACAATATGGTGAAGTCAACATTGTTGTAGATTCTCAAAGTTTAGAGCACATTAAAGGTTCAACATTAGATTATAAAGAAGGGCTAATGGAAACTGGTTTTTCAATTGACAATCCTAATGTATCAAGAACCTGCGGGTGTGGTAACAGCTTTAGTTAAATCTATAACCAACTGAGTGAATTGTTTTTATCCAATCTTTTCGCTTATCACTTAGTTTTGCTCGTAGCCTTCTAACATGTACATCAACAGTTCTTGCGCCGCCAAAATAGTCATATCCCCAGACTTTTTCTAAGAGCTGTTCTCTAGACCAAACAATTTCTTGGTTTTCAACAAAAAATTTAAGTAAAGTATATTCCATATAAGTTAAATCGAGAAGTGTTTGACTAATTCTTGCTTCGTATGTTTTTAAGTTTATAGATAAATCTTTAAATGTGAGAACTTCTGAAGTTGTGTCTCCAACCAGTGCATGTACTCTTGCCTTAATTTCATCAGAATTACAAGCACTTGATATAAGTTGGATATGAGGATTTTGAATAAGATCAATTGTTTGTTCAAATTCATCTTCATTAACAATTATTAAAGTTGGAAACGGCTTAGAAGAAGATTCTAAGTTAGAGAGATGTTTTTTGGTTTCACCATATTTGTTAAGTGAAGTGATAATTAAATCAAGTTGGCTAGGTGAAGTTATACCATTAAGAGTCTGTTTTTTAACCCCCGCTTCTTTAAAGAACTTTTCTAAGTCTTTATGGTCAGGGTCAATATTCAAGTAAGAGTCTATCATTCTTCGAAACAATAATTTAACATATCTGCAACAACATTTCCTGAAATACATATTACATTACTTTCATGAAGATAAAAGCAGAATATATATGGATTGACGGTCAAACTCCAACCGCAAAATTAAGGAGTAAAACAAAAATTATCGATAAAGGTTCTGAATTACCAATTTGGGGATTTGATGGATCAAGTACCAAACAAGCTGTAGGAGCTGCTTCTGATTGTGTATTAAAACCAGTTGCTCAATTTGCAGACCCTATTAGAGGTGGAGATAATATTTTGGTGATGTGTGAAGTTTTAAATGTTGACATGACACCACATACTTCAAACACCCGTGCTGCATTAATTGAATCAGCAAACAATTTTAAAGAATTTGAACCGTGGTTTGGAATGGAACAGGAGTACACATTTTATGAGCAATCCTATGACTCTCTAAAATATGGTCAGCCTTTAGGTTTTCCACCATCTGGATATCCTGCTCCACAAGGAGGATACTACTGCGGTGTTGGTGCCGATGAGGTTTATGGAAGAGCAATTTCAGAGGCTCACGCAACAGCTTGTATAAAAGCTGGTCTTGAGATATCAGGGACAAATGCGGAAGTAATGCCAGGACAATGGGAGTTTCAGATTGGACCAATTGGAGCTCCAGAAATAGGTGATCAGATATGGGTTGCAAGATGGTTGCTATACAGAATTGCAGAAGATTGGAAGATTTCTGCAACGCTTGATCCAAAACCAGTAAAAGGTGACTGGAATGGAGCAGGGATGCATACAAACTTTTCAACAAAGCAAATGCGTGAAGATGGTGGTTACCAAGCAATTATTGATGCATGTGAAGCTCTTGGAAAAAATGCAGATTTACATGTAAAAAATTATGGAGACAGAATAGAAGATCGTCTCACTGGTGCACACGAAACACAACGATTTGATACGTTTTCATACGGTGTAAGTGACAGAGGTGCATCAATACGTATCCCTTGGCAAGTTGAAGTAGATAAAAAAGGTTATTTAGAAGACAGAAGACCAAATGCTAATGGTGATCCATATTTGATTGCAATGTTAATGATTGATACGGTTTGTTCAGCAGCTTCTAGCTAGACGTAGCGGCAGCAACTATTTCTTCAACTTTATCAATAAACTGGTCTAAATTCGTATTAAAGGAATCAAGGGCGGCGGCTCTCTGCTCTCCTTTATCAGATGACTCTAAACCAGCTAAAAGCTCTACTGTGTCTAAGTAAACAAGGTTCACAAGAGTCTTTAATTCTTCGTGTCCAGTAACTAGATTTGCATACTCATTTGGAGGACCTGGGTCAGTAACAGTTAAAACAAATTCTTCTGCATATTCAATAAAAGCATTGAACTCTTGTTTTGCTTCTTGATATGTAACAGTTTTTTCATCCCAATTATCATTTGCTTCTAACACTTTTTTCCCAAGTTCTGTAGCTTGGATTTTTTCTGCCGTGATTTCTTCTAAGTAAGCTACATACTCTACTGGAAGGGTGGTTGTTGTCGTTGAGGTAGTAGTTTCTGGAGCATCAGTTTCTATAGTTGTTTCCACTACGGTATCTGTCACAATAAGATCTAAATCATTGTTAGTTGCAACTCTGTTTACAAAGGTGTAAGTTGTAGCAATCATTCCAATAAGCACTAAAGGTAGTACAATTCTTCCAGGTTTAGGATCTGAATTAAATGTTTCCATAGCTATATTGTATCAAAGATATTTTTAATATTACTGCTTATCGTAGACCAATCCGCATCATTTTCTTTCGTGATGGTTAAAAATCCTGGCCCAGTAAATAAAGCTTTTACACCTTTGATGTTAAGTATGTCTTTCAACTCTTTTTTAATATCATTACTATCATTCTGGATATAGCTTGCTATCTCTAATCCATGGTTATACATAATTTTTTTGGCATTCGGATTTGGTGTATCTATTAATTCCATATTTAATAATTATTTTAATATAAAAGCAGTTATTATATGTCTGTATGGAATATCAACTTAGTAATTTAAATAAAAGGAATGTTTCACTAAATAAAAATCAGTTTTTATCAATTATTGGTTTGTATTTTTTTGTACTTGGCACTGCAATATTAGGTTTTTCAATCTACTTATTTTTAGAAGCAATTGGTTACACTTCTCAAATGTTTATAAACTGGAGCGGACAGGGTTTATTTTGGTCTTTGATTACTTTTTTTGTGGCTCTATTTATACTATTTATCCCTGTAGAGTTTTTTGATACTTACTCTATTAACAACAGATCTTTTAAAGACCTACTTTCAAATATAGTTTCAGTAATCATGATATCTATGGTTTTATTAGTCCTTTTTCAATTATTATTAAGTGGTAAAAATATTTTTTTGAATCAATATCTCGTGATAGCTAGAGCAGTTTCTTTTTCTGGCTTTATATCTATTCCACTCGTATTATTTTTAGCTCACAATTTTGGTAAAAATATAGATTTTATAAACAAATATTCCTATAGTTTAGTGTTGTTGGTTTGGACGATCTCTACTCAGATATTTCTATAACTACATTCTCTCTACAGGCTCCATGCCTAAACAAAACATAACGTTTTGACTTGTAGTTAAAAATAATTTTAAAATTAAAATTTTAGATGCTAAATGTTCTTGATTTGTTATATTGTTAAGTTTTTCTTCTTCATAAAAAGCATTAAATAAACTTGATATTTCATATAAATAATTTGCAAGATGATGAGGTTCACTTAGTTGAACACATTGTTCCAGATGATATCCGAACAAATAAAGTTTTGATAGTAAATCTTTATCGATAGAACTTAATACTAATGAATCGAGATCTTTTTTATTTTCTCCAATTTCCAGTAATAATTTTTTAGCTCTAACTTGTGCATATTGAACATAAATGCCAGTTTTTCCATTAATATTTGTAAATTTTTCGAGATCAAATTTATAGTCAGTTTTTCTATTTGTAAGAAGGTCACTAAAAGTTAAAACAGAGTTTGTTAACTGATCGAGAATTGCTTCATCAATATTGTTATTGATATTTTTTATATAGTTTTTTGTTTCTTGAAATAATTCATTTAACGATTTAGTACCCCCATCTCTTGTTTTAAAAGGGTTTCCTTTAGCATCGTTTATTGTTCCGTAAGCTATATGTTCGTGTTCTGCATTACTAAATTCAAAGTAATTAATTGAACTAAACAATTGTTTAAAGTGAAGCGATTGTCTACTGTCTACAATATAGTAAGCCTTATCATAGGGTAAATATTTTTTTCTATACAAAACAGTTGCTAAGTCAGTAGTGATATATAGATATGATCCATCAGTTTTAGTAATTAAAATTTTAGGATCAACATTTTCTGAACTAATCAGTGCACCCTCATCCTTAATTACTTTTTTGTTATTCACTAAGTCATTAATCATTGGTGCGATTAAGTTATTAACATCACTTTCTCCGTACCAGTAGTCAAAATTTTGGTTTAATTTTTTGAGTTCAATCTTTAAATTTTCTAAGGATATATTTTTAATTATTTTCCAAATTTCATACAAATTTTTGTCGCCATTATTTAGTAATTTGTTTATTTCTTGAGCCCTTTTTTTAAAATCTACGTTATCCCAGTACTCTTTACTTGCTTTTGGGTATATTATTTCAAGATCACCAGCAGTAACACTTTCAGGTGAAATTTTATTTTTTTCTAGATATGTAATTATTTGAGCAACTGGCATACCCCAGTCTCCCAAATGAGTATCACTTTTAACTGTGTTCCCTATAAAAGAATTAGAATTATATAGACTTCTACCAATATTTAATGTTCTGATATGTCCTACATGTAGTGGCTTTCCAATATTAGGTCCTCCATAATCAAACAAGAGAGTTCTTTTTACATTAGTCTCAAGCTCATCTTTAGAATTTTTAATGATATTAGAAAGATACGAGTGGTTAAAACTCAAGTTTAAAAACCCGATATCACTACTTTTAATTTCACTGAAGATATTTGTTTCTTCTAAAATAGTTTGAAACTTATTAAGGAGTTGATCAAAAAAATTCTCCTCTTTATATTTAACCAAGTTATTAATTTGTAGGTCAACTTCAGGAAATTTTGAAATAATAAATTGTACATCATCATTTAAATCATAACTTAGTAAAACAGCAGTTAAATTAATTCTAATTTTGTTTAATAAGTTATTCATTGTTGTAAATATTATCAGCTATATGTCAGAATTGTTTCTATAACTAGTTTACTTTTTATTAAGAAGTTGTTTAAAAAAGTAGTAAATAAACAGAGTATTGTCAATTAAATATCTTTTGTATAGTCTTTTTGGGTCTTGGACTAACCTTAAAGCCCACTCTAATCCTAAATTTGCTATCCATTCAGGAGCTTTCATTTTTGTTCCTGCAACCCAGTTAAACACACCTCCAATACCAACTAAGTTTGAGTTGACTTCTGCTGTATTTACAAGTTCATACATAAATAATTCTTGTTTTGGAAAACCAAGTGATATCCATAAAATATTCGCATTAGTCTTAGAAAGGGTCTCTTTATATAAAGATACTAATTCGCTTGAAGATAAAACATCGGGACATAAGTAACCCTCAATTTTGATATTAGGAAATTTTTCTTTTATGTTTTTAATCATGAGCTGTACAGTTTCTTCATTATTTCCGAAAAAATAATGTTTGGTGTCATGTTTTAGTCCTTCCTGTATTGTTTCTAGGAAAACTTTATAGCCATCTACTCTTTCTTGTTTTTCTCTATTAATTATTGACAGGGCTTTTGCTATTGGAAACCCATCCGGAGTTTTAATATTAAAACTATTTAGAGTCTCTCTGAGCATTTCATTTTTTAAACTTCTTACAACTGTATTTGTATTACAAATAGCAACTAGATTTTTGGAACTAGAAGTTAAAATCTGAGCAACTTCAGATATTGTTGTATTTGAAATATAAGTTTCTAAAACCTTAGTTGTTTTCATTGCTGAAACTATTATATAAGTTATAGAAAAGTTTTAAAGAAAATCTTGCGTCTGTAGCTCAACTGGATAGAGCATCTGACTTCGGATCAGAAGGTTGTGGGTTCGAATCCCTCCAGGCGTGCTTTATTTATTATAAAAATCGATAATTTTTTTTATTCTTTGATCTAGAGAAATACTATCTTTTTTTATTCTAATAAATTCTTTTTCCATAGCATTTTTTATAGCTGATAAAAGCGAATCTTCATCATTTTCTCGAAAATAGTAAATATTTTCCTGAAAAGGAAGGTCTCTATGCGCAGGATAGTCAACAGCTACTACTTTTAAACCACCTGCAATATATTCAAAATATTTTAATGGGGAAGTGAAATATTTTGAATGCTTATCTGGTGGATTTATTAATAAACCAATTGAAGAATTACTAATTTGCTCA
>JBEROH010000012.1:0-3287 GCA_041234785.1 Candidatus Actinomarina sp. | reverse complement strand
ATTTAATAGAACTTGTTAGGCCTCTTATGTTTTCAAATTCATCATAATATTTGAATCCTGATCTATGGGTCATTAAATGATAAACTGTCATTACATTATTGCATCGGTAACTTCCATTAGGGCTGTTGCAGGTTAATGATTCAAAGCTTGGTATATACTTGCTAACATGATCATCTAACTTGATTTTCCCTTGCTCAATCAAAGTCATTACAGATACAATAGTAATTGGTTTTGACATATACCAAACAGGAAATATAGTTCCACCATCAATATTTTTATCTCCTGGTTTATTAGAATTTTCAATATGATGATAAATCATATTCCCATCTTTATATACTATAGCAACATTACTCCCAGTTTTTTCTTCTTGAATTAGTTTTTTTTGGAAACTTTTAATGTTATCGAATTGAGAAAAAGAGATCGTTTGGGCTAATAAAAAGAGTGCTAAAAAATTTCTCATTTAAATTGATTTATGAGTTGGTATTAACCAATATACAAATTACTCCCTTAACTTAATGAAGAGGATATGCCGATTATTTAATCAATTGCTTTTTTTGAAAAAAGCTTTTAAAGATGTAATTAAATCCTATATTCCAATCAAAAGGTTTTGCATTAATATTAGAGTTAATTGCTTTATTCATAGTAGTAGAAATAGAAAATGGTAATTTAGAATATCTGATTGCAAAGGTTTGAGCCACATAGTAACCTTGATTTGAATCAATTTTTAAAAAATAAATTTCAGGGTTAAAACTCAACCTAAAAGATTTGCTCAAGTTGATATTTTGAATGTATGTTCTAAGAGAAATAAAATCTCCCTGTTTAGTTTGATCGACTTTTTCTAAACCTTTTCCATTTAGATAGAATAGCCCTATACTTATTTTCTTATTTAGAACATAATTTAAATTTGTCGTCCATATAAAAAAACGTTGAGGGGTCAGGATTTTAACTGATCTTGAATTCCTTGAGTAATCTAATTCTGTAAAAGCATAAGCAGGAAAATAACTTCCTAAACGGAGTTGAAACCTTTCTTTTTTAATCAGTTTATAATGCCCAATAAATAAAAAAGACCAAGGCCGCATTCCATCAAGATCAAAACGAAATTGGGGATCAAAACTCAACCGTTTTCCTCCTACTGAGAGGTTAATAGTTGTTGCTGGTTTTCCTAAAGAAAAAAGGGGAATAAAAGAAAACCCATTATTTGTTAAGTTTATTTGGCCTGAAATAAATATTTCCTTGTCGTTTGATTTATCTTGAGCCTCAATAAGGTTAGCAAATAAAAATAGGGTGAGAATAAATGGTTTTCTTAGTGGCCTTAACAACATTTTAATTGATTTACGATTTGTATCCATCAATATACAAATTGCTCCCCGAACTTAATGAAGAGGATATGCCGATGATATAAAAAGAAAAACCCTCCACTTGGGAGGGTAATTTTTTATTTTTTTACTTCTAAAAATTTCCACATTAAAGTCCTTTTTCTTAAGTCTCTGATTTTGTCCATTTCACTCCAAGCTTTCGGCCAATTTTCAGGTCCAGTAGTTTTCCCCATATTTGATTTTATAAAGTCTTTCCAACTGTTATACCAGTCTATTGTAGTATGAGTGTAATATACATCTGTCCCTAAATTGTCTAATCTCCTGTGAAGTGTCCATCCTACTCTTGAGTCTTGTTTAGAAATTTTTTTTGTGTTATTTATTTCTAGTTTTTCATATGTATTATAATCTTTTAAATTATGAACTTTCATAAAATTTAAAACCATAAATTGAGGAGCTTCCCCTCCCGTCTTTTTATTTCCATTTTCATCTACGTTTGCTAATACATTCCATAGCTGTCTTCTTTTTACGGTTCTTACTTTATCAGCGTTTTCATAAAATAATTCAGTACCTTTTTCACTCATTCCCATCAATTCTTGATAATTTAAATCATAATCCTTGTCATCGGAAATATCAGTTATTGTAGTAATCATATGTGTAAAATCATTTTTTTGATTTGGAACTGCTTTCCATACATCCCAACCTATAATTGCTCCAGAATCTAGTCTGCCTTGTGCTAATTTTGAAAAATTTGATTTTAAATATTCATCATATGCGCCTATATCTTTGGCATAAACAAATGTTTGCTCAAAAAGTAAATTTTCTTGAGAGAAAGAAAAACAAGTAGTAAATAAAGTAAGAAGAAAAAGTAATTTTTTCATTTTAAATTGATTTTATGGTTATTAATTAAACTAATATACAAATTACTCCCTGAACTTAATGAAGAGGATATGCCGATGATATAAAAAGAAAAACCCTCCACTTGGGAGGGCCTAATTTTTAGTTATATCTAGCTATTACTTTTCGAGAAAAACTCATATTTACCTGCCATCCTCCACTTTCTTCAACAAATTCAGACCATTCTTTAGAGTCCCAAATTTTGTTGAGACCTTCAATGGTACTCTTATAATCCTCACCAATATTTACCCCTATAACGGATGAGTTATACATTCTATTTAAGAAAGGTGTTGCTATCAAATGTCTAGAACCCTTAACATTTAATTTTTTCATCATTTTATCCCAAGATTTTATAAATTGACTTCTGCTTTTTGGAGTCACTCCATAAACAATTTGATAGTCTTGATTCTTATCGCTTGTTGCATCGCCATCAGCTGATACTATATCTCCAGTATAATCTTGTTTAAATTCAGATATTTCCCATAAACTTTTCCAAAAAACTGTTGAATCAGAACCCTTAAAATATTCTCCATTAAAACCATTATTTAATTGATCAATTGAGCCGATCCATACAACAGTGTGAGAACTTAATACGTTAAAATCTCCAATCTGATTTCTAAAAATTAATACGGACATTCCTTCTGTATCATACTTTTCGAAATAATTATCAAAAATTGTCTTTACATCTTTTTCTCTTCCTCTTTCAACTTCTATATCCATAGCATAAAAATGTTGGCTATAAGAAATTGTTGAAACTAAAATGAATATGTAAACTAAAATATTTTTCATTTAAATTGATTTATAGTTAATAAGAACTAATATACAAATTACTCCCTGAACTTATTGAAGAGGATATGCCGATGATTTGAGATAAAGGATTTAGTAATTAAAGAATCTAGAATAGCTACAAAGCTATATTTAAAAGAGGTAGGGAGTTATGTATTTAATGACTTATAATAACAGTTGTTGGAGTATAAATACCAAAGGTGAAAGAATTTAAAGCTAAATCAATAAATGAATGTTTTGTGATAATAGTGTAATCTTCCTTTTCAACAATCTGTTTCATTTCAGGAATAT
>JBEROH010000043.1:0-8643 GCA_041234785.1 Candidatus Actinomarina sp. | reverse complement strand
GGAATTAAATCTTTATACATAGCATCAACATTTTTTGGATTTTTTGCCATTCTGTTTTGCAATCTATATTCAGCCCATGTTTCAAATCCAAACAATTTAGATTTTTCATTTCTTAGCAAAACTGCCTATTTAAGGATTGGAATATTATCTTCTACAGCTCGATTATTAAAAGCTTTCCAAACTATTTCTCTTGTGTTCCTGACATTACAGTTCTCAGATATTGCATTTACATCAGGATATGCCATTGTAATAATAAATTTTTCTTCATCTTTTTTTAAGTTGTTAAGTTCATTTTTGCTTAAACCGCTTAATTCAACCTCTGAAAATTTAAGCTCTGTTTTATCTTTTGCTATATTTTCTGAAAAAGCGATACCAAGCTCTATAAGCCTTTTATCAATTTCTATTAATCTATTTCTGCTTTCATCTGATAAACCATGACCAGCATTTTTAAAATCTATGCCTAAATCTTTGTGAAACTCAATACTCTCTTTATCTGCATCTGAAATATCAATTTCATTATATTTTTTGTAAAGATCATCATCATTAAATAGTTCAAGTGCAAAATTTTGTATTTTAGAATCTGCTTCATTTCCAAAATCTCTAATCTTTTCTTCTGGGTGTACATCTCCAAGAAAAGCAACCCTTCCTGAAACGTCATAAACTGTACTTTCTAAATCATTAAAATCATTTAAATTAACGTTTGTTGATGACTTTATGTTTTCAACTAATTTTTTACATTCTTCTAAAGTGCTATCCAAATCATTATTCAAGCTCTCTAAGTTTGCCTTAGAATAGTTAAACATAAACCTCCTTAATCTAAGTTATGATACTATTAAATTATGGAAATAAAATTAGAGTTTTGTGTAGTCTGAAACTACACCCCTCGTGCAGTTAGTACGATAGAAGACATCTTAGAAATTTACGGAAACAAAGTAACTTCGATTAATTTAATTCCAAGTGGTGGAGGAGTATTTGAGTTCCATCTAGATGACAATTTATTATTTTCAAAAAAAGAACTAGGTAGACATACTGAGGACGGTGAGATTCTTAAGCTCATAGAAGAAGCGCTTGATTGAGTCTACCTTTTGACCTAACCCTTTTTGAATTAATCTTTATTGCTCTATTAATCTTTATAGGATCATCAGTTCAAGGAATACTAGGATTTGGATTTGCTGTTATAGCATCACCTATAGTTGTACAAATTGAAGCACTGTTAGTTCCTCAGCTCTTATCACTATTGGGTTTACCATTAGCAATTCGAGTATTTATAAGAGAAAGAAATAAAGTTGATTTAAGTTCAGTAAAACCTTTAGTTGCTGGCAGGTTTGTTGGGGGACCAATCGGCTTGTTGTTTTTATCAATATTAAATGAAAAATATCTTTCTATTTCTGTAGGTTTAATAGTTTTTTTAGCTGGAATAGCTTCTTTTTTTGGATGGGTAATTAAAAGAAACAAAACCAATTCTTTCATTGCAGGTACATTTTCTGGAATTTTTGGAATGATTGCCGCAATAGGAGGCCCTCCAATTGCTCTTCTGTATCGAGATGCCGATCCAGACGAATTCAGACCATCATTAAATAGTGTTTTTATAATTGGAATACTAATCACTTTGTGTTTGCTTGCCTTTACTGGAAGAATCTACATTGATCACATTTATTTATTATTGATCAATATTCCATTTGTTTTTTTAGGAATTAGATTATCAAGCTTAATTTTTTCTAAAGTTTCTCAGAGTTTTCTGTCTGCGTCAGTGACTTATTTTTCTATTTTTTCTGGTTTATATGTGATATTAAGAAATATAAATTAGTTTATTTCATGAGGTCTAATTATTAACATAAAAAGATATGTTAATACGAGCATCCTTAGCAGGGGTACTATATTTTTTAAGCTTTCCTCCTTTTGACTTCTGGTTCTTAATTTTTCCAGCACTGTATTTTTTTTACTATTCGTTGTTATCGGATGAAAAATCTTTTTTAGCAGGGTTTATATTTGGGAGTGTCACCTATGGTGTAATTTTATTAGGAATTCAATCAATAGGACTTGAAGCATGGATTCCATTAACAATTTTAATGGGATTGATGTATGGAATATTCGCAAAACTGTTTTCTTATCTAAATACAAAATCTGATAACAATTTCTATGTATTGTTGTCAGCTATAGCAATTTTTGATTTGATTAGAGCATATTTTCCATTTGGCGGTTTTCCTTGGGGTTTTCCCTCAACGGTTTTATTAACTGGTCCTATAGACAGTTGGTTCATGCTAGATGCTCGTTTATCTTTTGAAGGCTTTGGACCAACGGGATCTTCTCTTTTACTACAATCCTTTTCTTTAATAATTGCACTTGGTGTCTTTTCAAAAAACAAACAAAAAAATTATTTTAAAAATTATATGATATTTTCATTAGTAGTTTTTTCAATATACGTTTTCAGTCTTGTAATTATTAATACTGATTACGATGATGCTCAATTAGGAGCATCAGAACTAAACATCGCAATCATTCAAGGAAACAGCCCATGTCCTGGTGCCAAAAATAGATGTAGTAATGAAAGACAAAAAATATACGATAGCCATTTAACTCAAACACAATCTCTTGACGGAAATTTTGACCTTGTAGTTTGGCCCGAGAGCTCAACAGGATTTAACAATGATCCTGGAATACATAGTAGAGTTCAAAACGATATTGCTACCGAAGCTTTGAGGCTAGATTCATATTTGTTAATAGGAGGAGACAGACCTATACAAAATCAATATTTTGAAAATTATGGAGTCTTTATAAACAAAGATGGTGAGATTATAGATCAATATTTAAAACAGCACCCGGTGCCCTTTGGAGAGTATATTCCATTTAGAAAATATTTAGACTGGATTCCTCCGTTAGCACTAGTTCCACGTGACATGATCAGGGGTGATGGTCAAAAAATATTTATGGTAAACAATACGAAAATTTCAACTGTTATCTCATTTGAAGGATCGTTCCAAAGATATATCAGGAATAGTGTTCAGGATGGTGCAGAATTAGTTGTAATACTTACTAACCAAGCAAGTTACGGAGAAAGCGGTATGTCAGATCAATTTATATTAATGTCTAGGGCAAATGCAATCTCAAATGGGAGACCGATTGTACATGCAGCTATAACTGGTAAGTCAGCATTTATAGATCATAACGGAAAAGTGATTGCTAAAACTAAATTATTTGAAACAGGAGTACTTACTGAAAAACTTGAGAAAAAACAGAAAGAAACTCCTTACAGCAGAGATGGAAATTATTTAAATTATATTTTTATAATATTTGGGGTCATTGTTTTTAGTAAAAAATTTATTCGTCCAACTGATTAAAGGGTAAATTTTTAACAGCTACTGCTTCAAGCAGTCCATTTTGAAAAACTCTTAGGCCAAATTTTGGAAGAATAGCAAATAAGTGATCAAAGATATCAGACTGAATTTTTTCATACGCCTCCCACTCAGTCGTATTTGTGAATGTATAGATTTCTAATGGCACACCTTCTGGAGAGGATGGAAGTTGCCTAACAAGGAAAGTCATAGTTTCAGTATTTAAGTTTGAATTTTGTTTCAAATAGCTTTCAACATAAGCTCTGTATGTACCTATATTCGTCAATTTTCTAGTTTCAATATTGTTATCAGGATTTTCAATAGAAGCATTAAATTCAGATAATTCGTTATTTTTAAAAGATATGTAATCCTTTAATGGTGCTAATTTTTCTAATTCCGAAATTTCTTTGGCCGTTAAAAATTTGATACTTGAAATATCTATAAGTAAAGATCTTTTAATTCTTCTTCCACCATACTCAGACATTGCCCTCCAATTCTTAACAGAAGTGTTTACAATTTTTGATGTCGGAATTGTTGTTATTGTTTTATCCCAGTTCTGAACTTTTACAGTATGAAGAGCAATATCTACTACATCACCATCTGCTCCAAATTCCGGAACTTCAATCCAGTCTCCAATTTTTATTATGTCATTTTGACCTATTTGAACTGAAGCTACAAATGACAAAATTGTATCTTGAAAAACTAATAGTAAAACAGCTGTAAGAGCGCCAAGTCCACTTATGTAATAAGCTACAGACTGTCCAGTTACGATTGCGAAAATAATAATCACCACAAAAGCAGAGATAATAATTTTTAAAATTTGTATATAACCTTTTATTGGTCTATCTTTTAAAACATCAATTTTTTCAGAAATTTTATTGAAAACGCTTAAGACTTCTAAAATTGTCAATCCGACTAATAGTGCAAATGCAGCATCTATTAGTCTCGAAACAATAACATTGCTAAATAGGTCAATACTAAATTCTGGCGTTGCGGTCAATATATTGAAGACGATAAAAACTACAACATAGGAGAGCCTATTTAAAAATTTTTTATCAAGAAATAAATCATCAATAAACGTCGATGTCCTATTTGCTAATTTTTTTACAGCTGGAAAAAAAATAGATCTTAAAATTCCATAAGAAACAATCAATATCCCTAATAGAATTAAGGCGGTTGTTGCATCTGAATTTAGTAAATTATCCATAATTTAATAATAACCTTAAAATCCTTTTTGTTGACTTGTCCATGGCTCAGGTGTGTTGTTTAGGAATTCTTCCACACTTGGCCCATTTAATTTCTGTAGTCTTTTTTGACCAACAATATATGTAACAACTAACAAAATTAGAGTGCTTTGATTAGAAGTTGCAAGCTTTATTACTATAAGAATTTCTGGGGTGTTGTAAAAGTAAATCTGTAGACCTGCCTTTATTAAAAGATACAATGTCCAGATAATAGCTACCAAAGTGTACGCTGGCTTTACTTTTTTATGTAAGTACCATTCTTTTGGCCAATTTCTAAAAGCTTTTGAACTATATATTGTAAAAGGCCTACCTAATATGATTGACACAACTCCTACAAAAGCTATTGCGCCATCTCTAATAATTCCTGGCAAAAAAAATCCAGATGCACTTCCTTGTATTCTGGCAATAAATAAAGCAATTAAAGATCCGATAAAACCATAAAATACATATTTTAAATTTTGTTTTTTGAATACTCTGTAAAAAAGAAATGCAGATAATAATGCTGCTGTACTGTATATCGCTTGATTCAATTCTAAAAAATTAGCACTTATAACAAAAAATATCGGCGCAATTATTGAATCTGTAATTGATTCATTGTTAGGATTGAGATTTTTAATTTCATCTTTAATCTCTATGAATTTGTTTTTAAAATTTTCCAAATTAAGTTAATTTATCCTCAAAAGATTCTTTACTGATGTTTTGACTATCAGGAGTGTCAAAATCAGGAAATTCAATACTAAAATGTTTTTCGAGGTTGGTCTTAATTTCATTCGGGCTTAAGTTTTTAAATGATTCTTCCTGAATCACCTTGTAAGCCTCTTCTCTATTAATGCCTTCAGTTAGAAGATGAGATAACATTTGTTGACTCATTGATTTACTTTTTGCATTATTTAAATTAATTTTAATTTGTTCATAATTGATGACAAGGTCACTAATAATCGATGTTAGCTCTGAAGTCATGAAGCAAATTAAATTAAAACAATCTGGTAGCGCAATTCTTTCTACTGAAGAATTTGAAATATCTCTTTCATTCCAAAGCACCATATTTTCTAAACCACTTAATGTGTATCCTCTCATAATTCTTGCAAGCCCAGTAATTCTTTCACTGCCTATAGGGTTCTTTTTATGTGGCATTGCAGAGGAGCCTTTTTGTCCATCTTTAAATGGTTCATACATTTCAGAAATTTCTGATCTTTGATAACTTCTTAAATTAGTTGAGATTCTCTCATAGGTTGAAGCAAGAATAGACAGGGATGTAAATACTTCAGCATACCTATCTCTATTTACTATTTGACTTGCAAATATTTCAGATTTGAGTCCAAGTTTTTCTAGCGTTAGCTCTTCCATCTCCTCTGTAACAACAGTATGGTTTCCAACTGGGCCACTTAGCTTTCCAAAGGCAATTGAATCTTTCGCTCTTTCAACTCTAACTAGAGACCTTTTTATTTCTAGATACCAGTTTCCAAAAATATTACCAAGAAAGGTTTCTTCGGCATATACCCCGTGAGTCCTGCCAATAATTTTGGTATCCTTTTCATCTATTGCTTTTAATTTGAGTTCTTTAAGCAAATCATGAATCAATTCTTGAGCTACTTCTATAGATTGTATTATAAGTAAACTATTTGCAGTATCTACAATATCCGAACTAGTGAGACCATAGTGAACCCAATTAGAGCCCTCACCAACTTTATTTTGAAGTATGTCAACAAATGAAGCTAAATCATGATTAGTAATTTCTTCCTGTTTATAAACTTCTTCTTTTAACACTTCAGCTTCTTGAATTTTCTTTGCAACACCACCTTTAGCTATTTTTAGCTGCTCAAGGGTTTCAACATACTTCTCCTGTATGAGCTTCCATGTATCAAATTTGTTTTGATCATTCCAAATTGCATTAATTTTATTATTTATGTATCTATCAATCATTTAAATTATTATATTTTCTGTTCTCTCTGGCCCAACAGAGATAAACGTAATAGGCACTTCTATAAAAGCTTCAATCGCTTTTATATAACTTTGGGCATTATTTGGTAAATCTTCAAAAGATTTAACTGTTGAAATATCATCTGTCCAACCATCGAAGGTTTCATAAACTGGTTCAGCGGTATTTAAAACATTTTGATTAAATGGATAGTCAGTGATAACTTCATCGTTATCTTTGTAACCTACACAAAGTTTTAATTCTTCAAGACCTGAAAGTACATCAAGTTTGGTTATAAAAAGCTCTGTTAAAGAGTTAACTCTTACTGAGTATTTAAGGGAAATTAAATCAAGCCATCCGCACCTTCTTCTTCTCCCAGTGACTACTCCAAACTCTGCTCCTTTTTCAATAAGAAAATCTCCAATTTCGTTTTTTTGTTCTGTTAAAAAAGGACCACTACCAACACGCGAAATGTAGGCTTTTGTAACACCAACTATTCTATCTATATTTTTAGGACCTACACCCGAGCCAATAGCTGCATTGCCAGAAGAAGTATTTGAACTTGTCACAAAAGGATATGTCCCATGGTCAATGTCTAACAATGTTCCCTGAGCTCCCTCAAATAAAATTGTTTTTTTATTCTTTATTGCATTGGCTATTAGTAAAGATGCATCTGCAACATGATTAGTAACAATATCTTTGTAAGTGCTAAATTCATCAAGAATATCATCAACTACTAATGGAGGGTGGTCATAGATTTTTGTAAGAGTTAAATTTACATCTTCTATATTTTTTCTAACTTTTATTTCAAAATTTGTTTCATCTAATAAGTCTTGAATTCTAATTCCTTTTCTTTGAATTTTATCTGCATAACATGGACCAATACCTTTTTTTGTTGTTCCAATTTTATTTTCCCCCAAACTTTCTTCTATAAGTTCATCCAGTAGTTTATGATATGGCATTACTACATGAGCATTTGCAGAAATGACTAACTTATCTGTATTGATATTTTTTTCATTTAACATTTCAAGTTCTTGCTTTAAAAATCCAATATCTACAACACAACCTGATCCAATTACTGGAGTGCAGTTAGGGTAGAGAACTCCAGAGGGTGTTAATGACAGTGCAATTTTGTTTTCTCCAACAACAATAGTGTGTCCAGCGTTGTTTCCACCTTGAAAACGGACTACATAATCAGCTGTTGAGGCAAAAAAATCTGTGACTTTACCCTTACCTTCATCACCCCACTGGGCTCCGAGAACTACGGTAGTCGACAATTTTTCTCCTTAGATACAACATAAAATAATAATGCACTTTTTTTACAATCCGTAGAGGTTTCTTAGCGAATTTAAATAAAAATGCAAATTTTTTAATTTTTTCATATTAAATTCATTGATTCAAAATATTAACCATATTAAATTAAGAGCATGCCGGCTTCTTAACGAAGCTGTCTACTTTTAATTAAAAGGAGATAAAAATTGAATAAAAAATCAATCGTATATCTGCTTGTTTTTGCATTAGTAGCAGTTGCATGTGCTACTGAAGCAGCAGAAGAAGAAGTTACTGTTGAGGACGAACACGATCATGAATCAACCCTTGAACAAGTTCAAGAAAGAGGATTCCTTAAGTGTGGTGTTTCAGGTTCTGCAGTTGCTTTCTCTGAGACACAAGCTGACGGTTCTGTAACAGGAATTGACGCTGACTACTGTTATGCAGTTGCAGCAGCAATTTTCGGTGATTACAGCAAGGTTGAATTTACAGCACTAACAGCTGCTGAAAGATTCACAGCCCTATCAGCTGGTGAAGTAGACCTATTAGTCAGAAACACAACATGGACTCAAAGCCGTGATACCGAACTTGGTAACGACTTTGGACCAACAACCTAGTATGACGGACAACAATTAATGGGTAGAAATTCTGATGGTCTTTCTGCTTCTTCTACTCTTAAAGACATTGATGGTCTAAGAGTATGTACTAATGCTGGTACAACAACAGAGAAGAACATTACTGAAGGTGCAAGATTAGCTGGAGCAGCAATTGAGCTTGTTACAGTTGAAGCATTCCCAGAAGCTATGGAGAAATTCAAAGCTGGTGAGTGTGACCTTGTAACCACAGACGGATCTGGTCTTGTTGGTAACAGAGCTAAAGA
>JBEROH010000003.1:0-9435 GCA_041234785.1 Candidatus Actinomarina sp. | reverse complement strand
AACTAAACCAGCTTTTCTTTGGAAATTAATAATTGCTGTTTTTGTAGCTGGGCCATCTATTCCATCAACGGTTGAGTTGTATAAATTTAAATTTTTGAGAATTAATTGAACATCATATAACTCTTGAGAGTATTTATTTATAGGTTCATCATTAGAAATTGACAAAGATGTTTCTAATACAGCATGTCGTACAATAAGGTTTTTATTTAAAAATAATTTACAAGTTTCCTCACCAATGACACCATCTGGAGAGAGGTTATTTTTACCTTGAAATTTTACAAGTGCTTCTCTTGATTTATTACCAAACTGCCCATCAATTTTTCCGGTGTAAAATCCGTAAGATTTTAGAACCACTTGAGTCATAATGTCGCTTCGAACAGGATGGTTTGGGAAATAATCAGTACAAGATTGAAAAGAATTTGATGGTAGAAAACTAGTTATAAAAAATAAAGAACTAATTAATAATTGCATTGTTATTATTTTAGTTGTCTATTTTCACTTCACCTTCAGTTGATAAAATATGTACCCATTGAGTACTTGGAGGAACTTCAATTGGGTTTTGATTTTCATCTGTAAACACAAAACTTTCATCTATATCTCCTCGTCTCCAAGTTCCCTTAACAAATTCTCCATTTCTAATTACAAACACGTTTCCAACACCAACAGTAAGCACACTGGGAAGGGTTGTAGCTTTATCTTTATATAGTGGTCCTTGAATAATAACAATAGTCTCTGTTTTTAAAATATCTGTATAGTTTCCATCTTGAGAAATAAAGTTATGTGGTACGGCTTCTTTATTGTTTGAGTAATTGTCAATAATAAATCGATTATACTTTCCATCATCTAATTTCCATATGACAGTTGTGAATTCAGAATACTTAATTGTAATTTTATTCGCGCCTGATTCCCAATTGCTTTGATTTAATCCAAAAGTGTAAAGTGGCTGAGGACCTGGTTGAAGGAAATAAAGCCCTTTTTCACTCGCAACTTCTCTAATTAACTCTGTGTCTGCGTATAGATTATGTGGAGCATTTCTTGAGCTTATTCTAAACATTGATGGAGAGGATTGTTCTTCAAGTACTGGAACGCCTAACTCTCTAATTGCAGGAATGAGTCCTTCTGTAGCACCTGAAACAACCAACGAACCACCAAAAGGTTTAATTAAAGTAGGGTCTGTAGGACGGGCTGATCTAATTGGTCCTAAATATTTTGAAGAATTGTCAAGAAAAAAAGCCAAAAATCTTGTCATACCGCCCTCTACTAAAAGCTCATAAACTGCGTCAGCTTCTTGAAGGCCAGACTGTGGCCTAGCATTTAAATTGTTATCAATCTTAAATGCAAGTGCCCTCCTAGGTCTTTTTAACCAAACTTCAGGAGCTAATTCAAGTCCTGTAAAGGGGGACATTTTCTCAACATCAAATTCATAGACAATAACTGCTTCTGTTGTAGTAGTTGTCCCATTAGAATTAACAATTGTAGTCTGAGAACTATTCGATAAAGTTGTTGAAGTGCTTTCTGTTTCTATAGAGTTATCAGAAGAGCTACTACAAGCGATTAAAATCAATAAAAAAATCAAATAATAGAATTTTTTCATAACCTTATACTACTGTAGAAAAAATTAATTTTAATAAATTAATTTTTGAATTATTTGCTTGAAAATAAGTTAAGTGTTTAAAAATTCTATGAGCCTTTTTATTTGTACAAAACCACGGTGGATCAATTAACTTAGATATACGAAACTTAGTCTCAACAATACCTTTTTCAACATTTTCAAAAAAATAAGAGTTATGAACATAACCTTGGCCGCTTTGAATATCATTGTCTCTATTACCAGGATAACCTCCCCATGGCATGGAAGGAATTAAGAAAGCTACAGCAGACCATTCATTGATTGCAACAGTTCCAAATTTAAGATCTTTTTTATATTTATTTAATACTTCTTTGTTACTTTTTTTATTGTGATTTTTAATAATTACCGATACACCTAGGTTTCCCCATAATTCGTTGTTAACATAATGAATACTTTTATCAGCGAAATCTTCATAAGTTTCAAAAGCTAACTCTTTAAAATACAGTGCTGTAGACCATACTTCCTTGATCGCATAAGTTGGGTCTAAATCTAGTTCAGATATCAAAAATGGAGTAGAACAAGAATCATTATTTAATTGCTCATAATTTTTTTTACTTTTCAGGTATTTTAAATTCTCGTTTGCCCCTGGATAATAAGAAGTTGTATCTCCAACTTTTTTCATGTAATACTTAATAAATTCCTTTAATTGTTCTGTATGTCTCCAATCTTTTGGCAATACGATAACTTGTGCTGCAATACAGTTAAACCCTGAATTGTTTAATTTAGCTGTGACAATTTTTCTAGCTTGATATTTAATTTCAGACTTTGTCCAATTACCAGGATGAATGATAAAAGGTGTGATATTACCAAGTTCAGATGTAATTGATTTTTTATTTAATTTAGGTAATGTTTTTAAAGTTCTCTCTTTCTCAGTTAATTTTCTTCCATAAACAATTTGTTCGTAAGTAAAGTTTGAGCCTGTGAGGTGAATTTGGGATACACCAGAGTGATTTGACATATAATTTGAGGCCTCTATGTCTCCTTTTGTAATCACTAAAAAGCCGCGAGAAATAAAATTTTCAAATATTTGTTCAAAAACTGGTTGTAAATAATCATTTACAGGATTTAGTTTTAGTAAAACGACAGACCTATGTGCGATCATTTGATACAAAGTATCAAGAAATGGTATTGATGAAACGTTCCCAGCTCCAAGAACTAAGCTAATTTTTGGAGTAAATTTATCAAATCTATTCGAAAAGCCACGATATTCCTGAATTTCTTTGATATTGATATTTTTAGGAAAAGTTACTTGTGCAGAAATAAAAGGTAAGGTTAGTCTCTCTATAAGTTTATTAGGAAATACATTATACGAATGTTCAACTTTATTGTATTTTGAAGTATCAAAATTAGATGGATCTTTAAGAAATTCTATAAAATATTGAATAGCTATGATAGAAGCGAAAGGACCAGAAATCCATTCTTCACCTTCTTTAGGTTTGTGTGTGATTCCTTTTTTTTCAGATGAAATTGAAACCCAATAATAAGATATTGTTCTTATATTCTGTATAGTTTCTTCTAAAAGAGTAATTAACTCTTGATTGGAAATATCTGTAAATTCTATTGAATGAACTCTCAGTTTACTAATGTTCCTATCAATTTGAATACTGGATGGATTCATATGTATATACTATTCAATTATTTCAAGAAGTTCAAAGTCTCCCCAATTTACTGTTAAGTGCTTTGCAGGAATAAGTTCATTTGGTCTTCCTACTGGTAGATTTTTAGGATAAGATTCTAAAGACACTTCTTGCCCTTGAAGTTCATCGATAATATCTTTTAATGTGACTGCTAAATCATCTAATGTATCTACTGTTTGAGTTTCTGTTGGCTCAAACATTAAAGCTTCTTCAACGATTAACGGGAAATAGATAGTTGGTGAATGAAAACCTTTATCGAGAAGTGCTTTTCCTACATCGTATGCTTTTATTTTATGTGATTTTTTTAAGTTTTTAACTGTTGAAACAAATTCATGCATACAGGGTTCGTTGTATGCTAAAGGAATAATCTTAGAAATTATTGAACTTAAATATCTTGCGTTAAGTACAGCATAAGAACCTAAAGTGTCCAAACCTTCTTTTCCGAGTAACTTCATATAAACCAATGCACGTAAAGCTACTAAAAAATTTCCATGATAACCATGTACTCTTCCAATTGAAGAAATTGGTGTATACCACTCATATAAATCATTATTTTTTACAACAATAGGTCCAGGTAGATACTCTCTTAAAAAAGATTTTACAGCAACAGGCCCTGATCCTGGGCCCCCTCCACCATGTGGAGTTGCAAATGTTTTATGAAGATTTGAATGCACAATATCAAATCCCATGTCCCCCGGTCTACAAACACCAACAATTGCATTTAAATTTGCTCCGTCATAATAAACTAATCCATCAGCATCATGAATAATTTGTGAAATCTCAGAAATATTTTCTTCAAATAAACCACCTGTATTTGGATTTGTGAGCATCAAACCGGCAGTTTTGTTGTTTACTAATTGCTTTAAATCATCTATGTTCACCATACCTCTAGAATCAGTAGATACTTCAACAACATTAAAACCAGCCATTTTTGCAGAAGCTGGATTAGTTCCATGAGCAGAATCAGGGACTATAATATCAGTTTTGTGTGAAAGGTTATTTTCATTTAAAAATTTTTTAATAATTAGAAGTCCTGTTAATTCTCCAGAAGCTCCAGCAGGAGGTTGAAATGTTGCGTGATCCATACCAGTGATTTCTGTTAAATACTCTTCTAACTCATGAAGGACTTGTAAATTACCTTGTGTAAATTCTTGTGGTGAAGACGGATGTGTGTTTGCAAACGTATCTAAGCCAGCAACATAATCTGCAAAACGAGGGTTGTACTTCATAGTGCATGAACCTAAGGGGTAAAAACCTAAATCGACAGCAAAATTTCTATGAGCAAGTCTTGAGTAATGCATAACAAGATCGTGCTCTGATACTTCTGGTAGTCTTGGTTTGTCCGAACGTATAGCTGTGTTATTAATCTCTGAAACAGGTACGTCTAACTTAGGAAATCTTGAAGCGCGTCTTCCAGGGTTAGAAAGTTGATTTATAGTAGGTTCTGACCCACCACCAACAAGAGGCAAAGATTTTGCATTTCCACCACTATACATGGTCAACCTCTTTAAAAATTTTTACATAATTATCAATTTCTACTTTTGTTCTTTTTTCAGTAACAGCAACTAACATTGAGTTCTTATCATATTCAATGCCTGCTAGAAACCCATGTGCTCCCATTTTAGAAATAACATTTGAAGCGGGTGAACTTGTTTTAATTAAAAACTCTCTTAATGATGTGGAACTATTTAATACTTCAATATTATGGATTTCTAATTGATTTTTCATATATGATGCTTTTTGTATAGCTTGATATCCAATCTCATAAAGTCCTTGTGGACCAAGCCATGATAAATGAATAGTTGAACCAATTGCATTTAGAGTTTGATTAGTGCAAATATTAGAAGAAGCTTTTTCACGACGAATGTCTTGTTCTCTAGCTCTTAAAGTCATGACATATGTTTTTCTATTTTTTGAGTCACGAGATTCACCTATAATTCTTCCAGGAACTAATCGTGCTAAATCTTTCTTAGTAGCAAACCAGCCAACTGTAGGACCTCCAAAAGATAGAGAAGAACCCATAGATTGACCTTCAGCAACAACAATATCAAAACCCATTGAGCCGGGAGATTTTAAAACACCTAACATTGAAGGATCGACATAACATATGGTGATAACACCTTTATCTTTTGCATTACTTACAATTGAAGTTAAATCTTGAGCAGTACCTTCAAAATGAGGTAATGAAATAACAAAGGCTGCATCATCATCTGTGAATTGATAGTTTTCAGGAAATAAATAATTAACTAAATCAATATATTTTAAATTAAACTTATTCTTATCAACTAATGTATTGACAACCTCTTTTGTATTTGGATTAAACCCACTTGAAAGAATTATATTATCTCTTTTTGTCTTGTTGATTGCAACAGATATAGCCTCTGCTACAGAAGTTGCTCCATCATATAAAGATGCGTTAGCAAGTTCCATATCAGTTAAATCGCATATCAAGGATTGATATTCAAAAAGTACTTGTAAAATACATTGAGAAATTTCTGCTTGATATGGTGTGTAAGAAGTCATAAATTCAGGTCTCATTGTCAATGTTTTTACAGTATGAGGTAAATAAACATCATAATGTCCACCACCAGCAAAACAGATAAGGTCTTGAGTATTTTTAGACTCTAAGTTCTTAAAATGAGAGATAGCTTCTAATTCAGATAGGTAAGGATCAACTGATAAACCTTCATTCAACTTAAGAGTTTCAGGTATATGAGTAAAAAGGTCTGATAGTGAACTAATAGAGAGTTCTTCAAACATCTTTTTAAGATCTATTTCAGAATGTGGTACAAACATTAACTTAAAAACCTTTTATTTAACAACTTTCCCTCTATTAAATTACCACGAATATCAAAGACTGCTAAATCTGTATCAGGTTTAGTTTCAAATAATGCAAACCCTATTGGATGGCCTAATACAGGAGAGATATTGCCAGACGTAACGACACCATTTATTTCTCCAGCTGAACATAAAGTATCAGTTCTTGCAATATTTTTAACATTTAAAATGAATTTTTTTAAAACTTTATGGTTTCCTGTTAATAACTGTTGGTCATGAACTTTTTTTCCCAAATAATCATTTTCATTTGTTATTGTCCACTTTAATCCTGCTTCTACTGGTGAAATTTTTTCAGAAAGTTCAAATCCATATAAAGGTAAAGATGCTTCAAGCCTTAATGTATCTCTAGAACCAAGACCGCAAGGTAGTATTTCTAAAGATTCTAACAAACGTAACAATTCTTCAACATTTTCATTATCAACCATTATTTCAATACCGTCTTCACCTGTATATCCAGTACGTGCATATGAAAAATGAGACATTTTTTTAGTTGAGAATTTATCTGGAATATCAAATATTGTAGATAAAAGTTCAATAGCATTTAAACCTTGTACTGCAATTAAGGATGTTGATAATGTCACGTCTTGAAAATAAATATTATGTTCAAGAAGATGATTTTTGATTTTTTCAGTATTGGTTGCATTACAAATTAAAACCAACTCATCTTGAAATTTCCAAAATATAACATCATCCAATGCATTTCCTTCATCTGAAGAAAATACAGTATATAAAGCTTTTGTATTGTTTAGTGATTTTAACTCAGAGCATATTAATGAGTTTATCTCTTTAATTTGATGATAATCGAGTATGAGTCTACCCATATGAGAAACATCGAAAAAACCTGAAGTTTGTCTTACTCTATTATGCTCAAGTAAAGTCCCTTCGTAAGAAAAAGGCATTGACCACCCAGCAAAATTTATAAATTTAGCATTTTTAGAAGTATGGTATGTGTGTAATTTAGTTGTTTTTAAATCAGACATTAAGAAATAAAAGATTCATATTCAAGGTATGTCATACCTGAATCATCTAGGTTGATTATTTCAGCTTTTATCATCCAACCTGAGACAACAGGATCATTATTTATTAGTTCAGGTTCGGTGTCTAAGTTTGAATTAACTTCTGTAACTACACAATCCATTGGCGCATACGCTTCAGCAACAGTCTTTGTAGCCTCAACTTCAACAAGAGATTCACCTTTTTTAAACTCTTTTCCTACTTCTGGTAAGGATACATAGACTATATCTCCGAGTTCTCCTTGTGCAAAATCAGATATACCAACAGTTATAACGTTATCTTCAATTATGTACCATTCGTGTGTTTTTAAATATTTAATATCTGACATATTTACTCCTTACCTTGGCTTTAGTGTAGACAAACCACCATCTACGTGTATTGTTTGACCTGTTACCCATTTTGAGTCATCGCTAAGCAACCAAGTCACAACAGGAAGTATATCATTAACATCACCTATTTTTGGAATTGGATGCATATTTTTAGAAATATCAATAGCAATATCTGAACTAAGTATTTTATTTGACATGTTTGAATACATAATGCTAGGTGCAATAGTGTTTACACGTAAGTTGTCTTTAGCGTAGGTAGCAGCTGCTGATCTTGCAAAACCCTCTACACCAGCTTTAGCTGCAGAAATAGCTTCATGGTTGGATAAACCCTTTGTACCTGCAATTGATGAGAAAAAGATTGCAGATCCATTTTTCATTCTTCTTGCAAAACTCGAGAGCAAATAATAAGAAGAAAAAAGATTAGTGTTGATAATATCGTTAAATTCTGAGATAGATGTTCCGTGTAAAGGCTTAATAAGTACAGAACCTATACAATTAACTAATCCTTTTATTTCAAGTTTTTCGTCAATTATTTTTGAAAATTCTTTAGGTTCTAAGGGGTTGTTTAAATTGATAACTGAATAATTACAATTTAACTGTTCTGACTGTAATTTTAACTTATCCTCATCTCTTCCAATTAAATGAACGTTTGAAGTTTTACATAATTGCTCTGATATAGAACTTCCTAATGTACCAGTAGAACCTGCAATAATAATCATAGGGTAATGGTAAAGACCTTTTTCTAATTTGTTAAATTTTTAGTACGAGAAATTTCACCATACCAATATGCTAATTTGCGTGGTTTTCTTTCAAAATTTGATTTATCGACTTCAACTTGATGTGACACAACTGCAGTACCGAATAAGAAATGATCATGAAATAATTTATTTGTCATAATTATAAATTAGATAAGTTACATAAATATAAGCTATTTGGATAAACAATCTAATAGTGTGTTCTTGGTTTGTAAAATATCGTCGTCCGTAAGGTAGATTGTTTATCCAAACATATAAATTGGCACCATAAATAGCGACCAAAAATAAAATCATTATCAGTGCAGCTTCTCTTTTAAACTTTGTTAAGAAAAATAAAGGAATAATAATTTCAAGTAAACCTGTAAATTGATGTACAAATCTTGGATAAGGAATAAAAGAAGGAACCATGGCATCATAGAAGGATGGATTTAGAAAATGGTTAACACCAGCGAATATAAAAAACAATATATAGACGTAAGTAAGAATTTTTATTAAATCCATTGTTTAGCCTTAGTTACAGCCTTACTCCATTTTGATAAATAGTTATCTCTCATTGATGAATCTATATTAGGATTCCATGTTTTATTAACTTGAATAATATTTTGAATTGTTTCTAATGGAAGTTTATTTTTAAATATAAAACTAGCAGCACCAACACCGAGTGACGTTACTTCTGTTATTTTTTGTGAAGTCACTTTTTTATTAAAAATATCAGCTTGGAATTGCATTAATAAATTATTGCTAATCATTCCACCATCTACTTTGACTGTATTAAATATCAGACCGGTATCTTTTTCCATGGCAATTAATAATTCATAAGATTGATACGCGATTGATTCCAATACAGCCCTTGCTATATGGTTTTTATTAGTAAACCTAGTCAGACCAATGATTAGACCTCGTGCCGTTTCATCCCAATGGGGAGAAAATAATCCAGAAAAAGCTGGGACAAAATAAACATCACCATTGTCTTTTACAGATATTGCAAGTTCCTCAATTTCTGAACTTTCATTAATGATCTGTAAGTTATCTCTTAACCACTGTACAGCAGCACCAGCGATTGAAACAGAACCTTCAAGAGCATATATGGGTTTTTCTTCATCTCTTTGATATGCAATTGTTGTAAGTAAGCCATTTGAGGATTCAACAATATTATGACCTGTATTTGTAAGAGCAAAACAACCTGTACCGTATGTGTTTTTTATATCTCCTTCTTTAAAGCAATTCTGACC
>JBEROH010000024.1:0-23293 GCA_041234785.1 Candidatus Actinomarina sp. | reverse complement strand
TTTTTTCCAATCGTAGAATAAGAATTCTCCATACCCAGATCTTTCAATTCTTTTAAGAAATTGTTTCGGCATAATTTGATCAGTATCTATATTCGACAATCTAAGGGGCATCATTGTTGAATTTATTTCTGTTAATTGTTTCATACTATAAATTTCTTATATCAACAAATTTTCCATACAAGGCAGCAGCTGCTGCCATTTTAGGGCTAACAAGGTGGGTTCTTCCGCCTGCCCCTTGTCTTCCTTCATAGTTTCTATTAGAAGTTGAAGCACATCTTTCACCAGGTTGCAATATATCAGGATTCATTCCCAAGCACATAGAGCATCCAGCTTCTCTCCATTCAAATCCAGAGTCGGTAAATATTTTATCCAGCCCTTCTTCTTCAGCTTGTTTTTTAACTAGAGTAGAACCAGGAACAACCATTGCATGAACTGACTCTGCAATTTCCCGCCCTTTAACTACCGAGGCAGCTTCTCTCAAATCTTCTATTCTTCCGTTGGTACAACTCCCAATAAAAATTCGATCAATAGCAACATCTGTAATTTTAGTACCAGGTTTTAAGTCCATATAATCTAAAGCCCTTTGAGCAGCTTCTTTATCTGAAGGGTTGTGAAAATCTTCGGGGTTAGGTATAAGTTCATTCACGAACATGACTTGTGAAGGATTTGTTCCCCAAGAAATTGACGGCTCTAATTCAGAAGCATCAATTATTACTGTTTTATCAAATTTTGAATTTTTGTCAGAATATAGCTTGCTCCATTCATTCAAAGCATCATTCCAATCATTTTGTTTAGGTGCGTAATTTCTGTTTTTTAAATATTCAAAAGTTACTTGATCTGGTGCAATCATTCCCGCCCTTGCCCCTCCTTCTATTGACATATTGCAAATAGTCATTCTGTTTTCCATGCTCATTTTTTTTATAACATCGCCAATGTATTCAATTACATGACCAGCTCCGCCGCCAGTTCCAATTTTTTTAATTATTCCCAAAATTATATCTTTGGGTCCAACTCCATCTGCAACGTCTCCGATAATTTCTACTTTCATAGTTTTTGGTTTTTCCATTGCAAGAGTTTGAGTTGCTAAAACGTGTTCAACTTCTGAGGTACCAATCCCAAAGGCTAATGCACCAAATGCTCCATGGGTAGCTGTATGACTATCACCGCATACAATAGTCATTCCAGGTTGTGTGATTCCCTGTTCTGGACCAATAACATGGACAATTCCTTGTCTAGGATCATTAATGCCAAATAAAGTAATTCCAAATTCCTTGCAGTTTGTAGATAAAGCATCAATTTGAATTTTTGATAAAGGGTCCTTTATACCAAGTATTCTATTTGATGTAGGTACACCATGATCTACAGTAGCCAATGTTAATTCTGGGTGCCTTACTTTTCTGTTGGCTATTCGTAAACTATCAAAAGCTTGAGGGGAAGTAACTTCATGTACAAGATGTAAATCTATAAAAACTAAGTTAGTATTCTCATCGAGCGAAGCTACTAAGTGTTTTTCCCAAATTTTTTCAAATAAAGTTTTTGACATAATAATTTCTTTAATAATAGCTTCAATAAATTAATTATTATAAATTATTTTTCGTAGAGTCAATTAATTCTTGAGAAAGCATTTTAAATGTTGATAGAAAAATTATAAATAATAATGTTCCTCCAATTAGAAAAGGAATTCTAAGTGCGAAGGTTCTCTCTAAAAAGAAAGTTGAGTATTTAACTAAAGAACCCCCAAACAAGGCCCCAATTGGAGTGAGTCCTAATGCTAAGAGTCTGTAAACACTGTTAACTCTTCCTAATATTTTATCGGGGATAATGGATTGTCTAATCGAAACAGCTTGAACATTCCATATAACAGCAGCGAAACTTGTGATCGCAAATGCCAATCCAACTAAAAAAGGATTACTAGTTAAAAATGGTGTAAACATACCAATTGCAAATAAAAATGTTGCAAGAATAAGAGTTTTCGACTCCTTAATTCTTTTGTTAATCTTTTCAGCAAAATAACTTCCCAGTAAGCCACCTATTGCAAAACCATATGCTAAAAATGCATATTGTACTGAGTTAAGGCCCATAATCTCTTGAGCAAATAAAACCATGATTGGGAATTGCATTGCGCCTAAAAAATTCGCTAGCCCTGTATAAATTGCGAGCCTTTTTAATAAAACCTGACTCTTTAGCCAGCTGATACCTTCTCTAATCATTGGAAGTACATTCTGACTAGAATCTGTAATTTGTGTTCTTTCAAAATTTCCCTTGATTTTAAAAATAAGCAAGGTTGAAATTGAGAGCAAAATTAAATCGACTATAAATGGTGTTATTAATGACAAACTAATTAGTAAACCAGCTAAAGGAGCACCTAAAAAATTGTTTGTTACTAGTTCCACACTGTATAGTCTTCCATTTGCTTTTGGCAATAACTCTTTGCCAACTATTTGAGGCAGAAAAGATTGAGCAGCATTATCTCTTGTTACTTCAAGCAATCCAAATAGAAATGCTATTAGGTAAGTAACCGAAATAAGCATAAATTTTGAAGGAAAGTTTGGTTCAATTAATTGAACTGATTTTGGAATGTTATCCAAGTTTAAATAGATAACAATTATATAAATTAAAGCAAAAACTAGTTGAATAATTCTTGTTGTAAGAAGAATTGTTTTTCTATTGTACTTGTCAGCAATAACACCTGCAAAAAGTATGAAAATTAAGTGTGGTAGAGTACTAAAAAATACAACTAGTGAAATTAATTGAGCATCTCTAGTAATCAAGGAGAATAACCAAGGATATGCAAATCCAGCAATACCATCAGCAAGATTACTAAATGCCGATGCTCCTACTAGGTACTTAAAATTTTTATTAAGCTTATCTTTCATTTAATAATCATAGTTATCCATTTATTTTTGAATCAATTAATATAACTTTACATGGATACAATCATTGAAAATTTTCTTGAGATAGCAATAATATTGATTGCTGCCAAAATCGGTGCAGAATTAATGAGAAGAATAAACCAACCTGCTGTAATTGGAGAATTAGTAGCAGGATTGCTTATTGGTTATTATGGCCTTGGCCTTTTACCGCATGCAAAAGCTGGAGATGTATTTTCAACTTTAGCTGAGTTAGGCGTCATTTTATTATTATTTGAAGTAGGTTTAGAGACGAACCTTGATGAATTTATTGAATTAGGATCTACCTCTTTACTTGTAGCTCTAATAGGTGTAGTTGCTCCTTTTACTCTTGGTTTTGGTGCTGTTTACGCTTTAAACCTTGGAGGTGAAAATCACTTTGAGGTTGCGTTGTTTGTTGGTGCAGCAATGACTGCTACATCTGTTGGAATTACAGCAAGAGTTTTTGGAGACCTTGGAAAATTAAAGTCAAAAGAAGCAAAAACGATAATTGGTGCAGCAGTTGTAGATGATATTCTTGGGCTTTTAATTTTAACTGTAGTCGCAGGCTTGCTCGGAAGCTCTGGAGATTTTTCAATTGTAGATTTAGGAATTATAACTGGTAAAGCTCTAGGGTTTTTACTTGTAGTCGTGCTTTTGGGAAGAAAAGTATCACCTATTATATTTAACTTTTTTGTGAAAATACCTTCACCAGGAACTTTTGTTACAGGAAGTTTTATTTTTGCAATGCTTCTAGGTGCTGCCGCACACTTTGTTGGACTACACCCTATTGTTGGAGCTTTTGCAGGCGGTGTTGTGGCCGGAGAATCTAAGATGACTAAAAGGATAAGGTCTGAAATGAAACCATTAAACTTTCTTTTAGTTCCAATATTTTTTGTTTATATTGGGTCGGAAGTTAATATTCAAATCTTAGCTTCTTGGGATATTTTTCTTTACGGAGCAATAATAAGCCTGATGGCGTTTATTGGAAAATACATGTCTGCACTTGGCGCAATGGGTAAAGGACTTAATACATCAATTATTGGTATAGGTATGTCTCCTAGAGGTGAAGTAGGGTTAATTTTTGTTGCCGTTGCAACATCTACACTTTCATCAGTTATATCTGAAGAAGTAATTTCAATTATTATTTGGATGGTTATAAACACAACTGTTATAGCCCCTATTTTACTCAATAGAATACTTCAAAAAGTTCCTTTAGCTGATAGAGACGACGATGAAAGATTTGAAAGTCCAATTGTTGAATAATAATTAGCAACATAAGATAAATTTTTTTATTAATATTAATTTGTTCAAAAAAGGGGAAAGAGTAAATGTTATATAACTACCAAGGTTCAATAGTAGCGGCCTTATTAGGACTTGGATTGGCAGCTTATTTTGCGATAAAGATACTTGCAATCAAAGTTACAGATGAAAAAGTTCAGAGTTTATCAGATGCTATTCGAAAAGGTTCAATGGCATTTTTAAAGCGTCAATATACCTGGATTGGTGTATTTGTGGTTGTTCTTGCTGTATTAATTTCTACATTGACCGATTGGGGTTACCCATGGGGAACAGTTGCTTTTATAGGTGGAGCATTGTTTTCAGCGTTAGCTGGGTTTATTGGTATGAGAATCGCTACAGCAGCAAATGGTAGGACTACTGAAGCTGCAAGAGATGGCGGAACTCTTAAAGCACTACCTGTAGCTTTTAGAGGTGGAGCGGTTATGGGATTTACCGTTGCTGGATTAGGACTTCTTGGAGTATCCCTAGGTTATTGGATTTTTATTGATGTTATGGAACTAGAAAATGGATTTGATATTTTAGCTGCGATAGGCCTTGGAGGCTCCTCTATCGCATTGTTTGCAAGAGTTGGTGGAGGAATATATACAAAAGCTGCTGATGTCGGAGCAGACTTAGTGGGTAAGGTAGAAGCAGGTATTCCTGAAGATGATCCTCGAAATCCGGCAACTATCGCTGACAATGTTGGTGACAATGTGGGTGACGTTGCAGGCATGGGTGCTGATTTATTTGAAAGCTATGTCGGATCATTGGTTGCTCCATTAGCGTATGCTGCAATAGTTTTTTCTGGAAAAGACGTACTTCCAGCATTATTATTTTTTCCACTTGCAGTTGGAACCGTAGGCATGTTAGCTTCTATAGTGTCATCCTTTTTAGTTGTACCAAAAGAGGGAAAGTTAGCACAAGCTTTACATAGGGGTACTTACTCTGCAGCTGGAATCACAACTATTGGAGTTTATTTCTTATCAAATGCTATGTTTTCTGAGTTTTCAGAAAATCCAATAGGTTTATTTCTGTCGGTAATAATTGGTTTATTAGTAGGAATTATGGTGGGTCAAATTTCGGAATGGTTTACTTCAGACCACTACAGCATTGTAAAAAATATTGCTGAACAGGGTAAGACTGGTCCAGCTACATTAGTTCTTTCTGGTATTTCAGAAGGAATGAAATCAGCTGCATATTCTGTAATAGTTGTTGTTTTAGGTGTTGGTGGAGCATATACAACAGGAGCTTGGGCTTTAGGTGAAGCTGGTGGTATTTACGGAGTTGCCGTAGCTGCAATTGGAGTATTAGCAACTCTAGGTATTACTGTTGCGGTTGACGCATATGGTCCAATAGCAGATAATGCTGGGGGAATTGCAGAAATGGCTCATTTAGATCCAGAAGTTAGAAAAGCCACTGACGAACTTGACTCATTGGGAAACACAACTGCAGCTATCGCAAAAGGTTTTGCAATAGGTTCTGCAGCGGTAACTTCGCTTGCATTATTTTCTGCTTTTGTTCAAAGTGCAGGTTTAACAACTCTAGATATTACAAAAGTAGAGGTAACTGCTGGACTATTTTTAGGAGGTATGTTTCCATTTTTATTTGCAGCAATGACTATCAGCGCTGTTGGTAGAGCCGCATTCAAGATGATTGAGGAAGTAAGACGTCAATTTAGAGAAATTCCTGGTTTAAGGGAAGGTGAAGAAGGAGTAGTTCCAGAATACGAAAAGTGTGTAGATATAGCTACAACAGCAGCCTTAAAAGAAATGGTGCTTCCAGGAGGATTAGCCATAGCACTACCTCTTTTAATAGGGTTTTGGAATAAAGAAGCACTTGGTGGATTTCTTGCGGGCGCTTTAGTCACAGGTTTTTTATTGGCAATATTTATGGCCAACTCTGGTGGTGCATGGGATAATGCTAAAAAATATATTGAAGCAGGTGGTGGAGCTGGAAAAGGTTCTGATCAGCATAAAGCAGCTGTCATTGGAGACACAATTGGCGATCCATTTAAAGATACTTCTGGTCCAGCTATGAATATTGTTATTAAAGTTATGACAATAGTTAGCCTAATATTTGCTTCAGCTTTTTAAAGTTTTTGAAAACTATTCACTTAGTTAGGCATGCACAGACTGAACAAAACAAAAACAAGATATGGCAAGGACACTCTAGTTCAGAGCTAAACAAAGTTGGGATTGAACAGTCTAAATTATTGTTTAAGAGATTAAAATCAAAAAATAATATAGTTATTTCTTCTGATTTACCAAGGGCTATTGAGACTGCCAACTATATTTCTAAATCAGTTCAAACACGAAAAGAATTGAGAGAAATAAATGTTGGAGACTTTAGTGGAAAGTCTGTTGAAACTACTTATACCAAAAATAAAAATATTTTTAATTTTCTAACCGACGATTCTTATACGTTTCCCAATGGAGAGTCAGTTAAAGATTTTAAAAATCGTGTAAACGATGAGATTGAGTACTTGTTTCAACAGACGAAGGAAAATACAGAAATATTTGTTGTCACCCACGGATTTTTTATTGGAACTGTAATTGGTCTTGTTATGGGTTTGAACAACTATCCATTCCCTATTGGCGATATTCAAAATACGTCTATCACCTCAATTATTAAAAGAGATTCAATTGTACAAATAAATAAGTTCAATGACGCTCTACATTTATCAAGTTTTGATGAAGACAATCCAGCAAAAAATTATAAAAGTGCAATAACCTTTTTAAGACATGGACAAACAGATTCCAATGTTCTGGGAGTTTGGCAGGGCAAGATTGATAATTCTTTAAATAAAAATGGAATTAATGGCGCAAAACTATTATCAAATAAATTTACTAATTATGATTTATATATCTCCTCTCCTTCAAAGAGAGCGATTGAGACATTAGAGCTTACAATAAACAGATCATCCAATATTACTTCAGAGAATTTGAGTGAAATCAATTTGGGTTTGTGGGAAGGTATGAAAACTTCTGAAATTTTAGATACATACAAAAATGATTTTGTTGATGCATTATTTATCAATGCTAATAGCAAATATGGGTTAATTGGTGAGTCTATTTTAGAAGCCGGGTTAAGAGTCAAAAAACTAATTAGCAAATATAAAGATAAAAATTTATTTTTAGTAAGTCATGGCGGGACTATTAAAGGTGCTATTACAGTCTTATTAGATGTACCTATTGCCAAAGCAGCATCTGCTTTTACTATAAGCAATAATCTTGGTGTCAGCACTTTAGTACCAACAGATAACAAATATTATCTATGGTCTTATAATGTAGGAAATCTTGGATATGAAAATATTAATTATAACAAATGACTTTCCACCAAAAAAGGGTGGAATATCGTCGTATATTAATGGGTTTGTAGAAAATCTAGATGCAGAATGCATTATTTACGCCCCAAATTGGGCTGAAGGCCCAAATGTAATAAATGCTAAATCTAAGTTTATTTTTAAAAATAAACAAGCTATTGATGAAATTAAAAATATAGTTTTAGATAGAGATATTGATTGTATTTTACATGCCTCTAGTAATCCACAATTTTTACTAGTTAGTAGTCTAAAAAAATTAAACAAACCCCAATTTATGATTGTCCACGGAGCCGAGTTTAATATTTTAAATTCAATACCTTTTGTTAAAAGGTATCTTCAGTTAAGTTTTGATAATTTAGATAAAATTTTTACAGTAAGTTTTTTTACACAAAGAAAATTACAATCTTTAACTTCAACCGAAGTAATTCTAATAGGAGCAGGAGTTGAAAAAAATAATTTTGTGAAAAATTATTTTAAAGAAGGACGAATTGTAATTGGAGTTAGTAGCAGGTTTGTTTCAAGAAAAAAAATAGATTGGGTTATAGATGTTTTGCACAACCTTAATCAAGATGGTTACGAGTCTGAGCTTAAAATATTCGGATATGGAAAATTAGAGGACTACTATCAAAAACTTTCAGAAATTTCATCACAACCAATTCAATTTTTAAAAGATAATCATACAGATTCAATTGCTAACTTCTATAAAGATATTGACTTGTTTGTAATGCCTGCAAAGTCTCGATTACTTGGAAAAGAATTCGAGGGCTTAGGTTTGGTCTATCTGGAAGCAGGTAGTTATGGCCTTCCTGTTTTAGTAGGTACTTCTGGTGGAGCATTTGAGACTGTTCTTCCTGGAAAGACTGGCTTTATAGTTAGTTCTAAAGCGGAGATTTATGAGGCAGTAAAGTATTTTATTACAAACCCTCATGAAATAGAAAGATTTGGTTTGGCCTCTAAAAACTTTGTACAAAGTAATTTTTCTTGGAATATAAATATAGAAAAATTTAAAAAAAGTTTATTAGAAGTTTTAGGAAGTTAATTTATTCTTCTTCTAAGACATCGCCAAATAAACTCATAACTTCTTTTGGTGAAATTACTAACGCATCTCTAGGTTTTTCTAGAGGCTTATTTTTTTTCTCAGCAAGAATCTTATTTATTAGATTATCTTTTGTGGCATCTTCTGGTTTCATTCTAAATCTACCTCTATAAAATACAATTTCTAGAAGTTTGGCTAGTTCAACTAAATGTTCTTTATTTAGAGTGTTAATTTGTTTTTCATTAAGTATAAAGTGAGCTAGAGTCTTACTTACAATTTCTTCTTTGCTAACATCTGTTGACAATTTGAGTATTTCTCCGCCCAATAAATTTGAAATTTTTTTACTTTTTTCGTTTTGAACTAGAGTTATGAGTTCTTCCTTTGACATATCAACTAATTTATCTTTTTCAAAAATCATTCTAGGCCGTTCTTTAATTGCGTATCCTCCATATGGCCCAACTGCAGCAGAATAGCTCCACTCATCAACAGATACTACTAATCTTGGTTTTTTTGATGAAAGTGAAAATCTATCAATACAATCTTGCACTGTTAGATTGTCTGGGTTTTCATCTTCAAATATTGGACCTATCAAATTTTTGTATAAACACTTAGGCTGTCTAACCCCTTTTTCTTTAATGCCATGTTGAATATAGAATCCACCGTTAGGGCCAAGTTTTATAAAAATATAAGTTTCGCACTCTGGACATTTTGAAACCTTTCGCTCTTTCTTTAGATTTTCATTTTGATCTTTTTCTAGTTCGTGGATATAATTAATTTCTATTTCTTCTAGTGTAATTTCCGGCGGTAAGCCAACTTTGAAATTGTCGTCTCTTAATAAGTAGGGGTAGGGAACTTTTCCTTGAATTCTTCCAGTTTTTAATATATATCTAGATTCAAAAGGAAGTTTTACAGATGTTAAAACTAGAGGATCTTGTACCCCATATTCTTCTATTTGTTTTTTAATTGCATTATAAGCATTTTCTAGAAATCTAATTTTTGCATTTTCAGGATTATCACTTTCTAAAATTTGATCTAATTCATCTTCCATTGATTTTGAAAATTCGTAATCTATATATTGATTGAAGTATGGCTTCATGAAATTGTTAATTAGAGCAATTGCTAATATTCTAGGCTTTAAACTAGACTCAGCATTTATAAAAACTGAACTTATGCTTTCTAGGATTGATACATATGTTGAAGGTCTTCCAATACCTAGTTCTTCAAGTTTGTTTATCAAAGAAGTTGAAGAGTATCTATTTGGAGGGTTTGTGTACTTTTCTTCATATTCCGAATGAAGAAGTTTAATTTCATCCTTTTCCTTGAAATCAGGTAGTTCTTGAGAATCTTCTGACTTGTCTTTGACCAAATCTCTGTACCCACCAAAAGTCCAAGTTGTTCCTGAAATATTTAGGATAAGAGGTGAATATTTATTATTAGCAACTTCAATTTCTATAGATTTAGTAACCCCTTCAGCGTCGGTCATTTGTGATCCAACAGTTGTAATAAAGATCAAATTATAAAGTTTGAATTCATCACTTTCTTCTTTGTAACTTTGTTTTAATTCTTGAGGGGTTATAAAAACCTCACCCGAAGGTCTAATAGCCTCATGTGCGGCCTGTGCATTTTTGTTGTCTCCAAAATAGTTTGGCGTTGAAGGCAAGTGCTTTTGAGAAAAATTTTCTGATATGTATGAACGAGCAGCGTTTATTGCAACTTCAGATAGTCTAATTGAGTCAGTTCTCATGTAAGTAATAAGACCTTCTTGATAAAGCTTTTGAGCAATGCTCATTGTTTTTCGAGGTTGAAATCCTAAGTTGCTTCTCGCTGAAGATTGCAAACTAGTAGTTTTAAAAGGTTTAGGAGGACGAGCTTTTCTTGAGGACTCTTTTATTCTTGAAATTTTTGCTGAAGAAGTATTTAATATTTCTATTAAATCTTTTACTTCATTTAACTCTAAATATTTTTTGTCACTACTAATTTTGTTGCCACTGTTATCAAAGTCAGAACTGCCCGCAAGTCTTTTATCTTTAACTTTTTTTAAACTAGCAACAAACTTTATGCCTGCATGTTCACATGAAGCTTGAATTTCAAAATATTTAGATTTAACAAATTTTAATCTTTCTTCTTCTCTTTCAACTATTAATCTTATAGCAGGTCCTTGCACTCTACCGGTTGAAATAAATGCTCCACCTAAATCTCTAACTTTTGGCGAGATTTCATATCCTATCATTCGATCAAGAGCTCTTCTAGCTTCATATGATTTAAATTTTCCTATATCAATCGTTTCAGGCTTACTCATTGCGTTTAACACAGCTGATTTTGTTATTTCATTAAATTTAATTCTTTTAGGTTCAGTTTTAAGCTCAAGTGCTTCTTTTAAGTGATACGCTATTGCTTCTCCCTCTCGATCATCATCAGTTGCTAGATAAATTTCTGGAGCCGCATCTGCTAAAGCTTTGAGTTCTTTTACAATTTTTATTCTGTCCTCTGGGATTACATAAATATTTTCAAAATTTTTAGGTTTAACTGCACCCCAGAGAATATCGGATTTACTAAATTTTTTAGGAATAGCCTTAGTATTTCTTGGCAAGTCTCTTATGTGGCCAACACTTGATTTAACTATAAATTCAGAACCAAGTATTTTAGAAATAGTTTTTACTTTTGTTGGTGACTCAACAATTACTAAAGGTTTTGACATGTCTTTATTGATAACACTATTTTTGCGATATGTACAGTATTTAACAAAAAAAGTATTTTAAAAAATTACTAGGATGATAATTAATAATGAATACAGTTAAAATTTTTTCTAGATCTCAATTTTCCATATTATGGTGGTCTGGAACATTATCAAGTCTTGGAGATTGGGCTACATTATTTGCATCCGTTGCACTTGCAAGTTTCTTAGGCCAAAAAAGCGGTAACTCAGAAATTACTGCAGTAGTTCCTGTGGTCGCAAGAATTTTGCCAGCTTTTATGTCATCATTTGCTGGATTACTTGCTGACAAATTTAACAAAAAAAATGTTATGATCATTTGTGATTTGATAAGAATGTTTGTTGTCTTATTTTTGTTTTTTGCAACAAGCTTGGTTCAGTTATTTTTGATAAATTTTATTTCTGAAATATTTTCTTTAACAAGACAACCTTCTAGAGAAGCAATAGTTCCTGAGGTAGTTGCAAGCGAGTATCTTGTTAAAGCCAATTCTCTATTTGCGGTAGGCACCTATGCATCACTACCTGTCGCTTCATTAGTTTTTGGTTTATTTTTAGACTCAACTTTACTAAATGATTTATTGGTATATGGAAATGGATGGAGTGGGTCAATAGTTTTTCTTTTAGATGGATTTACTTTTTTTATCTCAACTCTGTTGCTACTTTTTTTGAAGTCTAAAAATACTAAAATTACATCATCCAAAAAAAGTAGTATGTTTAAGGAGCTTAAAGATGGTTTAAGTTACTTTTTTGGAGTACGCGAGTTAAGAATAATCACAGTATCGATTGCTCTAAGTTTAATTGGAGCCGGAGCATTATTTGTTCTTGGAAATTCTTATTTAACTGAAACATTACAATTTACCCAAAGTTCATTTGGTTTTATGATAGCTTCTTTTGGGTTTGGAATTATTTCAACGATGGTGGTTCTTAGTTATTTTGTTACTTCTTTTAACCGTGTTCCTTTCTTTATAGGAATCAGCATGGTCCTAACAGGTGTTTCGTTACTTTTTGCTTTTAACTCCAATGAATTCTCTACAATAATTTTCTTTATATTTATATCAGGTATTGGATCTGGCGCTATTTATCTGTTGACGATAAGTTATTTACAATCCCAAACCGAACCAAGTATTAGGGGTAGGGTTTTTGGTAATTTTTATACCGTTGGAAGACTTTCTTTACTTGTTTCAGTGTTTTTATCTGGATTTACTGCAAATTTTATAAAAGATATATTTAATGTAAATGGTGTATTATATGTGCTCAGAATAAGTTCTATATTTATATTATTATCTGGCTTTATTACATTTATTGGTGCATATCGTCAATTAATTAATGATTATGGATTTGAAAACTCTAATTTTAACAAGTTAAGATTAAATCTAAATACTAATGAGGATGAGCCATTGTGAAATGGAATTATATTGCATTTGAAGGGATTGATGGATCAGGTAAGTCTACAATTATAAAAAAAATTTCTAATAAGTTAGATTCTTTAAAGTTTCAAAATGTGATTGTCCGCGAACCTGGAGGCACTGTTGTTGGAGAAGGTGTTAGAAATTTATTACTAAGTCACAATTATAAAGTTACACCATTAGCTGAAGCATTGTTGTTTTCTGCTCAACGTGCTCAGTTAATAGAAGAAATTGTAAAGCCATCTATTAAAAATGAAGTAGTTGTTCTTTCTGATAGAAGTGCATATTCGTCAGTCGCATATCAAGGTGTTGGGAGAGAATTGGGTTATGAAAAAATTTTTCAACTTAACGATATAGCGATAAATTCATTTTGGCCAGAAAAGATTATATTATTAGACATTACCCCAAAGAAAGCATTAGAAAGACAAAAAGTAGCCGATAGGATTGGGAGTGATAACCTAGAATTTTTCACTAAAGTCAGATCAGGATATCTTCAGTTGGCAAGAGAATTTAGTGAAAAATTTTTAGTTGTAAATGCTGAAAATGACTTGGATAAGAATGTCCAAATACTTAGTAAATGTTTAACAATTGTCGACATTAAATAAAAAATTATTTAATGAATCAACTAATCCATTTCACGCTTATCTTTTGATTTCAAATTCATCTATTGAGTTAATTAATCAAGCAAAAAAATTTTCTAGCCTAATTTCTTTTGGTACGGAAGAAATTGTAAATCATCCAGATATAAAATTTGTCAGTTCAGAAAATATCAACACACTTGGAGTTGAGGACATTCGAGATGTTGTATCGAAAGAAAAGTTATCTCCAATTGAAGGAAAATACAAAGTCATAGTTTTTCCACCGTTTAAATCTCTTACCGAAGAAGCTTCTAATGCTTTGTTAAAAACTATTGAAGAACCTTCAGAATCAAGTATTTTTATGATTTTATCATCTGGAATATTTTGGTCGCATGGGAGAGATGATTCAAAAAGTTTAATTCTTTCAACAATAAAAAGTAGGTGCAGGACAATATTTCTAGAATCTAATTTGGCAACAAATTTTGATTTTTCTTTGAATGATTTTATAAAATTTTTAGACTATGGTATTTCCTTTAACTCTGAGGTAAATTCTGAATTGGAATCACTCGTTCAGTTCATGGACAATCTAACTGATATCGAAAACTCAGGACCTGAAAGACTAAAAATATTACAATCAATTTTGAATTCTGTTTCTTCAGTTAATTCAGAAATAAAAGAAATTACGAATACTTCTGTAAGTGAACTTTTAATTAAATGTATAGAATATGTTGCTAATGCTGTATTAAACAACTTTGAACTCGATAGTAAAAGGTACCAATTTGTTGAAAGTCTTGAATTAGCTATTAGTGATCTCAGCTCAGGACTTAGGCCGCAAATAGTCATTAGTTTTTTGAGCGTTAAGCAATATTAAAATGAATAAAGTTATAACACTTGGAACAGGCTGTCCAAGCCCCACTCATTTGAGATATGGTCCAAGTACATTACTAATGTTTGAAGGCACCAATATTTTAATTGATGCTGGCTCAGGAGTAACTCAAAGGTTAAGTCAAAGTGGCTTGAAACCATCTGAAATAGATTGCTTGATGATTACCCATTTACATTCAGATCATATAGTTGATATGTATCAACTCTATATTTCTGGTTGGCACACTGGTAGAAATTCTACATTTTTAGTCATTGGTCCAAAAGGGTTGAAAAAGTTTTTCGCTGGTATTATGTCAGCCTATCAAGAAGAGCTAGATCTAAGAAAAAGCTGGGAGAAACGTCCAAACACAAAAGGTTTAGATTTTGAAATAATAGAGATTGATGATGAGTTAAATTATTCAATAGGAAAAATTGATGTTAGAAGTATTGATGTAAACCATGAGCCTGTCAGTCCAGCTTATGGATATGAATTTACCCTCGGTTCAAAAAAATTAGTTTACTCAGGAGATACTGCCTATAGTAAAAATTTGGAAGAGGCATCTATGTTTGCTGATATATTAATTCATGAAGTTTTTATAGATTTAGAACTTGATGAAAAAAGAATGTCAATTGATACATTAAAGAATGTAAAATCATATCATTCGTCTCCAGAAGAAATTGCAAAGTTGGCATCAGCTGCGAAAGTAAAAAAACTAATCTTAAATCATTTTGTACCACCAGTTTTTAATAGAAATGAATTAATTAAAGAAATTTCCACTATTTTTGATGGAGAACTATTTTTAAGTGAAGATTTAATGCAATTTGAAATATAAAAAGAACTAGTATTCCTAAAATTTTTTTCTTAGTTGTACAATATCAATATGACAATTCCAAAAGTTCCCAGCTTACCAATTATTGGTCATTCTATACCTTTTCAAAAAAATGCTCTTAACCTTACCACTAAAATGCAAAAAAAATATGGAGACGTATTCGAGATATCACTTCTAAATGAAAAGTTCATAACTTTGTTGGACCCTGAGATAACCAAAGAAGTGTTTCTAGATAAAAAAAATAATTTTTCTTCTAAAAAAGGATGGGAGTTTACTCTTGGGCTAACTTTTGAAAATGGACTTATGCTACGTGATTTTGATGATCACAAATATCATCGCTCCCTCCTTCAGGAATCTTTTAGGCACGAAGCATTAAGTAACTACTTAGTGATTATTCAACCATTAATCGAAGACTGGATCATTAAACTTAAGAATCAAAGTTCTTTTAATCTATATGGAGCAGTTAAACAACTAATGTTTGACATCTCTTTGAGTTTATTTTTTTTAGATGTTAAAAAAGATGAATCTCAAAAACTCAATCAACTATTTACTGACTCTATAGCATCAGCGACATCTGCAGTTAGATGGCCTTTACCATTTACAACATTAAAGAAAGGCCTCCAAGCTAGAGAGATTCTTTTAGAATATTTTCAAACTAAAGCAGACTTAGTAAATAAAGATAGTAAAAATACGCTCTTTGCAGAGTTAGTTAAAACTAACAATACTAATGCAGGTCTGAGTAATTATGAAATTGCTGAGCATATGATATTTTTGTTACTTGCTGCACATGACACTACAACAATTACCCTAACTAACTCGATATATAACCTTTCCAAAGATAAATTATTTTCTTATAATTTGCTAGAAGAGGCAAATGAAATAAATCATTTAGATATTTCTTCTTTAAAGAATGGAATCCTTGGAGAGTCACTATTTAAAGAGGCAATCAGATATTATCCTCCTGTCCCGTTTTCGATTAGGTATGTGTTGAACGAAACCAAACTAAAAGATTATACATTAAATGAAGGCACATATATTACTGTAAGTCCTTTAATTTTGCATCATGACAATAGATTTTGGGATTATCCTGAAATATTTGATCCAAATAGGTTTGTAAACCCAAGTTTTCAAAATAATGCCTACTTTCCATTTGCTGGTGGTGCTCATACATGTCTCGGAAAGTTCTTTGCTAGCTATTTATTTAAAAATGTAATTTATAAATTTATACAAAATTTTAATAATTATAGAATTACGGATAGCTTACAAATCAGACCTACACCAATTCCACATCCTATTAAGGATGTTGTAGTTTCTATCTAAGATTCTATAAACTTCCAAAGATGTAGAGAAGCATGGGTTTTATATGGATGCCACTTTTCAGCATATATTTCATAGTCTGAATAATTTGAATGTTCTCTCACCATTTTCAATTTCAGCATTGCTGCTCTAAGAGCCGCATCACCAGATGAAAATCTATTTTTATTTTTCACGCAAAAGATTTCGAACATGTCAATACTCCATGGTCCGATTCCAAAGATATTTGACAGTTCAAATTCTCTTTCTAAATCTGTAAGTTTGAATATCTCTTTTTTTATATTCAATTTCTCAAAATATTCAACTACAGATTTTATAGATTTTGCCTTATTTAGACTTACTCCAAGTTGTTTAATTTCTTGAATTTCTAATTTTTTAAAATCTTCTAATTGAAAATTAGATTTGTTAAAATTTTTTAAGATTTTTACCTTTATACCTGAAGCTGCTTTAGCAGATATAAACTGTGAGACAATAATCCCTATCAGTGAATCAAATGGATCGCTTTTTCGACTAGAAAAATATATTGGCCCATTTTGATGAATAATCTTTGCTAATTTTTTATCGGCCCCGATGAGATACCCTTCTTCCAAGCTAAATTTAATATTCATTGTTATATGTTTAAATTATGTAAGTTTTTTAGGTTGTAAATCAGATATAAGCTTACGAATATTCCTATAAAAATCAAACCTTGGAATCCAATCATTAGATAGCTTAAACCTAAACTAGCATGTGCTACAAAACTACCAATAAATACATAAGAGTCACTCTGAATGTTTAATGGAGTTTTAAATTTTGTAGAAAACTTTGAAATTGCTGCACTAATTGAAACATAATTAAAGTTCCATCCTAGTCCTAGTAAATATAGTCCAATTTTTAACCCCGTAGGTTCTGGATATAACAAGATAATCAAACAGCTCAAGAGAAGTATTATCGTTCCCGCATAAGTGAAGTATTTATATCCAAACTTATCAACATATTTTCCAAGAATTGGAGAGAATAAAAACATACCAAGTGTGTGATAGCTAATTACAACACCAACTAATTTTACAGTTTCACCAATATCTTGAATGTGGAGGGGTGTTGCCGACATAATCACAACCATTATGAAATGATTCAAAACCAACACTAGAGATAGTAGATTTCCACTTTTCTTCGCATTAATCTCTTGAGCTATTGGATTTTCAATAATTGAAGGTTTTCTCAATAAATTATTTTTTGATGTAAAAGCAAGCATTGACAATGAAGCAAAAAACATTCCAAATAGAGCGACTATATACCCAACAATTAACTCTGAGTTGAAAATATTGTCAAAAAATTCTGAATAACTACTAATTAATCTTGGACCAAAAACTGAACCAAAAACAGAAAACCAAACAGCTAATGATAAAGCAGTTGCTGTAAATTTTTCTCTTGAAATAAATGACGCAGCATATCTAGCTTGAAGTGTTGCTGATTGACCTATTCCGAGAATAAATGCTCCAAAAATTAAAAAAAGAAAAGAATTAATTACCAAACTATAAAACAAAATTAGGCCACCAATGGCCCCTGTAAGAAATGTTAATGTTAGAGCAGTTAATCTTGAAAACCTATTAGACAGTAAAAAAATCATTCGTGTTCCCAAAACAGCTCCGGCGACTCCAACGGCGTTTGGAAATCCAAGAAAAAGAGGACTACTCGATACTTCACGAGCAGCAAGAGTTGTAACTGTAATTGCTGCAATAAATCCTATGGAAGAGAAAGCTACTGATAGTAAAAGGCTAGAAATACTTTTAAGATCTTTAATCATGTCAATTAAAATTCTAGCTCTTGAGAAATAATGTAATTGAATTGTTTAAATTAAGAAATTAGTTAGTATTAAATTGCATTTTGAGAGGTTAATTCCTCAGCAACCTGGACGGCTATCCAAGGTGCTAAAACAATGTGGCACATAGCAAAATATAGCCTTTCAATCAAAATGCCTAAAAAAGTAAATTTATGGTATTTGGAAATAATTTAGAGTTATCATTCGAATTTTTCCCTCCAAGAAACGAGAGGGAGTACATTTCGTATGAGAATACAGTTAGAGATTTATCAAAATACAATCCAGCTTTTGTCTCATTTACTGATGGGGCGGGATTGTCAAAAAATCGTGAAATTATCAGGTCTGTAGAAATTTTGAAAAAGTATTCAGACACTAATGTTGTTGCTCATATAACTAGCTGTGATAAAGAAAAAGAAGATATTGATAAAGTTTTATTTTTATATTCTGAAAATAGTATCGACTCATTCTTAATTATCAGAGGAGATTGTCCTAGAGACGAATTTTTAATGGATTTAGATGAAATTGAAAATATGGAAACAGGTTTTCCTCATGCAAGTGATTTAATTTCATATCTCTCCACAAAGGGTATCAAAAACCTAGGTTTTGCAGCTTTTCCAACAGGTCACCCAGAAGATAAAGATAAAAATCAGACAAGAGATATTTTTGAACTTAAAGTAAAAAGTGGAGGTACATTTTCAGCCACCCAATTATTTTTTGATGCACAAGAATATATAAATTTTTACAATTTAATTAAGCAAAGCAATATCCAAGTTCCTATTTATGCGGGTATTATGCCACTAATTAGTTTTCAACAGGCAAAAAGGTTTGCACAAATTTGTGACATTAACCTTCCTAAAGAACTTGTAAATGGATTTCAATCATGTACATCAATAGAACAAGAAAGAAATTTTGGAATTTCTTATATTACTAATTTGTGCAATGAGTTAATTGATTTTAAAGTAGATGGTTTACATTTCTATACATTAAATCGAAGTAAAGCATTTAAAGAAATTGTTACGAATTTAAATTCAGATTTTAAATTTAAAATAGGGGGTTAAAAATGAATTGTAGTGTCAACTTAGTAGGTTACCCAAGGGTAGGAGTAAAACGAGAATACAAATGGGCAGTTGAAAAATACTGGAAATCAGAAATAGACATCAACAAATTAAATGAGACAGTTGATAATTTAATAGTTATGAATTGGACTACCCAGTCTAAAAGTGGAGCAAATACTTTTTTAATTGGAGATTTTTCATTTTATGATCAAGTTTTAGATACAACTACTCACTTAGGTATTCCTCAAAAGAGATTTGGCTACACAAATCATTTAGACCTTGTTAACTATTTTAAAGCTTCAAGAGGTGGAGTGGTAAACAATAAAGAAGAGTCTCCTTTAGACATGACTAAATGGTTTGATACTAATTATCACTATTTAGTTCCAGAAATTGATTGGGATAAAGAGTTTCTTCCAACAACAATTAGGTTTGTTCATGATATGAATTTAGCTAAAGAAAATAATTTAAAAGTTATACCTAAAATAATCGGACCAGCTACTTTACTTACACTTTCTAAAACTAGCAATATTGACGAAGAAAAAATTTCAAAACTTGTTCAAGCATATCAAGACTTGTTTAATGAGCTTAAAGAAATAGGCTTCGAGGAAGTTTTGCTAGATGAAGGTTCCGTTGGAGTTGGTAGACATGTATTACCCTCTGGGGCTTTTGACGCATTTGAGAAATTGGTCGGAAGTTCACCTTTAAAAGTTAACCTATTTGGATACTTTGGAAAATATGATGGCTTGATTGACAAAATAGTAAATTTAGATCTAAATTCAATTCATTTAGATAATTGCTATGAGTCTTTTTCAAAGGATGAAATAAAAAATATTGCAAATAAATTCAAGGTAAATCTCGGTGTAATTAATGGTCGTACTATTTGGAAAAGTAATCTATCAGAAGTATTTACATTTTTAAATGAATTAGATATAAATAATTTTTCAATTTCAACATCATGTTCGCTTTTGCATGTCCCTCATAGTTTAAAAGAGGAAGAAGACTTTGATGACAACTTGAAAGACATATTATCATTTGCTGAAGAAAAGCTAGAAGAATTAAATGTGCTTAAAAATGCAATAGAAAATTCTTCTGAGCTAAAGAAGCTTGAAAAATATGAAAATGCTAGATCCGAAGCAGACAAAAATTTAATTGGAAGAAATGTAGATTCTGTTAGAGAACAAGTATTAAATTTAAGCCATGAAGACTTCAATCGTGAAATGTCTAGAAATGAAAGATTAGATTTACAATCAGAGGTATTAGGAATACCTCTTCTTCCTACAACAACAATTGGTTCGTTTCCCCAAACAGGGGACACAAGACAACTAAGGAGAAAATTTAAAAATGGAGATCTTAGTTATGAAGATTATAAAACTGGAATTAAAGAAATTATTCATGAAACCGTTTCAATTCAAGAAGAGTTAGGTTTAGATGTTCTAGTTCACGGCGAAGCTGAAAGAAATGATATGGTTGAATATTTTGGGGAACTTTTAGAAGGTTTTGCATTTTCAAAATTTGGTTGGGTTCAAAGCTATGGAAGTAGATGTGTAAAGCCACCAATAATTTATGGAGATGTGTACAGAACTAATCCAATGACAGTTGAGTGGTCAAAATATGCTCAGAGTCTAACAAAAAAACAAATGAAAGGAATGTTGACAGGACCAGTAACAATTTTACAATGGAGTTTCTACAGGGATGATATTTCAAAAAAAGATGTAGCGTTTCAAATTGGTTTAGCTTTACAAAGTGAAGTGCTAGATCTTGAGGCAAATGAAATAAATATTATACAAATAGATGAACCTGCAATTAGAGAGGGTTTGCCTTTAAATCCAATTTACAAAAAAGAGTATCTTGATTGGGCAGTAAATTCTTTTAAACTCGTTGCTTCTAAAGTAAAACCCTCAACACAAATTCACTCACACATGTGTTACTCAGAATTTGATGAAATTTTAGATGCAATAAATGCGTTAGATGTTGATGTGTTATCAATTGAAGCGTCGAGAAGCGGTATGGACTTAGTCAATCCGACTCTTAAAGAAAAATATCGAGGAGCTATTGGGCCGGGTGTTTATGATATTCATTCACCATTAGTTCTTCAATATCATGATGCAATTGAAAGAATAACTCAACTCAGTAAGAGCTTAGACCATAAAAATATCTGGATAAATCCAGATTGTGGGCTTAAAACAAGGGGATGGAAAGAAGTTAAAGAAAGTTTGAATAATATGGTAGAAGCTACTAAAAAGGTAAAGGAGAGCTTATAAAATGAAAAATTATGTTACCGCAGAAACTGTATCTCCAGGTCATCCTGACAAGATTGCAGATTTAATTTCTGATGGAGTTTTAACACAAGCATTATCAATAAATAAAAAATCCAAAGTAGCTGTTGAAACTTTTTTAACAGGAACTGACGATGGGGGATTGGTTGTTGTAGGCGGAGAAATTAGTGATACGGCAGAAATTAATGATGATAAAGTTGTTGCAATTGTTAATTCTGCTTTACAAAAAACTATAAAAACCAGTTTTGAAGATTTCGATTTAACTAAGTTAAAAATTTTAAATGTTTTAACACCACAATCAGAAGAAATTCGTTCTGCTGTTGAAGATGATTCAGATCTTGGAGCTGGTGATCAAGGAATTATGGTCGGTTTTGCTAGTAATGAAACTGATAGCTTTATGCCAACAACTTTTGATTACTCTAGAAGGATTCAAGAAGCTCTCTGGAAACTACAACATCAAAGTCCTGATTTAGACCTAGATTCAAAAGTGCAAGTAACCTCTGGTGGAGAAAAAGTAAAAGTTGTAGTGTCAACTCAACATCAAGCAGGAATTAACTTAGATGAATTATTCGATAAAGTGAACACTTTAGTTTCAGAAATTATAAAATCTAATTTTATTTTAGATTTAAACCCATCAGGTTCGTTTATTAAAGGTGGTCCTGCCGGAGATACTGGACTAACAGGTAGAAAAATTGTTGTAGACGCTTACGGGCCTTCAGTTCCTGTTGGTGGGGGTGCGTTTTCAGGGAAAGACCCAAGCAAAGTAGACAGGTCTGGTGCGTATGCTGCTAGACATCTTGCTAAAAACATTGTTAGTCATAAACTAGCAGATAAATGTTTAGTCAGAGTATCTTATGCCATAGGAAAGGCAGAGCCATACGAATTAACAGTAGATACTTTTGATACAGAAAAAGTCAACGAAGCAGTCTTAAATGATTTTATTGGGAACTTCAATATGAAACCAGGAGCAATTATTGAAAGATTAAAACTTCTTGATGTTAACTATACCGAAGATACACTTTTTTCTCATTTTGGCCATCACAATAGAGCCTGGGAGCAGATAGTAGATCTATAAGTTCGCGAAAAATACTTTAGTATTTTTCTTGCGTAAGTAAGAAAACTACCGTATATTTAAAGAACACTATCAGAAAAGATATCGCAAGATTGAAAAGAAGATAGAACAGAAAATCCCGAAGGGTCGCAAGATCAATCGGGATTTTTGCTTTTTAAGCTCACAAATTAATTACTATCTTCATATGGAGCTCTATTTGGTTGATGGAACATATGAACTATATAGAGCGCACTTTGGTTATCCAAGTAGAGTTTCTTCAAAGGGAGTTGAGGTAGGAGCCTTAAAAGGTTACATCAACCACCTTCAATCGCTTAAAAAAAATTACAAATTTATTGCTGTTGCATTTGATCACACAGTTGAATCATTTCGTAATAAAATGTATCCAGGATACAAATCAAGTAGAGATTCTGACCAAATAATTTTAAATCAATTTCCCCTTGCAGAAGAAGTGACAAAGTATTTAGGTATAAAACTTTTTTCAATGAAAAAATTTGAAGCTGATGACGCTATTGCTTCAATTTGTTTTTCCCTTAAAGATGAAAAAATAAAAATAATTATTGGTTCTTTAGACAAAGACCTAATGCAATGTATTAAGGATGGACATATTCAAATGTACTCAACAAGATATAAAAAATATATTACTTCAAATTATGTTTATGAAAAATTTGGAATTTATCCATTCCAAGTACCTGATTTTTTAGCTTTAGTAGGAGATGTTTCTGACGGATTTCCTGGAATAAAAGGTGTTGGTATCAAAACTGCTTCGACACTATTGGAAAAATATAAGAATATAGAAAATATTATTTCTAATATCGATAAATGGAAACATGAAATTCGAAGTGGTGAAAAAATTTCTG
>JBEROH010000006.1:0-13071 GCA_041234785.1 Candidatus Actinomarina sp. | reverse complement strand
TCGGGGTTCAAGTCCCCGGCGACCCACGCGACATTTTAGCGGATGTGGCGGAACTGGTAGACGCGCTGGATTTAGGATCCAGTGAGCTTTGCTCGTGGAGGTTCGAGTCCTCTCATCCGCACTTTAATTATGTTACTTTGACTACCAATTCCGTCGAAGTTGCTGTTGCTAGTAAATTATTATTTTTATCTCTTATTTCTCCATTTACAAAAATTACTTTCTTTCCACTTTTAGTAATTTTTCCAGTTGCAATTACTTCACCGGTTTCAGCAGACATAGAGCGTAAATAATTAACTTTGAGATCTAATGTCAATGATACGAATCCTTTATTTAAACTGCATTGTGCTGTTACTCCATTGCAGGAATCTAGTAAAGTAGCTGCAAATCCCCCATGTACACTTCCAATTGGATTGTAATGAAATTCTTCAGGCTTACAGTAGAATGAAACACTACCTTCGTCATCAATTTGTATTTTGGTGAACCCCATTAGTGAACCCATTGGAACTTCAAACATATCTAAATTTCGAAAAAAATTTATTCTCTCTTCTTTATCTAATTGAATAACTTTTTCAGATATCTCTTTTGGTGAATTCCAGTGAAAAGTTCTTTCATTCATCTTGAGAAATAATCGCTCTTTTTTGCAGCTCAGATACTATATCTGCATTAGCAAGTGTCGTTACATCGCCAAGTTTTCTTTCTTCAGATATGTCTTTTAACAATCTTCTCATAATCTTCCCACTTCTTGTTTTTGGAAGATCAGCTGTAATTACTATGCTTTTGGGCTTAGCGATAGGTCCAATTTTGTCACTGACATGTTGTCTCAATTCTGATATTAAATTTTCATCTCCTTGGTCTACTCCTATTAGTGAAACAAATGCTGCTATAGCTTCTCCGGTTATCTCATCTTTTCTACCTATAACAGCAGCTTCTGCAACTGCAGGATGAGAAACCAAAGCACTCTCTACTTCGGCAGTAGAGATTCTATGTCCTGAAATGTTCATTACATCATCAACTCGACCAAGAAGCCAGATATAACCTTCTTCGTCATATTTAGCACCATCTCCTGCAAAATATAAACCTTTGTGCTGAGACCAGTAAGTATCTATGTACCTCTGATCATCTCCGTAAACAGTTCTTAACATAGATGGCCAAGGAGACTTAATTGCTAAAAACCCTCCTTCACCGTTTCCTAATTCATTACCTTCATTGTCAATAATAATGGTCTCAATACCTGGAAGTGGGCCACATGCAGAACCTGGCTTCGTGCTAGTCAAGGCAGGCAAAGGTGAAATCATTATTGAACCAGTTTCTGTTTGCCACCAGGTATCAACAATTGCACACTTTTCATTTCCAATATATTTGTGATACCACATCCATGCCTCTGGGTTTATTGGTTCGCCAACTGTACCTAAAATTCTGAGAGAACTTAAATCATGAGAAGAAGGATGCTCTGTACCCCACTTCATAAATGCTCTTATTGCTGTTGGTGCAGTATAAAAAATGTTTACTTTATATTTCTCTATAATACTCCACAACCTTTTTTCATTAGGAGCATTAGGAGCACCTTCATACATAACACTTGTTGTTTTATTAGCTAGAGGACCGTAAACAATGTAACTATGTCCTGTAACCCATCCACAATCTGCAGCACACCAGTAAATATCGTCTTCTTTAATGTCAAATACTTCATAGTGTGTAGTTGTTACCCCTGTCAAGTAACCAGCTTGAGAGTGAACAATTCCTTTTGGTTTTGCTGTAGTTCCCGAAGTATAAAGAATATAAAGCATATCTTCTGCATTCATTATTTCTGGTTCACATTCAGCTTTTTGAATTTCAGTAATTTCGTGATACCAGTGATCTCTATTTGGTTCCATATGGATCTCTTGATTAGTTCTTTTAACTACAATCACATTTTCAATATAATCAGTTAACTTTAAAGAGCCGTCAACATTATTTTTTAAAGGAACGATTTCTCCCCTTCTCCATGCACCATCAGCAGTTATAACAACTTTTGCTTTTGCATCATTTATTCTATCGGCAAGAGCTTCAGCTGAGAATCCACCAAAAACCACTGAATGAACTGCACCTATCCTTGCACAAGCTAACATAGAAATGACTATTTCAGGCGTCATTCCCAAATAGATAGCTACCCTATCACCTTTAACTACATTTAAGCTTTTTAATGCATTTGATAATTTACATACTCTTTCATACAAATCTTGATATGTAATAGTTTGAGAATCTCCAGGTTCACCTTCCCAAAAATAAGCTATCTTGTCTCCGTCAGTCTCTAAATGTCTATCTAGACAATTGTATGAAACATTTAATTCTCCATCTTTAAACCATTTATAAAATGGTGCATTTGATTCGTCTAAAATCTCAGTTGGTTCTTTAAACCATGTGATTCTATTCAACGCTTGTTTCATCCAGAAATTGAGTCGATTGGCTTTTGCATCTTCGTACCATTCAGAAGTAACATTTGCATTTTTTACTAAAACTTCTGATGGTAAAAACTTTCTGTTTTCTTTAAGTAAATTTTCAATTTTTTTTTGATTCAATATTAACCCCTCGTTATAAAGATTATATATTTAGTAAGAAGAAAATATCTACTTAGAAGTTAGAAAAAAATAATTAAATCCTTCACATAATGCATTCCATGAAGCATTTATTATATTTTCATGGACACCAATTGTGCTCCATTTATTTTTTCTATCTGTAAATTCTATTAAAACTCTTGTTTTTGCCTCTGTACCATCAGAACTGTCAATTATTCTTACTTTATAATCAAGAAGTTTAATCTTTTTTACATCTGGATAGTCATTTTCTAAGGCTGAAACTAGTGATTTGCTCAATGCGTCAACTGGTCCAACCCCTTCGCCAGTTTTTACATACCTTTTATTACCAATTAATATTTTACAAACAGCTTCTGATACTACATTTTCAGAACTTCTCCTTTCTGAGAAAACTCGATAGCTTTCAAAAGTAAAAAAATTGGGTAATTTACCTTTTATCTTATTCATAAGTAAGTAAAGCGAAGCATCAGCTGCTTCAAATTGAAATCCTTTGTGTTCTAAATTCTGGACCTCTTCGATTAGAAGCTTCGCTTCATTATTATCAAAAGAAATCCCCAGTTCATTGGCTTTAGTTAAAACACTTGCCCTCCCAGCTAATTCAGATACTGTAGTTCTGGTAAAGTTTCCAACTAATGAGCTGTCTATATGTTCATACAGAGATCTGTCTTTTAACATTCCAGATGCATGTAAGCCGGCTTTATGTGTGAATGCTGAAGAACCAACATATGGGTGTCTTGAATCTATTGAAACATTTACTAATTCAGCAATATGGTTAGCAGTTTGAGTTAAAGTTTTTAAAGACTCTAATGGAATAGTTTCAAAATTTTTTTTCAAGGATAGATTAGGGATTAGAGTGCACAAATCAGCATTTCCAGTTCTTTCCCCATATCCGTTAATAGTTCCTTGAACATGATTAATTCCTAAATCAATTGCTACCATCGAGTTTGCAACTGCACATCCATTGTCATTTTGGAAATGTACACCAAATTTATTTTTTGGATATTTATCTAAAATTTTTGAAAGAATTTTGTGTACTTCATCAGGTAAAGTTCCTCCGTTGGTATCACAAAAAATAAAACAATTTAAATTAGAATTTAAAATTGAATCTAAAATTTTTAATGTTGTTATTTCATCATCTTTAAAACCATCAAAAAAATGTTCGGCATCAAAAAATACTTTTTTATTTAGAGATGCTAAATAATTGATTGTATCAACAGCCATTGATATAGCATTCTCTACATTAGTTTCTAATGCTTTTGTAATATGGAGCTTTGAAGATTTTCCAACAATACACACATACTCTGTTTCAGCATCAATTAGTGCTTGAACTTGAGGATCTTCTTCTGCTAATAAATTTAATTTTCTTGTAGAGCCAAAACTAACTAGCTTTGAATTTTTTAGATTTAGTTCAGTTTTTGCTAGTTTGAAAAACTCCTCTTCTTTAGGAGAAGCACCTGGCCAACCTCCTTCAATAAAAGATACTCCAAGTTTATCAATTAACTTAGCAATTTCAATCTTATCTTTAACTGAAGGTGAAATTCCTTCTTGCTGGAAACCATCTCTTAAAGTTGTGTCGAATATATCTATTTTCATAATTTAAAAAAAAACCCTTGCGCAGCAAGGGTAACAACGATTTTACGTTGCACCTAAAAAATAATTTTAATATTAATCATTTAAACAATATTACTTCTTTTTTAATTGTTGTCTAACGAATAAAGATAGAATCATAAATAAAATTAATATCAACCAAACATATTGAAAACTTTGTCCTAAATTCGTTACTACATTAAAAGTTTTTACAGATAATCCATCGTTTTCAAAAATGATAGTGTTATCAATTATATTGTCTAATTTTGGTTCTTTAATATTTCCAGGAACTTTAATTATTAAACGTCCATCAAATATCCGTTTAAAACCTTCTATACTTTCATCATCTGAAACGAATATTTCAGCAAATGTACCGAAAATATTTATTTCATTTTCAGATGTTTCAATTTTAATTTCTTCAATTGGTAATACAAGTAACGCAGTATTTTCCTCAGACTTTAGAAGTTCAAATTGACGAAACAAATCATTTGAGTCAGTAAAACTATTTCTAACTAAAATTCCTAGAAAATCTCCATCTTGATAAATACTCGAACCGAATCCTTCTGGCAGGTTTGAAAGTATTGAATCCAAGCCTCCAATTGATGATTGACCGGTTTCAAGTGCATAAATTTGAGCTTCCTGATCAATTAAAACTCCTATAGAATAGTTACCTGAGTAATCTTCATTTATCTCAAGCTTCATATCCCATTTAACTTCACATGCTGAAAAAAATAAAAATAAACAAATATATAGAGTAAGAGTTTTAAATTTCATTTAAAAATCTGACCATATCTAATGAAGCTTTTTTTCTATGACTTATACTAGATTTTTCTTCCAGGTTCAATTCTGCAAGAGTTAAGCCATTCACTTGAAATATCGGATCATATCCAAATCCATTATTTCCTCTAGGCTCGCTAGTAATTTCTCCGTATAATTCACCTTTTGAAAAGTAAACTCTTGTTCCATCAAAATAACATAGAACTGTTTTAAACACTGCCTCCCTATCGTTCTTGTGCTCCATTTCAGAAATTAATTTTATAATATTATTTTGATCACTAGCAAAATCTCCAGCAAATCGCTTTGAATTAACTCCTGGCCTTCCGTCTAGTGCGTTTACAAAAAGTCCTGAATCATCAGAAATCACTGGAACTCGAAAAACTTTAAAATATTCTTTTGCTTTTTTTTCTGCATTTTTTTCGATAGTTGGTTGATTTTCCTCAATAACTAAATTTTTATTGGGAAGTATTATTTTATGTTTAGAATTAAAAAACTGAAAAATTTTAGTAAGCTCAATTACTTTATTTTTATTATTAGTTGCAAGTAAAATATCCATGTCAATCAAGTTTCAATATTAAATATTTCTTCAACGCTTTTTTTGGCAATAACAAAGAGTTTATCAAGATCATCCTTAGAAAATGGTTGTCGTTCTGCAGTACCTTGAATTTCTAGAATTTCATAATCTTCATTTAAAACTAAATTTAAATCAACTTCTGCAGCTGAGTCATTTTTATAATCAAGATCTGCAATAAATTCACCATCAACTATTCCAACTGATATTGCACCTAATTTACTAATAAGTGGGTTTTGAAGAAGTTTTTTATTCTTAACCATGGATTCGAATGTATCATTTAACGCTAACCAAGCACCATTTATAGACGCAGTTCTTGTTCCCCCGTCAGCCTCTAAAACATCACAATCAACTGTAAATGAATAACCATTTATTATTTCTAAATTGCAAACTGCCCGAAGAGATCTTCCAATTAACCTAGAGATTTCCTTAGACCTTCCACTTTCGAATGCTTTTCTTGAAATTCTATTACCAGAAGATCCTGGTAACATATTGTACTCAGCTGTTACCCAACCTTTGTTAGAATTTAATAACCAATCAGGTAAATTTGAAGATACCGCAACTGTAATCAACACTTTTGTATTTCCAGATTCATAAAGAACAGAATGTTCTGAAGAGTTTATAAAATTTTTGGTAACTTTAATTTTTCTCATTATGGTGATAATCTTTCTATTATCCAATTACTAAGTTCTTGAGTGTAGCAAAACCTATCATGAGTTCTATTTTTTCTTCCTTGCCAAAATTCCCAGTAGTTTACATTAATTTTATAACCACCCCAAAATGGCGGTCTAGTAATAGTTTCATTTTGAAACTTTAAATCTAAGTTTTCTATTTCTTTTTCAATTTCTTCTCTACTATTAATAACCTTACTTTGATCTGAAGCCCACGCACTCAACTGACCGCCTCTTGGTCTAGAATAAAAATATTCGTCCGATATTTCAGGATTAGTTTTTGATATCAATCCTTCAAATCTAACTTGACGATGTATCTCAGGCCAATAAAAAATTCCAGAAACCAAGGGATTTTTTTCAATTTCCATAGCTTTGGGACTGTTGTAATTAGTATAAAAAACTAAATTTTCTTCAATAATATTTTTAAAAAGGACATATCGAGATCTTGGCATATTATCAATAGAGGTAGCTAGGACCATAGCATTTGGCTCATAAATTTTACTTTCTATTGCTTCATCTAGCCAGTTAGTAAATTGTGTTAACGGATTGATGTTCAAGTCTGAAATTTCAACTTTTTTGTCACTATATTCTCTTCTAAGAGAACTAATCTTGTCTGCAAAATTTTCCATTAAATTGATTTAATATAATTAAGCGCAGAACCACTCTTAAACCATTTTATTTGCTCTTCAGATAAGCTATGCAAAGTAAGAATATCGAAATTTGATCCATCTTCTTTGTTAACGTTAATAACAACTTCACTATCAGGGTTTAAGTTTTCAAGATTTAAAACTGTTAACTTATCGTTATAATCAATTGTTTCATAATCATTTTTATTTTTAAATATTAAAGGTAGGATTCCTTGCTTTTTAAGATTTGCTTCATGAATCCTTGCAAAACTCTTTACCAAAACAACTCTGCATCCTCGATATCTCGGTTCCATAGCAGCGTGTTCACGGGAAGAACCTTCGCCATAGTTTTCATCACCAATAGCAATCCAATTCATACCCTTTGAATGATACTCCTTGGCAAGGTCTGGTAAAGAAACTTCTTCGTTATTTAAAACGTTGATACCTATACCTGATTCAGAAGTGAATGAATTATTAACACCAATAAACAGATTCTGTGAAATATTTTCTAAATGACCTCTGTACTTTAACCATTTGCCTGCTGGCGAAATATGATCAGTTGTGCACTTGCCAAATGCTTTCATCAAAACAGTCAATTCAATGAAATTTTTAGAATTAAAGGTATCAAAAGGTTCTAATTTTTGTAATCTATCTGAATTTGAATCTATTATGATATCGTTATTCTTACCTTCTGTAGGCTGAATAAATCCATCTAAGGTCTCGCTGAATCCTTTAGATGGGAGTTCATCAGCAACAGGTGGAGTTAGCTTAACCTCTTCACCTTTATCATTAATTAAAGTATCATTTAGGAAATCAAAATCAAGAGTGCCACCTAATGCTAATCCAATAACTGTTTCCGGAGATCCAATAAAAGACAAGGTTTCTTTATTACCATCATTACGAGCGGGGAAATTTCTGTTGTAAGAGGATACAATTGAGTTACTTTCGCCTTCTTTTATATCATCACGTTTCCACTGCCCTATACATGGACCGCAAGCGTTTGCTAAAACGGTGGCACCTATTGCTTCCAAATCTTTTAAATAACCATCTCTTTCAATTGTTGCTCTAGTTATTTCAGAACCGGGAGTAACCATTAGTGGTACTCTTGACTTCAATCCTTTTTTACTTGCCTCCCTAGCAATATAAGCTGCTCTTCCAATATCTTCGTATGATGAATTTGTGCAAGATCCAATTAAAGCACTAGAGATTTTTAAAGGATACATATTCGCAATTGCATCTTCTTTTAATTTTGAAATAGGTCTCGCTAAATCAGGGGTATGCGGACCAACTATGTGAGGTTCAAGTTTTGATAAGTCAATCTCTATAACTTGATCAAAGTAATTTTCTGGGTTTTCAAGCACTTCAGGATCTGGTGTTAGCAGGTGCAAATTTTTAAAAGCTAAATCTGCAATTTCAGTTCTATTTGTTGCTTTTAAATATTTTTCCCCTTTTTCATCGAATGGGAAAATAGAACAAGTTGCTCCAATTTCAGCTCCCATATTAGTAATAGTTGCTTTTCCAGTAGTAGAAATACTCCTTGTTCCTTCTCCGAAATACTCAACAATTGCGTTTGTTCCACCTTTTACTGTAAGAATTTCAGCAACTTTTAAAATAATATCTTTTGGAGAAGACCACCCTTTTAGTGACCCTGTTAACTTAATACCAATAAGCTTTGGAATTTTTGTGTTAAATGGCATTCCTGCCATCACATCAACGGCATCTGCACCCCCAACACCTATGGCAATCATTGCTAACCCTCCAGCGTTAGGTGTGTGGCTGTCCGTGCCAATCATCATTCCTCCAGGAAATGCATATTGCTCAAGAACTACTTGATGAATAATCCCAGCACCTGGACCCCAAAATCCAATATTATACTTCTGAGATGCTGTCCTTAAAAAATCAAAAACTTCTTTATGGGTCTTATTTGCAACTTGTAAATCACTGTTAGCTCCTTGATATGCCTGTATTAAGTGGTCACAGTGAACAGTTGTCGGTACGGCTGTTTGGGGAAGGTCTGCTTGCATAAATTGCAGTAAAGCCATTTGTGCGGTTGCATCTTGCATTGCTACTCTATCTGGCATAAAATCTCCAAAATCTTCTCCTTTATTAAATGAGATTTCATCTATATTCGTAGCATGACCATATAAAATTTTTTCAGCCAAAGTAAGAGAGTCCGACTTTCTTTCTCTAAGTTTGATTAAATTGTTTTCAAGGTTTTTGTATACCTGTTTTACAAGTTCAATGTGCGTTTTTGATAAGTCCATCTAAATTATTATATATTTATTAGAGTCTAAAGATGAAGTTATCTATTTTCTAAGCAAGTACTTTTAAATTCACAGAACTCACACCACTCACCAATACTAAATTGAGGACTTAACGCATCGTACGGCACCCATGAAGCAGATTTTTTTGCAAGTGAGATATATTTTTGCTCTGCTTCTCTTAATTCACTTTCAGAAAAAATTCTTTCCTTTATGCTTGATTCTTCATCTGGCAAATATATATGAAGAATTGATACTTCTTTAGTATTTAACAATTTTGATGCGCCAAGTGCATATAATTGAGCTTCAAGAAAATCTTCTGGTAGTTCAGGTCTTGTTTTTAATTCAATAATTACTGGAGTTCCATCAGTTCTGCCTACTAAATCAGCTCTTCCCATAAATATACTTGCAACTTTTTTGTCTACAATTTCACCTTCTTTTAAACCTTTTCCATCAGCAACAATAGTAAACCCTAAGTTAAACTCAGCCTTTGTAATAGTTAGACTCTTATACGGTTTTAATTTTTCAATAAGTTCTTTGTATTTGAAAAACAATTTTTCACGAGTTATTGGCTCCTCTTGTTCTGTCAATGTATAAAATCTTTCAACGTCATTGTCATCCATAAAATTTTTATTATTTACTAGCATTTCCTGTGAGTAGTTATGAAATTTTGTTCCTGACGACTCTGACTCATATTCTATGTAATCCTCTCGCGGAATCCCGTACTGAATATTCCAAGCAGCTCTACGTTCACAATTTTGTAATTTAACTGTATTTGTCTTAGAGATTTTTACTTCCCTTATGCGATTTGTAAGTTTTTTTATATTAACCAATGGAAACTGTCCACACCTTGAAGCCATATCACAACCCCTGCTGCATAATTCTCCTGGATTTCTACTCTGTCTATTGTTCAAAAAATTTTCTAAAATATTAAAATGTTTGTCTATTATTTCGTCTGGATTGTCAATTAACTCAATTTCTTCTAAATCTTCTCTTTCTAATGACGCAGTATAAAATTCTTCGTTTTCATGTTTAAGTTTTGTTATTATTGCTTTATCAATTAACTCTGGCTCGGGATCAAATGCAGTTTTTAACTTTATAAACTCAGAGGTACCATTATCTATAAATTCATAAGTAAAATAAGTTGTTAACGCATATTCATCTCCATTAATTTCTCTACTAACTTCTTTAATTGGAAAATTGTGATTAAAATCAGCACCCTTTTTAGGATATATTAATCTAAATCTTGCAAACAAATCTGAAAGAATTGCCCTCTGAATTTTGTCATAAAATTGAAAATTATTTTTTTCAGCAATTTTAATAGAAGTTTCTTCAAGCGCATTGTTATTAATCCAATCAATTATGGCGTTGTTTAAATCCTTCCACCTATCTAATTTAGGTTTTGCTAATTGATTGTTTTTTCCATATGAACTGTGACATTGAGATATATTTTTTAATTTACTAGCAGTAAAAGTATTATCAACATCAGCCATAGTAGAATTATACTTATATGAAAGAAAAGATCTCTCATTCATTTAACACAATTTTCTCTAATTTATACCCATATCTTGACGAAAAAGAAAGAAAAAACTCTGAAAATTACTTTAATTTTATTCTTAATAATTACCCGGATAAAAGTGAAATATTTCAGTTAAAAATATTTTTTGTTTTTTTCTCATTTCGTGTAAGAAAAATTTTTATTAAAAATTCAAATATTCCTAAATATATAAACAATTTACAAAATTCAGACATAGAACTTTTTAGAAAACTTGGTTCTGGTATTACAGCATTATTTGGATTAAGTACTGCAAGGTCACTAAATGGAGAAGGCTCTGTATATAAGCATTTTAATTATCCAATTATTAAAAACTCTAAACTTGAAAAAAAAGAAATTGTACTTCCTAAAAGTATTGAAGTGGCCGTTATCGGAAGTGGTTCTGGAGGAGGCGTCGCTGCCAATTTACTTAATCAAAAGTATGAAGTTGGGATATTTGATAAAGGTAACTATGCAAATGGGGAAATCAATAATGAAACATTCGGATATCATAATTTCTATGAAACTTTTGCAATTCAACAAACAAGAGGTTATAAAGTTTTACTTTTAGCTGGATCCGCAATTGGAGGTGGAACTAGTATTAACTGGACAACTTCTCTTCGAACTCCAGACAAAGTACTGAGTGAATGGGACTCTCTTACAGGAGAAAAAAATTATTTCAACTCCAGTGAATTCAAAAGCGGTATGGAATATATATGTAATCAATTAAATGTGGATGTGGCAAACAATACCATCCCACAAAAAGAACTTAAGCTAGCTGAAGGTTTAAAACTTAATAACCTTAATTATAAAATCATTCCACGGAATACTAGCAATACTGATTGTACTGAAACTGGATTTAGTACATTTGGTCATCATGATAAAAGTATAAATTCGTCTTATAAAGTATGGTTTTCTAAAGATAAATTTAATCAAGATTATATATTTAGTAACACAAATATAAAAAGCATTGTTTTATCTAATAGAAGAGCAACGCATATAAATGTAGAACATGAAAATAAATTACAATCTATTGCTGTAGATAAAGTAGTACTTGCAGCTGGTTCTCTTAATACTCCACAAATATTGCTGAATAGCGGCTACAAGAACAAACACCTTGGTCAACATTTAAAACTACATCCTGTTTCTGGTGTAGCAGGTAAGTTTTCAGAAGAACAAAAACCATGGGCAGGCTCAATGCAGGGAATTTATTCTGATGATAATTTGTTTATGAAAAACAACTATGGTTACCTTTTAGAAGGACTCCCTATGCATCCAAGTCTATTCTTTCCATTTTTTCCTAATAACCAAGATAGGTTTGAAGATTTTATTAAAAGTTACAATCATTGGTCTGGTGGCATTGTTTTAACTTCTGACACAAGCTCAGGTTCAATTATTAATAAAAAACCTCAACATCTTTGGAATTATAATTTAAACGACTTTGATCATAAAAATTTACTTCACGGTATTGAAAGCCTTGTCAGAGCAAACTATTTGGCTGGTGCAGAGGAGATTATGGTTGCATCTTCACCAACAATGCACTGGAAAATAACTTCAAAAGAAAATATTGAAGAATTCATTAATAAGATTAGAAAAATAAAAAATCAACCATTCAGAATGCTTCTTGGCTCAGCTCACCAAATGGGAACAGCAAGAATTCATCCTGATCCGAGTCAAGGTGTAGTAGATCTAAATGGAAAAGTACATGGATTAGATAATGTATATATTGCAGACTCATCAACGTTTCCCAGATGTTCAGGTGTTAATCCAATGATAAGTATTCAGTCAATGAGTTATTTTCTAGTAAATAAAATATAACTTACGGATAGTTTTTATTTTGCTGATACAACTGTCCTGGATAATTTCCTAGATCAATAAAAAGACCACTTCCCTCTATGTGAATATTTTCATTACTAGATATAGAGGATTCAAGATAAAGCTTTTTTCCATCAACTTTTGTGACCCAAGCTTCAAGTTGAAATTCTACTTCTACAGGAACTGGAGTTATATAATTTATTTCTAATTTTGCAGTAACACATGACCTGTCATGAATTACACATGCGTACCCCATAAGGTCATCCAACGCTGCAGATAAAATTCCTCCATGAACTAAACCTGGCCCACCTTGGAACCTAGGTTCAAATGTATAATTTGAAGTTATTTTTGACTTTTCTAATTTAGGAGATAATTTCATGCCATATTCATTTTTACTTCCAGAAACAAAAGTTTCAGGCCACCATTCAAGCAATTGATCTAAAGAGGCCCAACGTTCTGGATTTGGAATCTCTAAAACTTTTCCTGTAATATATTTATAATTCATTTGTTGTTATTTTAGATATATCTTTTCTTAATGATTCACTTATAAAAGCACTTGTTATTTCGGATCTAGTTTTTTCTATCAAAGATTTTGCATTGTCAGCATACCTTCTTAAACCACCGGTAAGAGCATCTGGATAATCAAGTTCAACAAG
>JBEROH010000005.1:0-10628 GCA_041234785.1 Candidatus Actinomarina sp. | reverse complement strand
TATATATTATTATTTTTTAAAAACTCAACATTATAAACTTTAGCAGTTGCGTTATTGGAAAGTTTGAATATTGAATTTAACCATAAAAGTTTGTATTTTGATTGTGAAATACTTAAAGTTCTTACTTTTTCTGTCTTACTATAAATTTTTTCAATTTGATAAAAATAAGCATCTATCGAAGAGTCAAGTTTAAAAATTTCTGATAAAAGTAATTCGTGGTTTAATTTATCTTTACAGTCGAGAAATGTAATCCATTCAGTAGTACAACTTTTTATTAGTTTGTTTCTTGACTCTCCTAATCCAACATTTGTATCTGACTCAATAACTCCTAAAAAGGGTAATTCATGCTTAACTAAATTAGACAGCTTTTTGTTGTTGTCAACGTGAATTAAAATTTCTATGTTATTTAAATCTTTGATGTTATCTATTGAGAATTCTAAATCTTTGATGCTTTCTTTATGTAGAGTTACTCCAACAGTTAATTTATTTTTCACTTTTTGATTCCCATTTATTTAAATATTTAAGCTCAGCCATTACTGCCTCGATTTTAACGTTCTCAACATCTATTGCATTTATGTATGTTTCAATTTCACTTTCTCTTCCCCATCGGTCAGGAGAAACAAGACACGTTCTAAAATCATTAAGTTCTTCATCTAATTCTGGCAACTTACTAAATGTATCAATCCAAACCCAATCAATTGCATGTTTTAAATTTAATACAGTTTCAATGTCTTCATATTCTGAATAACGTATAGATAGGTATTTTTTAAATTTTTTATAATTTTTTACAATAAATGGGATTTCAACATCTAATAAAAAGAAATCTATATCTTTTTTCCTTAATTTTTCTATTACTTGTTCTTCTATTCCAGTTTCTTTTATATTTGCTATAAGAAATGATTTATTAAATTGATTTAAGTAGCTATCAAAACTCTCTGCATTTTCACAAATAGGATCATGAGAGAGGACTAGTCTGTTATTAGGTCCCATTCTTAAATCTATTTCAACACCATAAGTATTAGGCACAGAATCTAAAAATTTACTATTATTAATTTTGTGAGCGATTAATTGCATAAACACTATGATTTTAGCAAATAAATTTACTCAGAGAGGAATTGTACATTTTGAATTTAAAAAAAGTTAATGAAGAAGTCTATGACATTAATTTAAAGCTAAGTAAATCACATTTAGTAATTCAAAATTTTGGAAATGCTAGCTCAAGGTATAAAGAAAGTTTCGTCATCAAGCCTAGTGGAATTGATTTAAATACACATAACTTTAATGATATGGTCCAAGTTGATTTTTCCGGACACGTCATAAATGGTAAATTGAAACCTTCATCTGATGAACCAACGCACAGGATATTATATAAAGAAAATGCTGATATTGGGGGAATAATTCATACCCACTCTAAATTTGCTTCAGCATTTGCACAAGCAAATACTCCAATTGAAAATCTTGGAACAACACATTCTGATTTTTCAAAAAATAAAATTTTTGTGACTAATCAATTGTCTGAAAAGCAAGTACTGGATGATTATGAATTAAACACAGGTATTAAAATATTAGAAAAGTTTGAGGAGGAGAAAATTGAGTTAATTGAAAGTCCAGGCATTCTTTCAATTCGTCATGGAGTTTTTGCTTGGGGAAAGTCGATTGAAGAAGCACTTAAAAATGCAGAAATAATTGAATACCTTGCAGAGATGGCATTTTACACTAAAGTAATAAATCCAAATTCAAAATCAATAGAGTCATATATTTCTAAAAAACATTATTTTAGAAAACATGGGCCTGATAGTTATTATGGTCAATGAATTCAACTTAATAATCTACAAATATAGATATTTATTTTTGTACATAATTTTTGGTGCTTTAAGTTTATCAATCGAGTCTGCCTTAAGAAGCTTTTTAAGTCTGTTTTTAGATGACTTTATTGCAAACTTGATAAGTTTGTTTTTTGGAGTATGTATCGCATATTATTTAAATTCTAAATTTAACTTTAAAGTACCAAAAGATAGAATAAAAATTTCAATTTTCTATTTTTTTTGCGTTTCTATTTTTTCTTTTTCAATTCAATACACAGTTGGATCAGCGACAAATTTGAATTTCTTTCAGAACAGATTTCTACTAGCAGGAACGCTTTTTATTGTTGCATATTTTCTCCATAGAAGGTTAACCTTTAAAGAATTTCAAAAACTTGGTATTGCAATTCATTTAAATAATAATGACGAAGTTGATTCAATTTTTCAACAAATAGGAAATTATCCAGATTTTATTCACATTGATTTAATTGATGAAACATATAATGAAAATAATATTGCAATAAACTTAGATAAACTAGACAAAATTGTTAACATTTGGAAAAGTAAAAAAAGTCAACTTCACATAATGTCAAAAAATCCTTCATATTGGATAAATGAGCTTGCTCATTATAATCTTGAAATATTTTTTCATAGCAATTGCAACGAAGGTTATCAACAGTTACAAAGTTCATTTGAAGACAAAAATCTAGGCATTGTTTTGGATAAAAATATTGAAGATAAAGAGCTTGAATTAATTTTGAGAAAATTCTCAAATATTATGGTCTTAAGTATCGACAAACCGGGTGAATCAGGACAAAAATTTAATAAAGAGTTTGAGAGCTTTATTAATAAATTAATAAAAAAATCTTTAGTCAGAAAGAATAAGCTGACACTTGATGGTGGCATGACTCCTACTGTGGCCTCAAATTTTGATGTTCAAGAGATTGTATCTGCTTCTTCTGTTTTGGGTAGTGCTAATTCAAAATTCCAAATTATTAATTTCCAAACTTCTCAAAAATATGTATTTGAAGATGAGAAATGAAGACAAACTAATTTCTGATATTCTTCATATTTTAAATGAAAATAACTCGGTAATTAGTGGATCAATTGTGGGATCTGTGAAAGATAAATCGTTTGAAGAAATATCGGACATTGATATTGTAGCGATAACAAATAAAATATCTTTTGAAATTATAGATTCAATAAAAACAAGCCTTCTTAGCTTAAAACCAAGCGATTATGATCTTGATCTAAATTTCAAAGTAAACGATACTTTTGGTCCTTTAAAATTCGATAACCCAAAAGAGCTTTACTTTCATTTAATGGTTTATGATTTAAAAGGCCATATACAACACGTTGTACAATCACCATTTACTTGTTTTGATTGGGATAGAACAGATTTGGTATCAAAAGTATCACTTCCTGATATTTTTTCAGCAAAACGACTTATGCTTAATGATTTTCTTAGTTCTAGAAGGGGTATTTATGATTATATATCTGATCTAACTAATAAGCAGATATCCTTTAGAAGTTATAAAGAAAATGAAAAAGGAGAAATTTTTCAAGAAAAACAATATTTGGATATAGATTCAAAGCATATGATTGAATATTGTTTTCATATATTAAAAAATTCAATAACTAATTTAATAAAATTTATTGAAAACAGAAATGAAAGATATGAGGAAGATCAATTTTTACAAAAATGGAAATCAAACTTTCCTGTCTTATATGATAAATATTCAAAACTATTTCTTGAAATTAGCTCCAAAAAAAAATTAAAGGATTTTAATAGCAGCATTAGCGAAAAGAGTATTGTTAATTTTTTAGATGATTTTTATTCCGAAGTCAAAAATTATTATGATAAAAGTGAAAAAATTATTTTAGTAAGACATTTTGAAACTGAGTTAAATGATGGAAGACTTTATGGTCAAAACAACGAAGGATCAATACAAGTCAGTAGTGAATTACCTGAGTCAATTTTGAAAATGAATCTTGAATCCTATGAATATTTTGTATCACCTTTGAATAGAGCGTTACAAACTTATAAAGTTTTTAATTTAGAAAATGATCCAAAAATTGATAAGAAACTTTTAGAAATCAATTACGGAAAAGCAGAGGGATTATTTTTTCAGGAATTTATTGAAAAATATCCCGAGTTTAAAAGCTCAATTGAAAGGGAAGATGATTTTAGATATCCAGAAGGAGAAAATTATGAAGATATGCATAAAAGGATTAATGAATTAATGAAATCACTTGATAGAGATACTTTTTTAATTACCCATCAAGGACCAATAAGAGTTTTGCTAGGAAAATTATTTAATTTAAAATATGGTGAAATGTATAAATTACAAATTCCTCACGGTCAACCAATTGAAGTCATAAAAATTGAAAATACACTTTATCCAAATTTATCTAGAGAAGTATATTTTGAAATATTCAAAAATTTTAGGTTTAACAATGAATAAGAGATTTGGTATATTTTTAGAACCGGACGATTTATTTTTTGATTATATTATGGACTGGAAAAAAAAATTTATTCATTTAGAAAACACTCAAAAATATGTGAACGAAATACCTCATTTCACACTGCTGCATGGTTTATATGATAATGAAGATTTACTAGTTAAAAATTTTAGAAATTTTACTAGTTTTGAAAAAATAAATATTGATTCAGCTAGATCTTACATTTTTTATGATGATATACAAAAAGGCTATAACACTCTTGTGTTTGAATTTAAAAATAATAACCAAATAAAATCCTTACAAAGATTGCTATTAAAAAAATTTAAACCGAGTTTTTCATATAAATTTGTAAACTTAGATAGGAAATACATGGTTAATTTAGAAAAATACCACTACCCCTTTGTTGGTGACGATTTGATACCTCATGTAACTATTACAAATATTAAGATAAAAAATACTCACCAATTAATCAAGAATTTTATAGAAGTGCCTAGTTATGAGAAAATATCATTTTCAAAACTTTATTTAGGAGAAATTAAAGAAGACTACATTAACAAAATATATGAAATTTCACCATGAGATACAATATTTTATTAATGTCAGGAAAGGGTGAGAGATTTAAAAACGAAGGCTTTTTAACACCTAAAGCATTATTACCAATTGGTAAAGAAACAATGTTTGAACAAGCAATGAAAAATTTTCCAGCCTGTGATAAATGGTTTTTTACTGTTACACCTGAAATAAATGAAAATAAAATATTTTTAGATTTTTTAGATCAGTTTGAAGAAAATTATGAAATTATATTAATTGAAAAAACTACAAACGGTCAAGCTACATCGGCATTTTATGTAACACAAAATCTTGAACCAAATTCAGAAATCTTTATTGGTTCATGCGATGCTATTATTGAAGAAAAATTAGATTTCAATGATTTTAGTGAATGTGAGTTTTCTACAATTACTACAATTCCAACAAATCTACAGTTAGAAAATCCTACAAAATATGGTTGGGTTGTTAAATCTGAAAAGAAATATCACATTCTATGTAAACAAAAATTAGAAGAGAATCAAAAACCGGAGGGAGTCTTATTAGGTTTTTTTTATTTCAAAGAGTCATCAATATTTAATTTTGGCTATAACTTTATTGAAACAAATAATCTTTTCGTTAACGATGAATTGTACATTGACACCTTAACTCAAGTGTTAAACAATAAGCAATTTATCTTTTTAAATAAATTAGTAACTGCATCGGTACTAGGAACACCTTCAGAATATGAAATTTATAATAAATAATATGAAAGTTGACTTACTTATTCCTTGTTATAACGAAGATAAAAATATCAACTATTTAGTAGATGAGTGGAGAGATATTACAAATATAAACAAAAATATATATGTTCTTTTTATAGACAATGGCTCCACTGATCAAACAAATAAAATTTTAAAAAATAAAATACTAACAATCAATTCACCAAATTTAGACATGTTGGAAATTAAGAAAAATATAGGATATGGCAGTGGATTAAAATTGGGTTTTCAACATACAGTAAATGAAATTGTTGGATGGACACATGCTGACTTACAAATCCCAACAGAAGATGTTGCCAAAGCCATAAATTTTTATTTAAAAAATCAAAATTCCGATAAAGTCGTATTAAAAGGCAGAAGAAAAGAAAGAAATATTTTAGATAATTTTTTTACATTTTTTATGTCAATTGTTGGCTATTTTTTTACCAAAGAATTAATTTACGACATAAATGCACAACCAAAATTATTCTATAGAAATATTATTAAGGATATCAATACATTCCCAGATAATTTTTTGATTGATGCTGAATTATTATATTTAGCAAAGAAAAAAGGGGTTGAAATAATTGAATATGAGTCAGAGTTCTTGGATAGAAAATTTAATAATGCTAAAGGAGGGGGTACTTTGAAAGGGAAATTAAATCTTTCAATTAATACTTTAAGATATTTTTGGAAATTTAGAAAAATAAATCATCGATAAAAGTACTATTGGTTTTTTTTAATCTGAATAACCTTTCCATCATCTAATTGAATAATATTTTTTATATAACTACTTTTTTCAAAATAAAAACTACCAATAAAATCTCCATAATTATTTCTTGTTGCAAATCTATCAACTTTATCCTTGCCTTCAAAAAACACAATATATTCAATATCTTTTTCTTTGATAATTTCTAAAAACTTTTCTTCGTCAAGATACAGGTTTCGTTCATATGCTTTGTTGTAATCTGAATAAAATGGGATACCAATCATCAAACCTTCATATTTGGAATACCATATTTGTGTTAAATATCTAGAACCTAATATATTATCAAACTGTAGATTTTCTTCGATATAAGCAATGGTCGTTGGTGAAAAATCAGAACAATGGCAGTTGTCTAAATAACTTCCCGGTTTTAACGTTGCTTGTATACTTAAGAAATTAGATATCACAACAACACCAATTAATACCTGAATTGATTTAAATTTATTGGAAACAAAAGTCAAAGAAATTGCAAAAAACAAAAAATAATACACTGCATATCTGAACGAAAGTGCGTCCGCTTTATTAAGGTTTAGTGTCATAATCAACAAAAACATATTTCCTAAAAAAAATACAAAAAAGAATATAAAGTCAAAATTTGGACGATAAAGATTTTTAAAAAATGTTTCAAGTTTTTGTTGTTCATTAAAAACATATTTAAATGTAAAAATAAATAAAATTACCAAAACAATAAAAACGAAGTTTCCTAAAATATCGTAATTAAAAAAGTTCAATATTAAATTTAAGAATCTTTTAGTTAGGTCGCCTAAAGCATCACCTTTAACACCAGAAGGGTGACCTAAGATATTTGATGAAACTTTATAGTTGAAATAAAAATTTAATCCTAATGTATATAACGGAAAAAGTGCAACAAATAAATTGTATCTGTGTTTTCTTGATAAATAAATGATAGTAATTATTCCATATAGGTGGATTATTAAAAGTTGGTATCTAGATGTAAACATTAAGGAATTAAATAATATAATTAGAAAATAATAATTAATATTTTTAGTATCAAGAAATCTAATAAAACTGTTTAACCATGCAATCAATAGGAACACTCCTATGATTTCTGATGAGATTTTTAGTAATGAATTTAATATACCTTCGTTCAAAAAAAATAAAAATGTAATTAAAATTGCATTAACTGAATTTGTAAATTTTTTAATTAAATCAAAAAATATAACTACTGAAATTACGAAAATTATATTTACTACGTAAATTGATACTATTACAAGATTGTCTGGGCTTAAATTATAAATCGAAAATACAACTTTAAATACCATCGAAAGAATTATTGAGAATAATGGAGAGTTCTTTACTGCAGTTGAATAGTTTTTTGAATTTCCATAGTTATATTCTCCATTTTGAAATAAGTTATAAGAAGAATTTAAAGTTAAGTGAGATAAATCTCCCACAAAGTAGTTTGTAGATCTTGAAGCCAAAACTAAAATAGAAAAAATAAAAATAAGCAGAAAAGGCAAATTTTTAAAAATAAGCTCTTTTTTCATCTGTAAAAATTAGAAAAGAACTTGTAAACACTACTTGCTAACTTACCTTTGTTAGTTAGTTTATAAATTCCATCTTCAATTTGAATAAATCCACTGTTAATTTGTTCATTTATTCTTTTTTCAACATATTTATCAAGATCAATTTCATAATAAATTAATTCATTATTTAAATTTTCGTTATTTTCAAATTGCAATAGTAACATCTCAACCGTTAACGATCTATCTGTGAAAGTAACTACTGTAATAAAATATAAGAATGATGAAATTAATAAAGGAATTATGTAAATTAAATAATTTTTATTCTTTGAATTTAAAAAAATTAGTAAGACTAAACAATACAATATTAACTGTAAGACAAAAGTTCTAAATTCAGAAAAAAGAAATGATTTAAAGATTTTCCATGTAATTATATGAAAAATAAAGAAAAGAAAACCATAAAAAGTTAATTTCATTAGATAATTTAAATTACTTGAAGGAGTTTTCATATTTAAAGGCTATTTTAGTATTTAAAGATAAAGTAATTTTATATTTTTTAAAACTTTTTAAAAGCTCTAAAAATTATCACAGAGTAATAACTTGTAGCTAACAAACCTTTTTGATAACAATAGCTTTGCTTCAAGCTAAAACGTATAATATTCTTATATAAAACAATGCATATAAAATTTAGTATTATAAAGAAACTATTTATTCCCGCCTTTCTTTTGTTATTTATACAATGTAGTCAACCAAGCAGTGATATTAACCTACTTGAAACAGACATAACGCCTTCAACCATTAAAGAGAGTTTAGAAACTAGCCAAAGCTCTGTTCTAGAAAACACTACAAGCACATCCACCACTACAACTGTTTATGTTTGTTCACCAGAAGATAATTCATCTATAAACTTTAACAATCTGAAAAATGTTCAAAACTTTTTAAATAGATACGGATACAATGCAGGTGAAGAAGATGGATATTTAGGAAATCAAACCATCTCAGCTATTAAAGATTTTCAAAATTTTGCAGGATTAAAACCCGATGGCGATGTTGGTCCGGCAACAAAAAAAGTAATGAATAATTGGACAGGTTGTGAAAGCAAAGCCACACCTTACACTGAAAATAACGATAATAAAGCTAATGAAACTCCAGCAGATTCAACTACAACTAGTACTACATCTACAACGACTTCAAGCACGACAACAACGATTCCTACACAAAATGTTTCTAATAGAAATGCAAGCTACGGATATCAACCATCAGTTCTAATTTCGACGAATCAAATCACCACGGTTTTTAAAGGAATAGAAGATACAACATCTATTTGTGGTGTCCCATATTTAAACAACCTAGATAATGGTGCAATAAATATGTATCAGAATGGACTATTAAAGTATGAAACTGTTGGAAATTCTATATTTACTGAGTCTTCGTCTACCGCAGAGATTGTAAATGTTACCTCAAATAGTTTTACTATTAATGTTCTTGGCAATGGGGATAAAAATTTTAAATTTTATTTTATTAAACCTTTTGAAAGTGATGTTTCAATTATATCCCCAAATAGTATCTCCACTTCCTCTGGTAAAACAACAGCTGTTTTTGATAAAAGCAGCTTAGAACAAGGATACTGGTTCTTTAGTTTTGCAGAAAACAATTCAGGTCAAATAGTAAAGTCAGTTGGATTAAGAGAGATTCTTATTGGAGATGAAATTACTCAAATACAAGCATCAAATAACGAAATTGACACGATATTTTTTCTAAAAGATAACCAAAATATTTCAAAAGGTCTTAACTTAAATTCTGCTGACAACATTGACTTATTTTATACTACGAAAAATTTATACGATACAAGAGAAAATACTACAAATGATATTTCTGAATCAGCAAACACGATAACACTTAAAAACGATAGTCAAGCAACATCTGGACAAATTCTTCACATTGGTAGGGAACTTATGCTTGTCACCTCTAAAAATGGAAGCAACTATACTGTTGAAAGAGGTTATCTAGGTACGCAAAAACAGAGACATGCAACTGGATCACAAGTTAAATTAATTAAAAACTCATCTAAACAATCTATACAAAGTAGTTTTGCCTATGCTGTAATTCGTTCAGAGTCAGGGTTTAGGTATCAGATTCCTCTAGGCAGTGAACTATTAAAAAATCGCTTAACTACAAATAAATGCCCAAATGGTTTGTATTCATTTGAAGAGATTACAATTTTTTCTTGGAGGCCACAAGGATCATCAGTAGTTTACACAAGTACAGTACTGGATAAAAATAATCCAATTTTTGATAAACAGTTTTTAATTAACAACTCTTACAATTACCTTCCACCAACTTTAACTAGCACAGATAGTGATGGAAGTTTTATTAACAATGGACCAAACAATACTAGTGTTTCCGATGGAGACAGGGTGGTATTTGATTTCTCGGGAGTCAATATAAGATCTAGTTCATTAAAATTTGCTGAATTAAAATTTACAATGAATCCACTAAATTCATCTGGAAAAATATCAAAAATAAGAAGTTTATTTTTTGAAATAACTGAAGATTATATTTTTGAAATTAAAGTAGATAAAATTATCTCATCAAATTCTGCAAATTCAAATATATGGGAATCTGGATATAAATATATATTCGACTCCTTAATTTTGTACGATGATGTATCGAAAACTACATTTAAAAATAATCAAGAAGTTATTTATGATTATACTTCATCTAAAAGCACACATAGTGCTTACTATTTAGATCAATTTATTTTTAATATTCCTTAAGATACAAGCAAAATTCTGAAAAACCCTTTAGGGCGCTACAGGATTTGAAC
>JBEROH010000018.1:0-18055 GCA_041234785.1 Candidatus Actinomarina sp. | reverse complement strand
TCCATTTTTGGTTCACTAGGTAAGCCAAGAACTCTCTCAGCAATTATATTTCTCATAATTTCTGAAGTTCCACCTTCAATTGAGTTAGCTCTAGATCTAAGAAAAAGACTTTGAGTATCAGTAAAACCAAATGTTTCATTCTCAAAATTTAATTCAGGTTGTGTTAAGTCATAACCTCTAGGAAACAACAAAGCGTCATTTCCAAGCATTTCCATACCAAACTCATATGAAGCTTTATTTATTTCAGCTTCATACAATTTACTCGTTGAACCTTCTGGACCTGGTGTTCCTTTTTCACGATTTTCAATAGCTCGCATATTCGTAAGCCTTACAGCTTCTTGTTGAATCCATAATGAAACTAATTTATCTTTTGTGACTGGATCGTTTAGATTTTTTTCTTTCCATAGTTGAACTAAATGTCCGGGTGCACCACTTCCACGTTCACGTACATTACCGCCAATTGCAACTCTTTCATTCATAAGAATTGCTAGAGAGACTCTCCAACCCTCACCAAGAGCTCCAAGAATATTTTCTTTCGGTACTTTGACATCAGTAAAATAAACTTCATTAAATTCTGCTTCACCAGTTATTTGTCTTAAGGGTCTGACTTCTACACCATCTGATTCCATATCAACAATAAAAAAAGTAAGCCCACGATGTTTTGGAACATTAGGATCAGTGCGCGTTACAATCAACCCCCATTTTGCTAAATGTCCTAAAGTAGTCCAAACTTTTTGTCCATTAATTAGATACCCGTCATCATCTTCAACAGCTCGAGTTGACAAGCTAGCTAAATCTGACCCTGAACCTGGCTCAGAAAATAATTGGCACCAAATTTCTTCAGTGGTAAACATAGGTCTTAAATATTTTTCTATTTGTTCAGGGGTACCATACTCAATTATTGTTGGTGCACCCATGCCTATACCTAAAATGTTCGCAACTCTATTTTGTTGCGAAATTCCTTCACTCCTCAAAGTTTCAGTAATAAGTAATTGATATTTTGGATTAAGCCCTAAACCACCAGCACCTTCTGGAAACTGAACCCAAGCTAATCCCAAATCGTATTGTTTACCCCAGAACTCTTGTAAAGATTTGTTTTCTTTTCTAAAGTTAATTAATTCGGTCAGCTTTTCCTTAACTAAAAGTTCAGGGTTGGTTTTATCAACTAGAATTTCTGACAATTACATATCCCCTTGCTGCATAGCCTCATTAAATAATGGCATTTCATCTAATATACTTCCTGGATAAACTGGGTTAGATAAATCTCTAATTTTCTCAATATTTTCACTAATGTCATCTGCGGTTGCCTTTGCATTGTAATATCCAACATCTGTTGAGATACCAATACGTGAAAATCTTCCAGCACCACAAGTAAAAATTTCGTGAGAAACTTCACAATTTTCAGAAGCTAAATAAACAACTAAAGGTGTCACATTTTCCACGCTAAACATTTGAGCAAACTCTTCACCAAATAATGACTCAGTCATTCGAGTAGTTGCATTAGGTGCCAAGATATTTGCTTTAATATTATACCTTGCTCCCTCTATTGCCATTACGTTTGTAAGTCCAACTATTCCCATTTTTGCTGCACCATAATTTAGTTGACCAAAGTTACCAAATATTCCTGAAGGAGAAGAGACATTGACAAATCTTCCATAACCTTTTTCTTTCATATGATTAAAAGCAGGTTGACATACATAAAATGTACCTTTTAAGTGAACATCAAGTACCAAATTAAAATCATCTTCAGTCATTTTAGAAAAGCTTTTATCTCTAAGAATTCCAGCATTATTTACAACAGCATGTAAATCGCCAAAACTTTCTAATGCTGAATTAACAATTGACTCACCACCTTCTTTAGTGGCAACAGAATTATAATTAGCTACTGCTACTCCGCCATTTTTCGTAATCTCATCAACTACTAAATCAGCAGGTGTATTTGCAGATCCGGAGCCATCAACCGACCCTCCTACGTCATTAACTACTACATTCGCACCACGAGAAGCAAATTCTAATGCATAAGATTTGCCAAGTCCGTTTCCTGCACCTGTTACTACGACTGTTTTACCTTCAAATGATACTGTAGACATTTTTAGCTCTCCTTATACATAGATTCAATTTCATCATTATACATTTCAGCTATAACATTGCGTTTTAATTTTAATGTTGGCGTAAGTTCACCAGAAGAATCTGTCCATTCTTTATCTAAAATAACAAATTTTTTAATTTGTTGAACTTGTGCAACTTGAGAATTAGCAAGATTTACTTGCTCTTGAACTGCTTCTCTTACTTTTTCATTTTTGGCAAGATCTTTTATTGAATACTCAATTCCATTTTCTCCAGCCCAAGCTGCAGCACCACCATCACCGTCAAGAACTATTAAAGCTGATAAATATTTTTTACCGTCACCTACAACACAGACTTGTCCAACAAGTTGGTGAGGTTTAATTAGATCCTCCATTTCTACAGGTGCAATGTTTTTACCCGCAGAAGTAATAAGAATTTCTTTCTTTCTACCTATAATTTTTACAAAACCATCATCAGCAATTTCAGCTAAATCACCAGTGTGCAACCAACCATTTTCATCAAAAGTCTCTAAGGTTTGGTCTTCTGCTTTATAGTATCCTTGTGCAACGTGGTTTCCTTTTAAACACAATTCCCCATCTTCTAAAACTTTAATTTCAGTACCTGGAATTGGAATCCCAACTTTTCCTATTGGATTCAAAACACTTGGAATATTCACTCCAGCTGCTTTTAATTTTTTTACAAATTGTTCTGCAGCATTTTTTGGAACGCCTATTGTTGCTGGACCAGTATCTTCTGTCATTCCAAATATTTCAGTAATGTCTATTCCGATAGCATGAAACCACCTGTGAACATCTTTGTTCATAGGCGCGGCAGCGGTTACAAAATATTCAGTATCCATAATACCTAGACCATCTTTGAATTTTGAAAATACTAACTTTTGGAACACTTTGTCTTTAACCTTTATTCCAAAAGGAACACTTACGCCACTTTGTTCATAGTCCACTTTTTCAAGTCCATTTTTTATTGCTTTATCAATTAAGTCTTTTTTTGGATTTTCATCAATTCTTGCCTGCAAGCCTGCTTTAAATTTTTCCCAAACTCTTGGTACAGCTAAAAATACAGAAGGCTTTATTGATGGGAGCGCATCCCTCATATCCTCTAACACTGGCACAGGAAATATTTGTCCTACTCTATAAATAGCTTGATAATGGTCACCTGCCCTTGCAGCAATATGGGCCATTGGTAAGTAAGAAACAATTCTTGGAAATTGTGAAGCAGGTATCATTTGGCCAAATAAACTTTCAATAGTCCATAAAACATTCCTATGAGAAATCATTACACCTTTTGGTTTCCCGGTAGTGCCTGATGTAAAAATCAAACAAGCAAGTGAATCTGGTGTTACTGTAGAAATAGCATGATCTAATTTTGAAGAGTCTGATGCATTTACTTCAGAACCTTTTTTTATTAGCTCGTGATAGCTATATACATAATCTAGATTTTTATAATATTCATAATCATTTATCAGAACTATAGCTTTTAGATTTGGACAATCTTTTTTTGCCTTATTTACTTCTTCAAATAATGCTTTATCACCAACTATTGCAATTTTAGCTTCCATTAAATTAGCTACATATACAATTTGTGAGTACTTTAATTGCTTATACAAAGTAGAAGGTACAGCACCCGAATAGACAATTGCCAAATCAGCAATGTTGTGTTCTTTAGTGTTGTTAGACATAATAAATGCAGTATCTTCAGGTTCTAAACCAAGGTCTATTAATCCGCTAGCTAGATTTTTTGCTGTATCTCTATATTCAGACCAAGATATTGAATCCCAAGCAGAATATTCAGCATTTGCTGGTGTGTTAAGTGCGGGATAGTCAGAGTACTCATTAGCATTTCGATCTATATAGTCTAATAAAGTCTTTCCTTCAACAGCAGATGTGATTAAAGATTCTTGATTTTTTAAATAATTATGTAATGAATTAATATTTCGTCCTTTCTTAATATGTAAATTTTAATGTTATTATTTTAAACTTTCATATAATTTTATGAAATATTGATTTTTTATAAAAATAGATAGTAATCATAACTATGGTTAAAGATTTTTCAAAGACTTCTGATGTGCTTGAACTTGGTAAAAAAGCAAGATTTAATATTCCAGGAACCTCAAAAATAATTGGAAGTGGAGATTAGATTCTTTGAATCTGTTATGAATCTGTTAGAAGAACCATTATCAAAAATTAAAAAATTGAACGAAAATTATAAGAGAACTAATACTTAGATTTTATGTATTCAATTACTAATCGAACCTCACTATCAGTTAATCTTTGAGCAGGCATCGAGCCTTTTCCTTTAGTTATTGTCTGTACCCAGTACGAATCAGGCATTTGAGCTGAAGGACTGTTTGCAGACAACGACGGTCCAACTTTACCTTCAAAATTTTTACCGTGACAAGCAGAACATCTTGCACTATAAACTTCACTACCATCAGTAAATTCTGTAATTTCTCCTGAAGTACAGGAAGTTAAAATTAATAAAAAAAGTATAGAGAGTAACCTAATAAAATTATTCTTCTTCAAGTGCAGATTTAAATTCTTTTGCAGATTTCCCCAAAGATTTTGCAAGTCCGGGTAATCTTTTTGCCCCAAACAATAAAAGCAATATCGATAAAATAATTAAAAGTTCTGGTAATCCTAATCTCATATTTTAATTTTAATGGTCTAATCAGAGTTACTTAATGTATTAAATTTTTTTTCTAACAACCACATAGAAAAAAAACTCAAAAATGAAAAAAATAAAAACATAATTATCTCAAAAGACTGTGAGGAGTTTGGAAAAACTGGAAGTGTATACACAGGTTCATTATCAATACTGTATTCTAGAACACGAAAAAAAGGCCATATCTTAAATAGTGAACCGAACAAAAATCCAACTAAAGTGCTAATCATATAATCACTAAACCTTCTGAACAAATAAGACAACAATCTACTAAATGTAATTAACCCAAAAACACAACCTAATAAAAATACAAATATCACATTGAAATCTAATGAATTTAAAGCATTTAATATAAATTCGTACTTAGATAAAAATACTAAGATAAAAGATCCACTAATTCCGGGGAGAATCATTGCAGATATCGCAATTGATCCTGATAAAAATATAAAGAAGGAGGAATTAGAAGTTGTGGATGGTGCAGATAATGCTATGAATGTTGAAACCATTAATCCAGTCATTAAAAAAATAAAATTAATTATGTTATTATTTTTAATTTTTTGAAAAATAAGAATTGCTGAAGATACAATCAAACCAAAAAATAGACCCCATATTTTAAACGGATGATAATCAAGTAGATAAACAATTAATCTTGAAAGTAATATTATTGACAAGAACATTCCCAAAAACAATATCAATAAGAACCTGCCATTGATTTGAATCCATAATTTTCTAAACTCTAGTTTCAAAAATAGTTTTAGTGTTTTAGAGTTTATTGATTTAATTGAGGCTATTAATTCTTCATAAATTCCCGTAATAAAGGCAATAGTTCCACCGGAAACTCCGGGAATTATTTCAGCAATTCCCATAAAAACACCTTTTAAAAAAAGAGCAAGACTTTTGTTCATGATTTATTTTTAATTCTAAAAATTTTAAAAAATATAGGTGAAAATGTTGCAGTTATTACAGCAAGTAAAATTATTTGCTGCTCTAATTCTTTAGAGATTAAATCTAATTGGACTCCAATTTCTGCCATAGCAATAATTAAACTAAATCGTGCAGACAAAAGAAAGCCTCCTGCAAGAATGTCTCTAATTTTAATTTTTGCAAAGACCAAAAGCAATGATGGAAGAAATTTAACTGAAACTGCAATTAAAAATAAATACAAGACATCTACAAAAAATTGAGTTTCTGCAAAAACACTAATATCATAGTTCAAACCAATATTGATGAAAAAGATGGGGATTAAAAACCCATAGGAAAAACCTTTCAAACTGCTTTCAAGTGTTCCTCTATGAGAAAAAGTAAACGCAAATATAGAACCTGCTAAAAATGCTCCTAGTATTGGTTCAATACCGAAAAGTACTGAGACACCAACTAATGTCAACATAAGAGCAAGGGAACTTCTAATGCCTAATTCATCAGGATCGTTACCATCAAACATTCTTGAAAACAATTGAGGGTTCCACCACGCAACTCTTCTTATGATTCTTAAAACTAAAATAACTACTATGAAATATAAAATTACATTTAGATTTGTATAAGAAAGACCTCCTGAATTAATAAACGATGCATAGACGGTAGCTGCAAGTAAAGTTAAAATATCTGCTAACAATGCGGTAAAAAATAATGTTTGGCCATACTTTGTCTTAATAGTTCCATCACTTCTAAGAATAGTAATTACAATATCAACACTAGTTGTGCAAAGTACTAAGGCTAGAAAATTTGGATATCCAAAAAAATTAATAATATAAAAAGAGGAAATTACGGTAAATAAATAAATTGTCAGTGGTAATGCTAATGTTTTTAATCCTTGTTCTCTAAATGTATCTAATTCAATCTCAAATCCTGATAAAAACATTAATAATAAGAATCCAAGAATAGCCAAACCAGAAATAAATTCTGAAGAGGTAACAAGACCCAAAATTGGACCGACAATTATTCCATAAGCAATTTCTAAAACTATACCGGGAATTTTTATACGTTGAGCTACTAATGGAAGTAAAAATGCCCCTAGGGAGATAATGACTAAAGATAAGGCTTCAAATTCTTCCATGCTTTATTTAGGAACAAACAAAATTGAGGATTTTGAATTTTTTGATACAAATTCAACAATTTTTTTATCCTGCCATGATTGATTAGAAGTAGTTCCTATAACTGATAAATCAAAATTTTGCGAAACATCGGAAAATACTTTAGCCTGGTTGCCTTCAAACTGTTCAATATCTAATTGAACATCATGGGATAATGCAAAATCATGTAATTTATCCATTGATTTTTTAATATTTTCACTGCTTTCATGTTGAAGAAATTTAGGTTGTATTATATTAACTGCTGATATTTTAGCTGACATTGAAAAAGCTAAATCAAATGCTGCAGAAGCAGCACTATTTTCATCAAAATCATTAGTAACCAAGATACCTATTGTTTTATATGGATAAGTTAATTTTGAAAATAATACCGGTGTTTTATGCTTCTTAGAAAGGTTTATTAGAGATTTAATTTTAGTTTTTGAAGTTTCATTTCCAATTGGATAAAAAATAGTTCCAATAGAATCTTCTGTGACAATTTTTTCGATATCTTTGATAGAGATTTTATTATCAACATGAACTGAAAATTCTTGATCTTTTAATACAGCTTTCAAAGTCTCTTCAATTGATTCAATATTGTTATCGAATAAATTAGTTTTAGTTAAAACATTGATAGACGTTGCTTTTGTATTGCGAGTAAAGAACTCTGATTCTGAAAGATTTTTTAAATTTTCATCTTCGTCTAAAACTACTAGTATATTTTTACCAAATTCAAGTGGAAATCTAGACTCAGATCCAGAAAATAGATTAATTACTTTTGAAAAAGCACCCGATTGTAAAACAATAGTTACTAAGTCTCCTGTTTCTATCTGTGTGTCGCCATGCGGGATTATAACTTTACCTTTTCTGAATAATGCACCAACAATAAAATATTCTGAACCAATTTCTTTAAGGGACTTACCCCTAACTGGGCTATCGAATCCTATTTCTATTTCAATAGCTTCTGCTCTACCTCCTGCAAATGCTTGAGAAACAACTCTTCTTGGTTCCAATATATGTTCAAATCTTCTTGCAATCAAAATATCTGGTTTAACAACTTCCACATCCATATCTTTATAAAGTTGAGAATTGGACTCTAAGTTAATTACCGACGACAGTCGTAAAATGTTATATTGCTTAGCGATTTTTAATATCTCTATATTAATTTCATCATCTAAAGTTAATGTAATTACTGCACTAGCTTTTTCAATACCTGCTTTTTTTAATACTAAATTTGAAGTACCGTCTCCTTGAATTTTCTCAATTTGTCTATTAGTTGTAAACTTTCTTAATCTATCTTGATCTATATCAATAACTGATACATTCCAACCAGAACTTATTCTGTTAATAAGCTCTTTAGCTTCTCGATGCGCGCCTACAATTATTACTTTCACGTGCTTAATTATCCTATAAATATTTATTAGTTAAAGTAATACTTTAAAAAAATTAAGAATTAAAACGTAAAGATTAACGTATTATTAACCTTTTTTATTAATTAAATAGAAAAAATTACTTATTAAACAAAAAATGTATAACATCTCCGTCTTTGACTATGTATTCCTTGCCTTCTGATCTAAGTTTTCCAGCTTCTTTTGCACCTTTTTCACCACCACAACTAATATAATCGTCAAACGCTATCGTTTCTGCTCGTATAAAACCTTTTTCAAAATCTGTATGAATTTTTCCAGCTGCTTGAGGGGCTGTACTTCCTTTATTAATTGTCCATGCTCTTACTTCTTGCACTCCAGCAGTAAAGTAAGTTTGCAAACCTAGCAACTCATAACCAGTTTTAACGAGTCGATCTAATCCAGATTCAGATTGGCCGATTTCAGATAGAAATTCTTTTTTTTCATCAGAAGTTAAATCCGCTATTTCTGCCTCTAGGTCTGCACAAATTGTTACGTGCATTGCATTTTCTTTTGAGGCTAAATCTTTGATAAGATCTAGGTGTGGGTTGTTAACAAAACCATCTTCGCTAACATTTGCAACATATAGAACAGGTTTTGAAGTTAACAATTGATATCCTTTTAGTAATTTTAATTCAGAATGACTTAACGGTGCTGAGCGTATGCTTTGTCCCTTTTCAAGTACAGGAAGTATTTTCTCTAAGAGTTCTTTGAGTGGCAATCCATCTTTTTGTCCAGATTTAGTACTTTTTATTGCTCTTTCATAAATTTTTTCAACTACGGTTAAGTCAGCTAATGTTAATTCAGTATTAATAATCTCTATGTCATCAAATGGTGAAACTTTTCCAGAAACATGTACGATATCATCATTCTCAAATGCTCTAACTACATGTATTATTGCATCAGTTTCTCTAATATTAGACAAAAATTGATTTCCCAATCCTTCTCCTTTTGATGCACCTTCTACCAATCCAGCAATATCAACAAACTCCATTGATGTAGGAGTTATTTTTTTAGGACTTACAATATTTGCTAATGCATACAATCGATCATCATTTACAGGTATAACCCCCACATTTGGTTCTATAGTACAAAATGGATAGTTTTCAGACTCAATATCTGCTTGTGTTAAAGCATTAAACAATGTAGATTTTCCGACATTCGGCAATCCAACTATTCCACATTTAAATCCCATTACGGTTCACTTTCTATTAAAAATATTTAAACACTTTAATTTCAATTAATAAAAGTTGTTTTTACTTTGACAATTTTGAAACATAAATAAAATATAGCGCTTTATCTGTTTAATTTTAAAATCTTTTATTCATCGTCTTAAATAATTGATTAAAGTCATTCATGAGGGGAAAAATGAACTAAAAAAATAATAAAAAGACTATTTTTGGATGGAGTTTTTATGATTGGGCTAAATCAGCATATGAAACGACAACCTTAGGTGCCATATTACCAGTTTACTTTGTAAGTGTTGTAGTTCCAGATGAGGGATTCCTATTTAGAGGAAAGCTTTACACAGGTTCTGAGGTTTGGGGATTTGCTATTGGTTCAGCATTATTTATTTTCTTTTTAATAATGCCAACTATAGGTGCAATCGCAGACATGTCTGGTAATAGAATGAAATTTTTTAAGTTATTCGCCTACGGAGGTGCAATATTTGCCTCTACATTTTATTTTGCTCAATCTGGAGATGTAGTTCTTACTTTAGTAATATATTTTCTTGCACAATTTGGAGCTACCGGATCAAATGTTTTTTACGACAGCTTACTTAAAGACATTACGACAGAAGATACTATTGATGCCGTTTCAGCAAGAGGGTATGCTTTAGGCTATCTAGGTGGAGGACTTCAGTTACTTTTATCCCTTGTGATAATTCAGTTAGGACCAAGTTTACTGGGAGTTGATACTGCTGTTGCATCAAGAATTGCTATTTCTTTCGCAGGATTGTGGTGGCTAGTATTCTCAATATTCAGCTTCTCAAAAATACAATATATTGAGTCTAAATCTTCAACCACTAATAAAAATTACCTTAAAAGCGCTTACAGCACTAATCTAAATACCCTAAAAAAAATTAGAAAATTTCCATTTTTAATGTATTTTTTAATAGCATATTTATTTTATTGGGATGGACTTCAAACAGTAATCAACATGTCTGCAGCATTTTTTACTGAAGTACTCTTGTTGGATCAAACTCAAATCATTATTGTCTTTTTAATAGTCCAATTCACTGCATATTTTGGGGCCAAATTAGCAGGTGTAATGGCAACAAAAATAGGCCAAAAAAATACATTGTATTATACGATGTTTTTAATTTTCTTAGTTGGTAATGCTGCATACTTTATTCCTGAAAAACAATTTTTTCCTGTAATAATTCTTGGGGTTTTAACAGCAATGGGTATGGGAGGTTTGCAATCTGTTAGTAGAAGTGTTTATGCTGCTATGTTACCAAAAGGCTCCGAGGGAGAGTTTATGGGATTCTTTTCAGTTATTTCTAGATTTGCAGCAATCTGGGGACCATTAATATATAGCTATGTGAGCTCAACAACTGGAAATCCTCGATTGTCACTTCCAGTAATTACTTCTTTTTTTATAATAGGATTTCTTTTATTGAGAAAAGTAGATATGGATAAAAGAATTTCAGAAGAGGAATGGGCAACTAGTTAATAAGTTTGGCTAGATTGTAAAACAAAGCTGATACTGTAACAGGTCCTACTCCACCCGGATATGGAGCTCTAAAACTTAAATAGTCTACTAAGCCAGTAGGGTCTACATCACCATATGTTTTACCATCAACAGTTGAGATTCCTATATCAATTACTGTTGATCCTTTTTTGAAATATGCTTGATCAAAGATTTTTGCAGATCCAACTGCTGAAATAAAGATATCTGCATTCTGAATAAATAGTTTTTGATTTGAAGTGTAACTATGGATTACAGTAACATTAGCATTAAATTTTTTTGAAGACAGTATTTTAGCTAAGGGAGCTGACACCAGTCTTGATCTACCAGCAATAACAACGTTTTTGTCAACTGTTTCAATACTGTAAAATTTTAGCATTTCTAAAACTGCTAACGAGGTAGCTGGAATTATCTGATAATTAAAAGAAAATAATTTACCTAAATTTACTGAAGTTAATCCGTCAACATCTACTTCGGGCGGAATACAATTAATAACTTCTGCTGGATTTAAGTGATCAGGCAAAGGAAGTTGAACAATTAATCCATCTGTATTATTAGAAATCTCATTTATATGTGTTTCAAGTTGCTTTTGAGTTATTGACGCTGGATACTTATTCCAATCAAAAATTACACCAAGTTCATCAGCTTTTTCTTGTTTGCGAGAAACGTAAAGCATCGATGCAGGATTTTCTCCAACAGTTATTGCTGAAATTTTAGGTTTACGTTTATTTAAAGTAAAGTTAGTAAATATTTTTTTACTTTCAGCATCTAAATTATCTGCTACAGGTTTTCCAAATATTAATTGTTCCATTTTCAACAGTTTAATAATTATCAAACATAATTAGTAGATATGTTTGATAAAATGACTCTAGTAAAAAATTATGGACATAGCTAAATTAAATCAACTTATTAAACCTTCTGGAACGATGGCTATTTCTAACAAATCAAGAGAGTTGCTAGCAGAAGGTAAGCCTGTAATACAATTTGCAGCAGGTGAACCTGATTTTCCTACTCCCGATTATGTTATTGATGCTGTAAAGCGCGCTGCAGAAAATCCAAAAAACCATAAATACTCTCCTGCAGCTGGATTGGAATCTTTAAGAAAAGAAATTTCTAATTCAGCACTTCTTTACTCTGAATACAATGTTGACCCGAATAATATTGTTGTTACTAACGGAGGTAAACAAGCTATTCTCACAGCTTTGTTCTCAATTTTAAATAGAGACGATGAAGTTCTTATTCCTACACCCTATTGGACAACATATCCAGAAGCAGTAAAAATTGTCGGTGGTAAACCTGTTTTCGTAAATACTCAAAGAGAAAATAATTTTAAAGTAACTATTGAGGAATTAGATAAATTTATAACTTCTAATACAAAACTCCTAATATGGTGCTCTCCTTCCAATCCAACAGGGGTTGTTTACTCAAAACAAGAGTCTGAAAATATTTATAATTGGGTAATTAAAAATAATATTTGGATACTTTCTGATGAACTATATGAGCATTTAGTTTATGAAGGCAAGACCTCTCCTTCACCTGCTTTATATGACAAAGTTATGAATAATACAATTATTGTTAATGGGGTTTCAAAGGCTTATTCTATGACAGGTTGGAGAGTTGGATGGATTATAAGCAATGAAAAAGTTATAAACCTTGCCAAAAAAATTCAATCACAAGGAACTTCTAATGTGGCTAATATAACACAATTAGCTGCAGAAGAAGCTTTAAAAAAAGGCTTAGATTTTACAAATAAAATGAAAGTGGCTTTTAATCGTAGGCGCTTAAAAGCTATACAACTTATAGAGTCTATTCCAAATTTATCGTTACTTAATGGAACTGGTGCTTTTTATCTTTTTGTTGATGTAAGTTATTATTGTGATGGAAATTTTAATAATTTAACTTCCTCCGAAGAATTTTGTAACTGGTTATTGGAAGAATACTATATTGCATTTGTACCTGGAGAAGTATTTGGAACATCAGGATTTATGAGGTTATCCTATGCACTAAGTGATTCTGAGCTTGAAGATGGTCTAGGAAGACTTAAAGAAGCGATTAAGCAACTTAATGGATAATGTAAAACGGAAGAGTTTAATCTCTTGGCTTTTATACGACTTAGCAAATACTGTTTACGCATTTGTCATTCCAGGATTATATTTCTCAGTTTGGCTAGTAAGCGAAAAAGGTTGGACTGATCAACAATTAGGCTTAGCTACATCCTCAGCAATGATAATAGTTGCAATTCTAGGTCCATGGGTGGGAAGAAAATCAGATGGGATTCAAGGAAAAAAACATTTATTACTTATTACAACATTAATTTGTATAGTTTCAACCTTTATGCTTGGTACATTTTCTGTAGAAATATCGGTATTATTTTTCGTACTTTCTTTAGTAGGATTTAATCTTGGTTCAGTAGTCTATGATGCGTTAATTGTATCTGTTAGTAATAGCAAAAACAGAGGGAAAATATCTGGTTTAGGAGTTGCTTTCGGATATATGGGCTCGCTAATCGGATTTGGAGTTGCAACATTTCTTCAAAACAACGGTTATAGCTATATAGAAATTTTTAGATCGGTTGCAATCTTGTTTTTATTATTTTCTTTACCTGCATTTATATTTATTTAAGAAAAAATTACTTCTACTAAAAAAGTGTCAATTAGTATTTTTACATCATTAAAAATTGTTTACAAATCATGGCAACACTCTACTGAATATAAAGGTTTAACTCGTTTCTTAGTTGGACGTTTTTTTTATGCTGATGCAATCAATACCCTAATTAGTGGACTACTAGCAGTATATCTTGTTGAGGAAGTTGGATTAAGCACGTCTGATAGTCAAGAAATTTTAGCATTGGCAATTGTAGTGTCTATAATTGGTGGATATTTATTTGGTAAAGCTGCTGATAAATTTGGGCCAAGAAAATTAATATTAATTAGTATTTTATCTTGGATACTATCGCTCACTCTTGCAATAATTGCTACTGAATTTGACCAACTTTGGTTAATTTATGTAACTGGAGTTTTAGGTGGATTCAATATTGGTGGAATATTTGCTGTTGATAGAGTTTTTATGACAAGACTCTCTCCCGTAGAACATTTAGGAGAATTTTATGGTTTGTATTCAACAGTAGGTAGATTTGCAACAATACTTGGACCTATACTTTGGGGAGTTATAGTTAATACTTTAAACCTCGGAAGAAATGTAGCCATGGGATCATTAATTATTCTTCTAATAATATCTTTTTATATTATTAAAGGTGTTTCAGATGAAAATTAAAAAAATTATTTAAAGAAAAAAAATTTTTTCTTTTGTTGAGCTTTCTCTAATTGTTGTCTTGTATTTTTAAGCTTTTCCCTTAGAAACTCTGACTCAGCTTCAGCTTTAGCAGCACGCTCCCGTGCTTCTGCCATTTGTTGACTAGCTTCATGGAGGTTGCCAAGCTGATTGAGTACGGTCTTCCAAGCATCAAGTGGGACCATTAAAGTTTCTTCACTAATAATATTTTTTTCATTTAATTCTTGTTTTTCTAATTCTTGTTCTTCTAAGATACTTTCTTGATTGTCACTTTGTAATGAATTATTTTCTTTTTTGAGAAAGTTATACTTTTCTGACATTCTTTCTTCGTAACTCTTGCTCATTTCTTTAATACCTCTGCATAATCTTCAATAAATTGATATTTAAATTTAAACCCAGCTTTAAGCAACTTTTCAGGAATAATACGCAAACTACAGAAAATTAAACCATGTGCTAATTCAGATCCCATTAAAAGATTTAATGCAAATTGAGGAGCAGGTATTATGGAAAGTTTTTTAAATGCCTTGGCTAAACGGGAAGAAAATTCTTTTTGTTCCATAGGAATAGGAGAAACAAAATTTACAGGACCTTTGATGGTATCATTTTCTAGACAAAACTTATAAGCTTCTAAAACATCTTCAATAGATATCCATGACCAGTACTGATTGCCTTTACCCAATGGTCCAGAAATATTCAATTTAGTAGTTAAAACTATTAACTGTGTAGCAATATTTCCTTTACCAAGAATAAACCCAGTTCTTGCAGTAACTAGTCTTAGATCTGATTTATTAATATTTTTTAATGGTTCTTCCCATGCTTCTTCAGCAACAAGTTGATCAAAAGTTCCTTTATGAAATTTTAATGTATTTTCAGTAATTACCTCATCAGCATGGTCACCATAAATAGTAGTACCTGATGCAGAAATAAAAATCTTTGGATAATTCTTGGTTGAATTGAAAGAATCTACAAATAATTCTGCAGCCCATTTACGTGACCAATATATGCGAGACTTTTTTTCTTTTGACCACCTGCCTCCACTAAAGGGTAAGAAGCCAAAAATATCCTTAGGGGCTAAAGATTCCCCTGCAAGATGTATTACAGCATCAAGAGATTGGAATTTTTCTAAGTCTATTTCTTGCTTAGAGGGACTCCAATAGATTTCATTTTCACTTTTAGGCTCTCTTCTAACAAATCGAAAAACTTCGTGACCTGAAAGTTCTAGGAAGGCAGTCAGCTTCTTTCCAATGTAACCTGAAGCTCCAGTAACTCCAACTTTCACTTTGAATCTTCCTTATAGAAAATAAAGAAATTTTTTAAGGTTTCTTCAACTTCTTGTAGGTCGGGTCCTAAGTTTCTTTTAAAGTTGATTGTTACAATGTTAGATTGAATAAAAATAGTTTCAATATCATCAATTTTCTGAAATAAATTTAGTGCTAATTGTGAGCTTACATCTGACATAAGAGAAGCTTGAGATATGTTATTGTATGTCATACCCTCTTGACCAGAGACAGTGCGATTTAAGTCAAATATAAGAGTTTTGTTAAATTTTGTAGTCTTAACTTCAATAACTTGACCCATTAAATTTCTCCAATCTTATGAACTCTTATTAAATTGGTTGCAGCCTCAACATTCGGTGGCGTTCCAGCAACAACAACAACTTTATCACCTTCATTATAATTTTTTTCTTTTTTTAAAAAATCATTTGCAAGTTGAAGCATTTCGTTAATTGTTTCTTTTCGATCAATTCTGTACTGCTCTACCCCCCATAAAATATTTAATTGTTTTAAAGTTTTCTCTTTAGAAGTAAATGTAATAATTGGTGCTTTAGGTCTATAATTTGAAATTAATAATGGGGTTCTTCCTGTTTCTGTAAAAGCTATTATTGCTTTTGCATCAATATCGTTTGCAACCTGAACAGCAGCTCTCGCTAATGTAGTAGTGACAGTGTCTATATTCGATTGTTTTTTAAACATTAATGCAGAAGTATCATTTCTCGAGTCCGTTTCTTTGCAAATAATTGACATAACCTCAACTACCCTATTCGGATGATCTCCAATTGAAGTTTCAGAAGACAACATAACAGCATCCGAACCTTCTAGGATTGCATTAGTAATATCTGTTACCTCAGCTCGAGTTGGCCTATATGAAGTCTTCATCGACTGAAGCATTTCAGTAGCAGTGATTGAAATTTTTCCAATGGAATTTGAGGCATCTAAAATTTGTTTTTGAACAAATGGAACTTGTTCAAGAGGTAATTGTACTCCAAGATCGCCTCTCGCAACCATGACTCCATCCGCTGCCTCAATTATTTCATTTATATTATCTAGTGCTAATTTAAGTTCAATTTTTGCAATTATTTTAATTTCAGGTGGAACAATATTTCTAACAATTGTTATATCTTCAGCATTTCTAACAAATGAGACTGCAACAAAATCAACATCATGTTTTATACCAAACTTTAAATGTTCTATATCCTGATCTGTTATTGCTGAAACTGATAAATTTGAATCTGGCAAAGCAACACCTTGATTATCTCTTAGTTCTCCGCCTATTAAAACTAAACAATTTAAATTTTCTTTATTTTTTTCTACTACTTTTAAAATAACTTGACCGTCATCAATGAAAATTCTATCTCCTACATTGACATCTCGTATTAGATGTTCATAATTTATATAAATGTCTTCCGAGGTAGATTGTTTTTTTGTATTTGAAACTTTTACATTTCTACTTTTTTCTAAATAAGTTTCATTTTCAACTTTACCAGTTCTAATTTTAGGACCTTGAATATCTTGCATTATTGCGACTTGTTTAGGAGAAGATCTTGCCCACTTAATAACTTTCTCATGGTCTTCCAATGAACCATGTGAAAAATTAATTCTTAAAACATTTGCACCAACTTCAATTATTTTATGTATTTTCTCTTCACTAAACAAACTGGGGCCAACAGTCGCAATAATTTTAGTTTTTCTATCCATAATTCTTGTTTCTTTAATAGCATGGTATAACGATTTAGAGAATATGAATAAAAAAAATATAATTGGAATACCTATCAAAAATTTTAAAAATCCTATGACAAGACTTTCTCCTATTCTTTCTGTAGATAAAAGAATTAAATTGCAAAAAGGTCTTTTACTGAACATTATCAAAAGTTTTAATATTGAAAATAATGATTTATATCTTATTTCTCAAGATATAGAAATTGAAGAACTAACAATAGACCTAAACATTAATTATTTTAAAAGTAAAGAAATTGGATTGAATAAAGAAATAATTGAATTTTCAAATTGTTTTAAAAATTATGAAAATTGGGTAATTTGTCACGCAGACTTGCCTTATATCAACAGACACATTGCAAAAACCATTGAAGCTGAATTAAATAATATAGATATTTTAATTGCTAGAAGCAAAGATTCAGGAACACCTCTAATTGCAGGAAAAGTTTATTATTCAGATTTTAAATTTGGTGCTAATAGTTTTATTAAACATTTAGAAGTGTTTATCGAAAGAAAAATTTCATTCAATCAGTTATTTTTAAATGAAACTTCTTTTGAATTGGATGATGAAAAAGATTATGAATTGTTCAAAAAAAATACACCAAGATGGTATAAAAAATTTGAACTTTAAGCAGCCCCGACCGGATTCGAACCGGCGTTTCTGCCTTGAGAGGGCAGCGTCCTAGGCCTCTGGACGACGGGGCCTCTGCTCGGGGAGAAGGACTTGAACCCTCAATAATGGAACCAGAACCCATTGTGTTGCCAATTACACCATCCCCGAAGGTTGCAGCCCCGACCGGATTCGAACCGGCGTTTCTGGGTTGAAAACCCAGCGTCCGAGGCCTCTGGAGATCGGAAG
>JBEROH010000035.1:0-4496 GCA_041234785.1 Candidatus Actinomarina sp. | reverse complement strand
CTTTTTCAAAATTTATTACAACTTCATTATCTTTGAGAAGTTCTATCACTTTTGGGGAAAGAGGGTTATTGCCTTTAATTTCATTGATTGAAATCAGTGAGTAAGCTTCTTTGAGGTTATCTATATTTTCTTGGGTTAATTGCAAAAAGGTTTTATTTTTTTGAATAGACAATTTGTTATCTTCAAGTAATAAAAAATTATATTCCATGTTTTGAACATTAATTGATTCATAAAATTAGAACTATTGCAATAATTTAAAAATAGGTAAAATCATCATATGGAATCTACAGATATCGCAATAGCTGTACTAGCAATTGCAACACTCATTAACGCACGCAATGTTGACTGGAAAAGCAAAAAAACCTATAAAGTAGCTGCTATGACACTTACGGCTATTGCTCTAGGAGTTGCTCTTCTTGCAATATTTGATCTATAGGGTTGTCACAAGCTAAATGAGCTGAACTAAATACTACCTCAAAAAAATTCACAAAGTGTGCGAAAGTTCATAATATAGTTTTATATTGAAAACTTATGGCGTAATACTTGCAGCAGGTGAAAGCACTCGCTTTGATGCAGAAGTAAACAAACTTTTTTATAAAGTAAATGGCAAAGAGCTTGTCCTATATCCTGTAGAAACTTTTTTAGAAAGTAATGAAATTGATGAATTGATAATAGTTTCTTCTGAGTTAAACATGACAGCATTGGAAGGCCTATTAGCTGAACATCAAAGTGTTTCAATAATTATGGGCGGAGATTCAAGACAAGAAAGCGAGTATTGCGCACTTCAGCATTTACGAAATAAAGCTACGGATAATTGTTTAGTTGCAATCCACGATGCTGCTCGATCTTTTATATCTTCAGAGCTTTTGATAAGTTTGGTTAATACAGCAAAAGAATTTGGATCTGCAGCTCCATATTTGGACAACAGTAAATTTTACGATATAGAAAATAATAATTTTGTTACTAAAAGAAAAATTGTGGACATACAGACACCTCAAGTTTATAGATATAAAGAATTGTTTGAATGTTACTCATTTCTATCAAAAAATAATATTACTAGTATGGTTGATACAACAGAAAGTATGTTCAACTTTAACAAATTTGAAACTCACGTAATTAGAGGTGAGGAGAAAAACCTAAAAATTACTTATAAAAAAGATTTAGAAATTATTGAGAAAGAAATTATTTAAAATGAACCAACTTGATAAATTTAAAAACTTTATAGAAGATCGTAACGAAAACGTAAAAGTAGGGCTTGTTGGAGCAGGCCAAATGGGGCAAGGGATTGTTGCTCAAGTTTCAAAAATGTACGGGGTAGAACTCGTATGTATTATTGATAGAAACCAAAACCAATTAGACATTGCCGCTAATAGATATAAAAAACTCAAAGATAATAGAGTTCTATGTTCTGATAGTATTGCTGCTCTAGACAATGTTGAATTAGATATTGTAATTGAAGCAACAGGAACACCTGCAGCAGGGGCTCTTGTTGCTAATAATGTTTTAAATCGAGGGGTTAATTTAATCTTATTAAACGTAGAAACAGAAGCAACTATAGGCTTAGCTTTAAGAAAAGAAGCAGAAAAGAATGGGGCTATAGTGACAGTTGCGGATGGAGATGAGCCTGTAGCTGCTCTCGATTTATACAATTTTGCTACAGAACTTTCTTTTGAAGTTATATCAATTGGAAAAGGTAAAAACAACCCTTTTAATAGATTTGCTACACCTAGTTCATTAACAAAAGAAGCCTCTTTAAAAAAAATGAATCCAAAAATGTTAACGAGTTTTGTTGATGGTACAAAAACAATGGTTGAGATGACTGCACTTGCTAATTTTCTAAATTTCAATATAGATGTTGATGGCATGCATGGAATAGAGGCAACATATGAGAATATAAACCAGTATTATATTCCAAAAAAAGATGGAGGGTTGCTGCATAAATCACAAGTTGTTGATTTTGCCTTTGGAATTGCCCCAGGGGTTTTTGCTGTAATTTATTCTGAGGATGAATATGTTAACTATGAAATGGAGTACCTAAAAATGGGTAAAGGTCCGTATTGGACATTAGCTAGACCTTACCATTTAACAAGTCTAGAAATACCAAGGACAATCAGACATATTATGTTAGAAAAATATTCAAAGTTGAGTGCACAAAGTTGGAATGTTGAAGTTGTTGCTTATGCTAAGCAAGACATTGAACCCGGTACAAATCTTGGTTCTATTGGGGGAGATTACATATATGGAAAAGCACAGAAAGTATCATCATCAAAGGGCCTTCTCCCAATAGGAATTGCGGAAGATAATGTTGCGACTAAAGCTATAGCAAAAGGAAACCCTATAGTAGTAGAAGAAGTAGATGCACAAGATAATGAGCTATGTGAATATTGGAATTATCAAAATCAAATATTAGATAGTGATTAATTTCACAAAGAGTTATTATGAGATTTGATACTGATGAAAAATAATAAACAAAGATTTGGAGCTACGGAACTCGATTTCGAGTTAGTCAATCTCTATGAGTCAGAAAGCAACAATTCTGCAACTTTAGCACTTCATTTTGACACTGAAGAAACCAATCAGTTTTGTGATTTCACTGAAGCTATTTTAGAAATTATCTCCAAAAGTAATATTAAACATGGGTCTGTAACACTTTTTACACCTCACACAACAACCGCAGTAGTTATTAATGAGTCTGAAACAGGATATATAAATGACTTTAAGAAAAAGATTGAAGAACTTGTTCCTTCTGATTCTTATTATGAACATGACGATTGGGATTTAAGAACAGAAAATATGCAAGAAGATGAGAATGTTAATGGCCGATCACACGTAAGAGGTACATTAATTGGATCTACCGGCATTACTTTACCAATAATTAATTCAGAGCTAATTATAGGGAGATGGCAAAGGCTTTTCTTTGTTGAACTTGACTGTGCTCGTTCTAGACGACTTTTTGTCCAGACTCAAGATTTAAATTAACCTTTAACCTCTAAGAAGTAATCTGGTTCTTCATCTATTTTCCATTTGATGTTACATCCCATGCTTGGATATTGAGGAGATATAGTCTCATTAGAGCTCAGGTAAGCGTCTACTGCTTGAGCTAAACTCTCTCCAGTTACAGGTTTTTCATTTCCCGGTCTAGAGAAATCAAATTGACCTCTATAAATAAGTTCAGAATTATTATTAAAAAGAAAAAAATAAGGTGTGAATTGAGCTGTAAAATTTTTAGCAACTGTTTGATCTTCATCAACTACATACGGAAACTCATATCCCAACTCTGCTGCATACTCTTTCATCTTTTCAAGGCTATCTTCAGCATACTTTTCTTGAGAGCTGTCATTTGAGTTTATTCCAATAACACCAATATTTTTAGCTATTAAATCGTTAGTAAAATCAACTAACTTTTCATTTATATGCTTTACAAAAGGACAGTGATTACAAATAAACATCACCAAAAGACCATTATTTTCAGAAAAATCGATATTTTTGTAATATTTTTCATCAATTCCCTTAAGATTAAATTCAGGCAATTTAGTACCTAACGGTAACATTGTTGACTCTACGTCCATTTTTCCTCACTTTTTATTAAATATTTCACAATTATACAAAACATTACAGATAATGAGACCCAGGTAATTTAGTTGATTTTATAAATTATTTCTTAGCTATTTTTTTTACAATAAAAGATTCTATCCTCCTATTGTCCAACTCTGTTACAGTAACTTCCAAACCATCAATGGTGATTTTTTCACCTTCTGCAGGAAGTTGTTCGGAATGGCTCAAAAACAATCCACCAACTGTAGCGATATCTTTATCACTTTCTTCTAGGCCGAAAAATTCTTCAAAATCATCAATGTCTGTTTTACCATCAACTCTCCATTGACCAGGACCTATTCTTCTAATTCCTAAAAACCTTTGGTCATGTTCATCAGGTAAATCACCGACGAATTCCGAAAGGACATCTTTAATTGTTATGACCCCTTCAATTCCACCATTTTCATCAATAACACAAGCGAAACTTGCTTTGTTTTCTCTTAAGATGTTTAGGGCTGACAAAACTGTTGTGTACTCAGGGAGGTAAATAACATCTTTTACTAAATTCTCTACTTCAACTGAATCAGAAGTTGTCTTCAAGTTAAAAAGATCTTTTACATATACGATTCCAAATGTATCATCTAATGATTCAGATTTAGATACTGGCATTCTAGATATTCTCTTTTCATCTACTATTTTTTTTATGTCGTTTATTTCAATAGGAAGAGATAAAAATAACACATCCACTCTCGGTGTCATAATCTCTTTAATTGGCCGATCTGAGAAATCTAGTAATGAATCAATTATTTCTATTTCTGCAGGTAATATTTGACCTTCCATTTCACCCAAAGCAGTTAGTGCCTGTATGTCAGCTTCAGTTATTTCACCGTCACCATCCATATCTCCATCCCTAGATGTTCTGTCAATAGATTTTGTTATCAAGCTTGTAAAGGGAGCAAAGA
>JBEROH010000020.1:0-12009 GCA_041234785.1 Candidatus Actinomarina sp. | reverse complement strand
AGTTCGGTTTTAATTACTTTTATTTCTCTTGGAATAATTGGAGCACTTGCTTATTTTGCAGCAGTTGGTTTTAGAGGTTCTGGAAAAGTTTCAGACTATGCTCCTAATCTATCTCAATACAGAAACGACGATCATCTAGAGACTAAAACTTTAGACAAAACACTCACAGTTGCTGTTATCATTGCGTCAATTTTAACAATTATGATACCTCTCTATTATTTAGGCGAACAAAACAGACAGGAAGCATTTGCAGAAGACTTTGATGAAGTTTCAATTGAAAGAGGAGAGCATCTTTACGAAGAGTTTGGTTGTGGAAATTGTCATGGGGTAGATGGTTCTGGTGGAGCAGCATCTTATATTGAAAAAAGAAGTGGTATAAATGTCACTTGGGCAGCACCAGCTATAAACAATGTATTTTACAGGTATGATGATGAAGAAGTTAGATATTGGTTAATTTATGGAAGAGCAAATTCACCCATGCCTGCTTGGGGTCTAGAAGGAGGTGGTCCAATGAATGATGGACAGCTTGATGACCTTATTGAGTATTTACATCATTTTCAAATATCACAATCTGAAGAATTAACTTCCATTGAATCAAATATCAATAGTTCTCTTTTACGTCTTGAATCATCTGAATTATTAGTTGAAAATGAAATTTCTAAACAAAATGAGTTAATTCAAAGCATCAAAGATGCACCTTCAAAATTACCAGTTATTCAAAAAGCTGTTGATGATGTTACAGAGCTTCTTTTACGAGAAGGTGGAATTGACACTGACGAAGATGGTATGTCTGATTCAATAGAGACGGATCTATCTGCCTATAGTGAAAAAATTTCAGGTATTTTGGGTACTACTATTCTAAATCTCAATCCTGATAACGAAGAGTCTATCCCTGGTCGTAAAGACAAATCTGTAGCCAATGGATATCTTTCACAACTTGAATCAGAATTAATAAATATTTCAATTATTTTTGAAGGTTATGAAAAATTCCTTAGTGATGCTGAAGCTGGTCTATCATTTTTAGAAGAAGCTCTAAATAATAAATTATGGGAAGTTTCATTTGAAGAAATTGCAGAAGAAACTTTCAATGGTAACATCGAGCTTGCTAAAAGAGCTGTCGGATTATACAACGCTTACTGTGCCAGATGTCATACTGCGGGATACTCAGCTGGTGTGGCTTATACTAAAGAAATTGCTTCTGGTGGCTTAGGCCCCGCACTTAGAGCAGGAAGAGCGAACATTCAATTTAAACAACGAGAAGACATGATTGATTTTATTGTTAAAGGTTCTGAAAATGGTAAAGCTTATGGAGTAAATGGAGTTGGTGGAGGAAAAATGCCAGGATTTGGGAAAGTTTTACCTGAATCTGATATAGCTTTAGTTATTGATTATTTGAGAGGGATGAAACCTGATGCGTGAAATAATGCGATCTTTGCTCTCCGCTAATTTAACAGTTACAGGTATCATCATGTTCATTGGATCTGTTTTGGTTTTTACTGGAACAACATTTTTATTAAACTCTACAAACGTAGGTAAAAGATTAGGTTTTCTAATAACTGGTGCTGCAACTTTTGGGTGGGGTGTAATAAATTCTATATTTTTTATACTTTATGCACCAAGAGGTCCAAAGCCTTCAAATATTGATGGCTTAAATGCACTTGAAATACGTATACTTCCAATAACTTTCTTTATTGGGTCTTTAATACTTTTTATTATGTTTCTACTAGCTATGCATAGGTTTGAACAAGAACAGCTTGAAAATAAGCAAATAGACAATTAAGTTTTTACTATGACAGAAATATGGTTTATTAGTGCTGCAGTGTTGTTGTTTTCTGAACTTTTATTAACGGGTACATTTTTCCTTTTACCCTTTGCTATAGGCTCTTTTTTTGCTGGAGTATCATCGCTAATAAGTGACAATACGAACGTCCAGCTAAGCGTTTTTGTTATATTTATTGTTATAGGTGTTTTTGTCTCATTAAAAATTTTTGGACCTGAACGAAAAAGAAAAAATAAATCAGAATTTTCTGATGGTGTCAACAAGTATATTGGAAAATCTTTTTTAACAACTAAGGAATTAGATCCCTATACTTCAACTTCCCAACATGTATTTAATGATGATTGGCAAGTAATTTCCTTTCAACAAAGAATTTCTTCAGAAACTCTCGTAGAAGTTATTAAAGTAGATGGTACAAAATTAGTTGTTAGTCCAAAAGAAGAGTAGAATTAAAATATGGAAGAAATTTTTGATTTAATACGTTGGGTTATAGTTATAGCATTTTTAGGTGCTATTCTTTTTCGAATTTTTAGAATTGTAAGACCTTTTGAAATTGGTTTAGTTGAACGTCTAGGAAAATACAATAGAGAAGCTCAACCTGGTTTAAATATTGTAATTCCTGGATTGGAAAAAATAATCATTGTAGACATGAGAGAACAAGTAATAGACGTTCCACCACAAGAAGTTATTACTAAAGATAATGTTACAATAACAGTTGATGCTGTAATTTATTATGAACCTACAGATCCAAAAAAACTCGTATATAACGTTGGGGACTTTATAAATGCGGCTACAAAATTAGCACAAACAAACCTTAGAAATGTTGTTGGTGACTTAGAATTAGATGCTGCCTTAACATCAAGAGAAACAATAAATACTCAGCTAAAACTTATTTTGGATGATGCTACAGATAAATGGGGAACCAGAGTCGTTCGTGTTGAAATACAAAGAATCGATCCACCTCAAGATGTCCAAGATTCAATGAACAAAGTGATGAAAGCTGAAAGAGATAGACGAGCCGCAGTTACAGAAGCTGAAGGATTAAAAAGAGCTGCTATTTTGACAGCTGAAGGCAGAAAAGAATCTCAAGTTCTAGATGCCAGTGGTGAAGCAGAAGCTTTAAAGCAAGTTGCGGATGCCCAAAAATATGAAAAGATTGCAATTGCTGAAGGTGAAGCTAAAGCAATTGAAAAAGTTTTTGAAGCAATACATAAAGGCAATCCAACCAATGATTTAATTGCTATTAAATATTTAGAATCACTTGAAAAAGTAGCAGATGGAAATGCAACTAAAATATTTTTACCAGCTGATCTTTCTGCGACATTAGGAAGTATCGGTGCAATTTCTGAACTATTCAAAAATGACGACTCAGAAGATTCTGGTAAAGAGTAAATAAAAACCAATAAGAATTAAACTAAATCCACTGACTTTGTTAATTAACTTTTTCCTTGCTTCAGAAGAAGATCCAAAAAAATAACTGCTTAAAAAAGCATATGTGATATCAGCACATAAATTAATGACAAGAGTCAAAAGTCCTAAAAGGAGTAAAGAAGTAAAAACATTAGAAGTTTTAAGAAGGAAAAGTGGAAGGACTGACAAGTAAAAAACCCACATTTTAGGATTAATTAAATTAACTTTAAATCCAGACATTAAGGATGACGATACAACTTTTGAAATTCTAGTATTTGTTGCTTCTGAATTTAAGGTTTTATAACCTTTATAAAAAATATAAATTATTCCAAAAAAATAGATAAAATTTAAAAAATTTGGTATCAAATTGAAAATAAAAGTAAAAATTAGAGCGCTTACGAAAGTAAGAATTAATGCACCTCCTGCAGCACCAATAGCAACTTGAATTCCATTTTTTCTACTTTTTTGAACAGATTCATTTACAACAAGAGCAATTATTAATCCTGGACTAAAAGCAACACTGATTTGTAAGATTATAAATTCTATAAGTGACGATTTATCAATCACTAAATTAAGCTTTGTTTTAACAATTTATAAAACTTTTCACCATCACATCTCTGTACTACTGTAATTTTAGGAGCTTCAGGTTCAAGATTTAAATAATCAAGGATACACCCACCTCTTGTCATACCATCTCGAGTATCTACTCTGACATTCACATTTGCTGACTGAGATATTATTTCATTATCTAAAAATACGGACATAGCTAACGGGTCAGGTAAATCATATCCATCTTGATTAAAAATCTCTTTCATCATTTCTCTTAAAACCACTTGAATTTCATTTGTGAATTTTGAAAACTTTGTACCAATTTCGTCAATCTCTTTAATTTTATTTTCATCAATCATTGCGTCATACAAAGATGGATCCCAACCAACCATTGTTATAGGAATACCTGAATTTAGGACTATATCTGCAGCTTCAGGGTCAACCCAAAAGTTATACTCTGCAAATTTAGTTACATTTCCTAATGCGTTTGAACTTCCTCCCATAATATAACAATGCTCAATTTTCTTTAAATTATCAGAATTATTCACAACTAATTCTGCAATATTTGTAAGTGGTCCTAATGTAACAATTGAAAAACTATCTTCTTCATCAAAGCATTTCTTATAAAATTCTTGAGCAGATAATTTTTCAATCTCTGTCTTAGATGGAACTAATCCTATATCACCTAGTCCGTCAGCTCCATGAACATGTTGGGCTGATGTTGAATCATTACCATAGCTCAATGCAATTTCAGTTGCAGTTTCAGAATTAAAAACTTCAATATAATTTCGTTGTAATGGTTTATTAGATCCTCTATATATTGGAATATTGAGATTACACAATTCATTTACAAAAATTGTATTTAAGATACCTTGTTCAAGAGGTACATTGCCTGCAACAACACTAACGCCTAAAATATCTTCTTTAGGTATATTTCTAAATGCCATTAATAGGGCTACAGCATCATCAGATCCTGTATCAGCATCAATAATTAATTTAGCCATCTTTTTTGCCTTTTTCGATATGGGGCAATCCTAATTTAAAAACAATATTTAAATCTTTGTATTCCGTTGCTATTTGATTTCCGATAATAATTAATAGTTCTAAAAGCGCTTCTTTCTTACCAGAGTTAGAACCAAACGTTACAGGAGATTTATTATATTCTTTTTTAAGCTTGTCAAAAATTTCCAAAGATTCATTTTTATTAAAATTCTCTGATAGATTTCTTTTAATTGTTATCTCAAACATCTTTCTATGTCTTCTTGGTAATTGAAATTGCATAATGGTATTGTAACTAAATTAGAGATAACTGTTGAAAAGATACTTCATAATCATCAGAATATTTATAGGTTTTAATTTCTGTAAATTGAAATTTCTTATGAAATTTAAATGATGCAATATTTTTAGTTGGCAATAAGTTAATCTCAGCAGTTAAATTGTCTACATTTTGTTGCTTAGCAAATTTTATAATTTCTTTATATAACTCAGAAGCTATTCCCATTTTTCTATTATTTTTGTCGACTGCAATTCGGTCAATGTATATAAAATTACTTACAATATTTTGTAAATGGATAAAATTTTTATGATTTACTTTTTTCATGAAGTTAATAGTTTTGTCGTCGTCTAGAAACGTTATAACATATGCTATGGGTTTATCATCTTTTAATACACACATTGAAAGATTAGAATTTACAACAAGGTTTTGAAACTCATTTAATGTAACGTTCCCTACTTCAGGTACATTTTTTTGATTTATATTATGACAGATTTCAATATTGCTTTTATCGATTGGAAGAATTTTAATTTGATTCATATTTGAAATATACATTTAATGTATATTTACATGTAAACTTGTTTTATGGCTGATAAAAAAGTTTTAATGAGTTCACCAGATTATTTCAAAGTAGAATATTCTATTAATCCATGGATGGTCTCAGGTACTGTTGTAGATTTAGATTTAGCAATTCATCAATGGAATAATTTAAAAATTGCAATTGAAAAAGCTGGTGCAACAGTTGAAGTTGTCCCTCCGCACATTGATTTCCCAGACTTAGTTTTTACAGCTAATTCTGGCATCATTAATAATAAGGATGTTTTAATTGCAAATTTTAAATATGAAGAACGAAGAGGTGAAGAGGAGCTGTATAAAAATTGGTTTGAAGAAAATGGCTTCAATGTAAGTAGAATTCCATCTGAATTTAAATTTGAAGGTAGGGGTGATGCCTTTGTTTATGGTGATTATTTAGTTGGCTCCTACGGTATTAGAAGCGATAAAGAAGCTTTGTATTTCATTGCTGAGCAATTCAATTTAGAACCAGTAATTGTAGAGCTTGCTCAGGAAAAATTTTATCACTTAGATACTTGTTTTCAACACTTCCCAACAGGAGATGCAATATTTTTTCCAGAAGCTTTTAAAGACCAATCATTAAGTGCTTTTGAAAAAATATTTAATTTAATACCAGTTTCAGAGAACGATGCAAATAAATTAGCATGCAATGCTGTTGTGGTAGATAATACAGTGATTTTTCCTTCTGAAAATATTGATGCAATAGAAACAGTAAGTAAGCTTGGCCTAAGTCCTATCTCTGTAGATGTGTCTGAGTTTTTGAAATCTGGTGGCGCATGTCAGTGCCTCGTAATTGCTTTAAATTAAAATAAATTATGGTTATAAAAAGAGTGTTTAAATTGATATTGTGGCCAATTAAGAAAATTTTGTTTTTCCCAATTAAGTTTTTAATCTATTCTGTATTATTTGTTTTAGGTATTATTTTATTTTTTCAATATAGAGCAGACTATGAAATTGACACCAGTCCTTTAACAAAAATAGAATATGAAAACTGTGTGGAAGCAATTGAAAGTTATGATGTTTCAGTCACACTTCTTTCAGACTATGTTGATAATTTGGATAGCTATCAAAGAGAATTTTTACTCAACAACCTACCAGATAGATTCCAAGTTCTTTTAACACCAAAAACATTAGATGTTGAAAAATTTGAGAATATTAAAGGAAGTCTAAAAACATATCTTCAAGGTGGTAGGCTCCCAGGTTTTAATGGAAAAGCATTACTTCCTCAAGCTGCAAGCCTTTGCAGAGGCGGCTTAGGTTAGACTTAGAACCTCAGAATTTGTTAACTTAATTAAATCTTTAGGTTGTAAAAAAAATTTTGTTGTTCGATTTCCTGCTCCAATAAAAATTTTTTCTCTTGTCAAAACATTTTCGTCAACAAATACTTTTATATTTTCATTTAAGCCCAATGGACTAATTCCACCATATATTTGCTTAGTTACTTCTTCAGCCTCTTCTTTTGAAGCAAAACTAACTTTTTTAGAAAGCATTGCACTTTTTGCTTTACGATTGACATCTAATTTTTCTGAACCAAGTATACAAAATAGTGAGTAAAAAATTTCAGGCTTTTTTGACTTTAAAAGGATAGCGTTGCAAGCATCTTTAATATCAAAACCATAATGGTTACAGAACTTTTGTGTATCTGAGAATTCATCCAAACATTCAAAAACTTCCAACTTATCAAGATTATTTTTTAAAATTTCTCTTAAAGTAGGGTGAATTTTACTCATAAAGTTTATGATATCTTATAAATCTTTAGTTACAATTTATCTATGGAATTCAAAACAATTATTGAACCTTTCAAAATAAAATCAATTGAACCTATTGCAATTACTACATTTGATCAAAGAAAAAATTTTTTAGAAAGAGAAAGTTGGAACTTATTTGGTTTACAGTCTCAAGAGGTAACTATTGATTTATTAACCGATTCAGGAACTGGTGCTATGTCTTCTGAACAATGGGCTGCAATTATGAGAGGAGATGAAGCTTATGCAGGATCTCACTCTTGGCAGAGATTTAATGAGGTAGTTTCAGATTTAACAGGATACAAACACATTATCCCAACCCATCAAGGAAGAGCTAGTGAGAAAATTCTTGCAACTATTATGGTTAAAGAAGGTGACATTATACCTAGTAACAGTCATTTTGATACAACAAGGGCAAACTTTGAAGCTGCACGTGCAACACCTGTAGACTTGCTATGTGAAGAGGGACTTGATTTACTTGCACCCTCACCATTTAAAGGCAATATAGATTTAAATAAACTGGAAGCGCTACTTGCAAGTGAAGATAATAATAAGATTCCATTCGTATTAATGACAATCACCAACAACACAGGCGGGGGTCAACCAGTCTCAATGGAAAACCTAAAAGCTGTAAAGTTTCTATGTGAAAAATACAATAAAATGTTTCTACTTGATGCATGTCGATTTGCTGAAAATGCTTGGTTTATAAATCAAAGAGAAGTTTCGTATAAAGATGTGGAAATTAGAGATATAGCTAAAGAAGCATTTAGATTGGCAGATGGATGTACAATAAGTCTCAAAAAAGATGGTTTTGGAAATATTGGAGGGCTTCTTGCACTTAATGATGACAGCCTTGCAGAAGCAGCAAGAAATGTATTAATTCTAACTGAGGGGTTCCCTACCTATGGCGGTCTTGCAGGAAGAGACCTAGACGCGTTAGCTCAAGGATTAAAAGAAATAACTGACGCACATTATTTGGAGTACAGAGCAAGATCTATTTCGTATCTAGCCGAAAAAGCTATTAAGTATGGTATTCCAGTTGTACAACCAGCTGGTGGACATGCATTGTATATTGATGCCAAAACTTTCCTTCCGAACATTCCTCCTTACCAATATCCTGGTCATTCTGTAGCATGTGAAATTTATCTTATCGGTGGTGTCAGAAGTGTTGAATTAGGAACCTTGGCATTCGGAGTAGCAGGTGAAAATGGAAATCCTGATACCCCAGCCACTCATGAACTAGTCCGACTAGCTGCACCACGACGAACTTACACTCAAAGCCACTTTGACTATGTTGCAGAGGTTTTACAAAAACTAGCTGAGAAAAAAGATAAATTAAAAGGGTATAAGATTATACAACAACCAAAACTTCTCAGACACTTTACAGCTAAACTTGAACCTTTAAATTAAACTAGATGAAAAAAATTTTGGTGTTAATTCTCTTCTTGAATACTCTCAAAACAAAAAATTAAATTAAAAATACCTTACCCTTTTAAAACATACAACTGTAAAATCTATTCAGAAGCTGTCTTTTTAAGAATTAGTGTTGCAACACTATAAGCTTCAAACAGCAGAAGAGAGAACCTTTCATTCTCTCTTTTTCTGTTTGAAAACATAAAATAAAAAATATTATTTTTAAGAATTCTTCTTTTGACTTTGTAGCTTTTGTTTTTTAATAGGACTTGAACCCGTTTTTAAAATTTCATTGTACGCTTTGTCGAAAGCTTCTAATTGCCAGCCACTCATTCTTGATCTGCTAATTTCAATAACTTGCTTTTTTTCTTTATTGTTATATGATGACCATTTTTTAATTTCCGATGTTGTTCTTCCACATCCATAGCACAAGTCACTTTCAGGTTCTGTGACACAAACACTTATACATGGAGATGGAATTGACATTTAATATATTTTAATCATGTAATAAATCTTGTTTTAACTTTTTTTGTAGCTTTTGAAAATTTAAGCACTAAATTCACATACATTAAAAATCGTTAAAATTCAACGTTCAAGTTGTAGGTTAAGAATAGATTCTTTAGATGTAAACAATTTAACCCAAAAAATAAGTTTAAGATATTCAACTACTAAATAAAGATATGTTTTTGATCAAATTTTATTTGGTAAAATTTTAATATGTCAGAAGTTAATGAAAAATTATTAAGCTATTTACACTATCACTCATTTATAAAAGAGGTAGCATTTGAAGATAACAAAATAGTCTTTTCAACGTTAATAGAATTTAATAATACAGAGTTATTTTTAAAGAGATTTAAATATTTAAAAATTTCAAATAAAGGCAGCAAGTTTTATATTGAAAACAAGGAGTTAGATCTGCTTCAAGCTGCTGCAGAACTAGAAAAATGTTTAGTAGTTCATTAAGGCATTTACAATAAAATATATGAAAATCGGTTTTTTGACAGACAAAAATGGTTACAGAACCCCACTTTATCCAGATTCAATTGAAAAATATTCAATTGAAATATTTGCTCAAAATGATATTTTTGGCAATTTAAATTTAAATATAAATGATTTTAAAAAAGTAAAAATCTTTAAAAATTTTAGCGAGTTAGACATTGCTGTTTGTGTTGAAGAAGTTGACGAAGATACAATTTTGCAACTAAAAGAGAAAGCAATACTTATTGGAATATTTAATTTTGACAAAATTAATTTTATTAAAGAGAAAAGACCAGACATTCAAGTTTTAAGTTTTTTTAAACTACCTAGAATTTCACGTGCTCAAAGTCTTGATGCTCTTTCTTCACAAGCTAATCTATTAGGTTATGCATCAGTATTAAGAGCTGCTTTTGAAACATCAGATGTAATGCCTATGATGACAACAGCTGCTGGAAACATTCAACCAACAAAAGTGCTTGTATTAGGAGTAGGGGTTGCTGGTTTACAGGCTATTGCAACTGCAAAAAGGTTAGGTGCAAGAGTATGGGCTTTTGATGTTCGATCAGAAATTAAAGATCAAGTTGAAAGTCTTGGAGCTAAATTTGTAGAAACGGAAAGTGCAAAGCAAGACAGTGTCTACGCACAAGAAATGAGCATAGAGGAAACAAAAAAAATTAATGAAGCATTAAAAAAACAAGTTTTAGATAGTGATATAGTTTTAACTTTTGCACAAATTCCCGGAAAGAAAGCCCCCATTTTAATAGAAGCTTCGACAGTTAAGGAGATGAAGAAAAATTCAGTCATTGTAGATCTAGCTGCAAGTACTGGTGGAAATTGTGAAATTACAAAAGTTGGAAAAACAATAGATTTCAATGGTATAAAAATAATAGGTGATACAGATATTTTAAAAATTGTAAAACAAACAGCATCAAAACTTTATTCAGAAAATGTGAGATATTTAATAGAGCTCCTCTTCTCTAATAAAGATGATGAAATTATTAAAGAGATGGGTTCATAATGGAAGCTACATTTTTACTTACACTACTAATAACATTTTTTGCAAGTTTTATTGGTTATGAGCTCATCTCAAAAATTCCACAAACACTTCATACACCATTAATGTCAGGCTCAAACGCTATTTCGGGTATTACTTTAATCGCTGCAATTCTTATTTATCCAGAAGTGGGAGGTTCGCAAATACTTAAAACAATTTTATTAATAGCTATAGCTTTTGCAACTCTAAATATTGTCGGTGGTTTTTCCGTAACTGCCCGGATACTAGAAATGTTTAAAAAAAATGATTGAAATAATTCTTCTAGTATCCTCAGTCTTATTTATTTTTGCATTGAAGTTGTTTGGAAGGCCCTCTACTGCTCACAAAGCTAATTCACTTGCAATGTTGGCAATGGGACTAGCTGTGTTTAGTGCATTTAATCTAGATTTCTCAAAATATGATTCACCTTTTTATATAACAATTATTGTTTCAGGGATAATTGGTGTTTCAATCTCTAAACGTGTACAGATGACGCAGATGCCAGAATTAGTTGGACTATTTAATGGATTTGGTGGGGGTGCTTCTGGAGCTATTGCATATGTAGAGCTCTCAAATAATTCATTACCTATCTCTGATTTTTTTGTAGCTATTTTTTCTATGATTGTTGGTGTTTTTACTTTTTCAGGAAGTCTAATTGCAGTAATTAAGCTTCGAGGTAAGTTCGCTAACATAAATACAAAAATTACAAATATTTTCTCAGCTTTTTTACCGCCAATTATTTTAATCCCTGCAATTTGGGATTTGAAAAATTTTACTGTTGAATTCTTTGTCTTAGTTGCATTAGTTTCAGGTATTGTAAGGGTTGTAATAATCGGTGGGGCAGATATGCCAGTAGTTATAGCATTCTTAAACTCTCTTTCTGGAATTGCAGCAATGTCAGCGGGCTTTATTGTAAATAGTATTATTTTGATTGTCGCTGGTGCTTTAGTTGGTGCATCAGGAATAATTCTCACTCTTTTAATGTGTGCTGCTATGAATCGTACAATTTTTCAAGTACTTAAAGGTGGTTTCGGTACCGTAACTCTTAATAATGAATACGAAAGAGAACCAACAAAAACCTCTCCAGAAGATGTAGCAATTCAATTGAGTTTCGCTGATACTGTTGTAATAGTTCCAGGTTACGGTATGGCTGTTGCGCAAGCACAGTCTGCAGTAAAAGAACTGACGAATACTTTGAAATCAAAAAATATTGAAGTGAAGTTTGCTATCCATCCGGTGGCAGGAAGAATGCCAGGAC
>JBEROH010000004.1:0-16585 GCA_041234785.1 Candidatus Actinomarina sp. | reverse complement strand
TCACCAACAACAATTGTTCCAACCATCCCTTTATTGTTTGTTCCATGATATGGACAGTAATATTCATAAACACCAGGTTCATTAAAGGTGTGTTCATACTGGTCGCCTTTAGTAATAATTCCATATTCAAAATAGTCTGAAGATATAGCTTGCCAACTGCCATCACTAGCAATTACATTGTGATTGTTAGCTCCTCCGGATTCCCAAATTACTGTTGTGCCTGGCTCAACACGTAAGACTCTTGGCGAAAACTCATCATCAACAACTTTTACAATTTGAGAATCAAGATTAGCAGCTTCTTCTGAGCCACAAGACAATAAGAATAACAAAGTTGAGAGGAATAAGATTCTAAAAAATTTAGACATACTAAATTTTACCTCTGTATTATTTACCAGTCCATTTAAAAGAAATATAAGATATACCTATTATTCTTAAAGTTATGGAACAAGACAGATACCCAACACAAAAAAAAGTATGGACGTGTCCAAAATGTGAATCTAATAGCTTTACAGAAGACACCGTTACTATGACTGGAAAAACTTGGTCACGTTTTATGAATATTCAAAATCGTAAATTTCTAGCAATTACCTGCGCAAATTGTCAATATACAGAATTTTATAAGGGTGTATCTAAGGGTTGGGAAAGTGTTATTGATTTCCTAGGGAATTAAAAGTCGTATGAAATATACAACAAAAAAAATAGAATTAACAAATGATCATTATCTAGCTGTTACTGATTTGGCTGAATATACTCATGAAATTTTTTCTGATTTTAAAAATTCACATTTTTCAAAAAAATATAAAAATCAGCCCTTTCCAGGACAATATCTATTGTTCATAGCTGGTGGACTTGCAGAAAGTTACGATAAATTGTTCAAAGATATTTACGCATTAATTGAAATTAAGAACGTTAAATTTTTAAAGCCAGCGTTTATAAATGACAAAGTTTACTTAGATGCAAAACTTTTAAAGACCACAGAAAAGTTTTATTATTTTGATTGGAAAGTTTTGAATCAAAATAAGGAATTATTATTGTTTTGTAAAGTTAAGTTCTTACGTTATAGTCAGGAATCATGAAAGAAAATATTCAATGGAAAGATGCTCCAATGCCAGACAGCTCACCTGGCACCAAGCTTTCAACATTATTTGTAAGTGACACAATTGAGCGAAGTAGGCTAATGTTAGTTGAGTTTCCCAAAGGCTTTTCCAGAGAAACTACTGGCCATTACCCAGCTTACGAAGAGCTGTTTATTATTAGCGGTTCTTTAGAAATTAGTGGATATACTTTCAAAGAAAATGATTATGTTCTCTTTCCTCCAAACTTTACGAGATCAGATACGGCATGTCCTGAAGGTTGTTTTGCAATAGTTTGGTGGAGTCACAAGCCCTCCTGGCGTAAAGGACCTAATGAAAATCCAGATAATAATTTAATAAGTAAAGAAAGTAATAATATAAACGAGTCATTCATCAATTTATTACAAAACGATGAATTTCACTCTATATTTTTAGGTAGAGACAACACGACATTTGATATAAATGAAGAATTTATAGGGGTTGATATAGATAGTTATGATTTTGTCCAGGGGAATAGCTTACATAGCCTAGACAATGGAAGATATTTTTTAAAAATTAATAAGTTTTAGATTTTCCAATCAGGGTCACGATTTTCTATATATGACCAAAATCCCTCTTTTGCATCATGTCCTCCAAAAACATATTCTTTAAAAATTTTAATTTCATTTTCAGTACCTTTTTGTACATCTAAAGCCAAAGATGTATTTACCATTTCTTTAACTGTCTTGTGAATTGATCTTGGTTTATCGATTAAACTATTAACCAACAAATCAACTTCTTTATCTAGTTCAGTTTGTGGAACAACTTTATTAACTAATCCAATCTGTTTTAGTTCATCAACAGATAACCACTTTGCAGTCATAATTAATTCTTTCGCAATTTTTGGACCAACGATTTTTGGTAATCTAGCTGTTGAGCCTCCCCCTGGGGGTACTGAAAAGTTTGTGTGTACATCGCCAATTTTTGATGTATCGGAAGCAAAGATTATGTCAGCACTTAACATCAGCTCAAAACCACCAGCTCTAGCTACCCCATCCACAACTGCTACAACAGGTGCAGAAAGAGACTCTATTTGGAGGTATATATTTCTTAATCTTTTTAAGACTGAAGAAAAATAATCGTCATCTGAAAATGCCTTTTTTAATAGATTTATATCTAGACCAACGCAAAAAGCTTTTCCTGTTGATTTAATTAATACAGCTCTAATTTCGGGGTCATCTTCTAAACTTTTTAAAGTCTCAGGCATTTCTGTAAGAAAGTCTTCATTAATTGAGTTAAGTTCATCTGGTCTATTCAGTACAATCTCTGCGAAAGAATTATTAATTATGAGTTCGTGTGTTTTAATTTGCTTCACCATCTTTTACTAGTTCAAGGATTGATTCTTGTGCAAATCTTGTTTGTTCTTCCGTTACGTAGTGTGTTGGAGGAGTCAACTTAATTTCATCCGCAAGACCTCTGTACCTATCAATTGCTTCTTTTACGAATTCTTTATTCCCAGCTATTGCAAATGTATCCACCATTTCATCAGGAACACTTTCAATCATTTCATTAATTTTTCTTTCTCTAAATAACTTTCTGATTATTTCTGCTTCAGCTCCAAACCCATGGCTTGAAAAGAACTCATCATATGTTTTTACTGATGCATAGAAGGCAACAGTCCCCGCTGCTATTCTCTTTGCATTTTTTTCATCATTGTCAACAACTGTTAATCCTGAAACAACAATTTCAGGAATTTTGTTACTTGTTGACCCTTCTTTTAGTTTTGGAATTATATTATTTTCTAAATACATCGGTGAGCATAATTCATGTGAAATCCAACCTTCAGCAATTTCACCACACTTCTTAGTCATTAGCGGACCTACTGTACCTAAATATATTGGTATATGTGTATTTTTAGGAGTAAAGGGCCTGTCAAAACCTGAAAGTGAAATTTTTTTCTCCTTACCTTCGTAAGAAATAGGGTTTAGATGGCTTTCAGAGATTACCTTTCTACAAATATTTACAACATCTTCTATATGGTTTACAGGTTTGCCAAAATCTATATCATGCCAGTAAAGGTTTAAATTCTTAACACCAGAGCCAAGACCTAATATAAATCTATTGTTTGAAATTTCATCAAGATCTAGGGCAGTCAAAGCAAGAGTAAGAGGAGATCTTAAAAATGCAAGGGCTACACCAGACCCAATCTTTATAGTTTTAGTTTTGGTTGCTAAAGCAGTTAGTGGAACAAAAGGAGTTCTGTGAAGTTCACTTGCCCATAGTGTTGAAAAACCCTTGTCTTCTGCGATTAATCCAGCTTTGACAAATTCATCTAAAGTTTCACCCCATGGACCAAAAGATAATTTCATAATTCGAAATCTTCTATATTAATTTCTGCTTCAGGAAACCAGTCTTTGTCTTGTGGAGCATCTTTTTTATAAACAAAAAATGTTCTTTTCCACTTAATCACAGTTTTTCCATCTTGATTTATTCCACGTGTTTTGGCTGTAACTATTCCTCCATAAGGCCTACTCTTAGATTCTCTTTTTTCTAAAACCACACTCTCTGCATAAATTGTATCTCCTACAAAAACAGGATTTGGCATAGTTATTTTATCCCACCCTAGGTTGGCAAAGACATTTTGGCTTATGTCTATAACTGATTGTCCAAGCACAATTGCAACTGTTAGGCCGGAGTTAACTAAAACTTTGCCAAAAGGGGAGTTCTTTGCAAACTCTGAGTTGAAGTGATTTTGATTTGTATTCATAGTTAAGAGAGTAAACCATGTGTTGTCAGCTTCAGTTATAGTTCTCCCAAAAGGATGTTTATAGTGATCCCCAATTTCAAAATCTTCAAAATAACGCCCTTTCCAACCATCAACTTCTTGCACCATATGTGACTCCTTAGATAAATCTCTTTATACTATTTTAATATAAGAAACTTTAGGATGCTTTATGAAACCATTAGATGATATAAAAATACTTTCTTTAGAACAGTATGGCGCAGGACCATTTGGCTCTTTACATCTTAGTGACCTAGGTGCAGAAGTTATCAAAATTGAAGATCCAAATTTTAATGGGGACGTTGGAAGATATGTACCTCCATTCAATGAAGGAACCGATTCTCTTTTCCATGAAACATTTAATAGGGGTAAAAAATCTATTGTTATGGATATAAATTCAGACGAAGGAAGAAAAGTATTTAACGATCTAGTTAAAAAATGTGATGTAATGTACTCAAATTTTAGAGGAGATGTTCCTAAAAAGTTAAAGATAACGTATGACGATTTAAAGGATATTAATGAAAAAATTGTATGTGTTTCTCTAACTGGTTTTGGGATGACAGGTCCAAGAAGTAAAGAACCAGGATATGATTACATTATGCAAGGACTTACGGGCTGGATGAATCTTACAGGAGAACCTGACGGACCACCTACCAAATCTGGGTTATCAATGGTTGATTATTCAGGAGGATTGATAGCATCAATTGCTATTCTTGCAGGCGTTCACTCTGCTCAAAGAACTGGAAAGGGAATGGATTGTGATTTAAGTCTTTATGACACAGCGCTGTCTCTATTAACTTACCCAGCAACCTGGTGGTTAAGCAAGGAATACGAAGTACAAAGGTTTTCAAGATCTTCACATCCTTCATTAGTTCCTTTTCAACTATTTAAAGCCTCTGATAATTGGTTTGTTGTTGGTTGCGCAAAAGAAAAATTTTGGGAACGATTGAGAGATCTTCTGGGGGATGAAAGACTAAAAGATGAAAAATTTGAGAGCTTTGCATCAAGATTTGAAAATAAAGAGGAATTAATTGAGATACTTGATGAGATATTTGTTAATAAGCGTGCAGATGAGTGGCTTGTGATGCTAAAAGAAAAACAAATACCTTCAGGTCCAATAAATGATTTGAAAAATGTTTTCGATGATGAGCATGCAAAGTCGAGAAATATGATTCTTGAATATGAACACCCGACTTTAGGTCAAGTAAAACAAGTACTTAGCCCTGTAAATGTTGGTGACAGTAATAAAGTAGACATTTCAAGAGCACCGCTGTATGCAGAACATACTGATTATGTATTAAGAGAAATATTGGAATATGATGACGATTATATTAATAGCTTATTTGAAAATAAAGTTGTTGAATAAATATGTCTATTTCGAAAGACTTAATTGATTCTTACTATTCAACAAAATTTGAAAATTTAGACCAGGAATCAGTAACAGCATCTAGAAATTTGCTGATGGATTGTGTTGGTAACATAGTTGCTTCATATAGAGTTGATAAGAATGAAAAATTAAATAAAAAGTTTATTGATTCATTAAGCGAGGAAACTGAATTCTTACCTTTTTTTCTAGGTATGTTAATTCACAGGTTAGATTTTGACGATACACATTATGGTGCATTAATTCACACTGGAAGCATTACAGTACCAGCAGCTATTTATTCTAGTTTTTTAAAAAAAACCTCTGGTAAAGACTTATTAACATCAATATGTATTGGCGTAGAGCTTGCCGTTACACTTGCTAGTGTTGAAAAACATATGTTTCATAAGAAAGGATTTCATGCAACTGCACTAGTAGGACCATTTTCTTCATCTTTAATATATTCCTATTTAAATGGTTATTCTAAAAATAAAGCAATCGATGCATTTGGAATTGCAGGAAGTTTTACTTCAGGTAATCTTTCTTTTTTAAATAGTGGCGATAATACCAAAATTGTACATCCAGGCTGGGCTTCTTTTAGTGGTTGTAAAGCAACAGAAATAACTAATTATTCAGTTACTGGTTCAGAGAGCATTTTCGAAGACGATAATGGGTTTTTTAATCTATATTCAAATGTTGACAATATAAGCAAAAAAATTAAAACAAATGTTGATGATTACGAAATTAAAAAAGTAAATTTTAAACCCTATCCAATTTGCCAGTTAAACATTGCTTCGATTAGGTTATTAGAAGATTTAGGCATAGCCATAGACACTAATACCATAGATAAAGTAACTGTGTATTTACCTGAAGATAGTTATGATATAGTTGCTTTAGATAAAGATTCAAAATCGAATCCTCAATCGTCTTACGAAGCAAAATTTAGTATTTATTGGACTTTAGCTTTTTACCTATTAAAAAAGGAATTAAATGTCGACAGCTTTGAACAAAATTATTTAAATGATTCCCAAATATCAAATTTAGCAAACAAAATTGAAATTGAACAAATTAAGCACACTGAAGATGCAGCGAGTGTAAAAGGTAAGGTTGAAATTTTTTACACAGATAAAACAAGTAAGGTTTATACCGAGAAAAATCCAAATAACTCTATTACTGATACAGAAAAAGTTTTAAATAAATTTTATCAAAATACTAACTTACCGACTGAATCAAAAATCTTGGATGAATTAATTAATATACAAGATTCAGATGATGCAGGTAAAATTATTAAGGGAGTGATAAGTGAATGTATTAAAAAGTATTAATCCTGAGAACTTTAAATGGTTTGATTATGAGCGTTATAGTTTCTCATTAGGTCTTAATCTCAATAATGATTTGTATTTGTCAGGTCATTCTGCTTCTGAGTACAGCTCCGCTGAGAAAAAAATAGTAGTAAAAGGTGACATGGCAGACCAAACTAATACAGCTTTAGATAAAATTGAAGCAATTTTACGTGCTGAAAATAAGTCTTTATCTGACACTACACATTTAGTTGAAAATATCACTATGAAGGGACTTAAGTATTACAAAGAATATGATGCCGTGATATCTCAGAGGCTCCCTAAGAACTTTAGCAGGCAGCTTGTCATTGTAGATTCTTTACTTAGGCCAGACGCATTCGTGGAATTAGAGATCCGTATAGAAAATGTGGATACCGAATCTGATTCTGTTGTATCCTTGCCAACTTTACTTCCTTTGGAAGATGTCGATAAAGATGATCTAGTTGCCCAGACTGAAAGTATTTATGCTCAGGCTAAAAAAATCCTTGAGTCATTGGAGTTCAGTATGTACGACATTGTTAAAACAGTTGATTACCTAACACCTGAAGGACTCTTAGATTATAAATACACTGGAAAAGTTAGAAAAGAAAATTTAGGACCGGTTTATCCAGGAGCAACTGGAATTTTAATGTCAAAAGTTTTTGATAATCAGTCAATGATATCAATTAATATGACTGCAGCTAAAGGTGAAAAGGAATCTATTAATCCAGGATGGGATCGGTATGAAAAACTAACATACTCACCAGCAGTAAAATGTGGCACCAATTTATTTATGTCAGGCCAAGCTGCATTAGATCCAGAAACTGAAAGAGCAGTTTATGCGGATAGTATTTATGAGCAAGCTAAATACACCTACTTAAATATTATTACTGTTTTAGAAGCAGCAAATTTGTCCCCAAAAAATCTTATTAAAACAATTGAATATGTAACACCACCTGGTCTTGAAGACTATAGGTCAACTGCAGGAATCAGAAAAGAATTATTGTTTGAACCCTATCCAGCATCTACAGGAATTATTTGTCATTCGTTATTGAGGCCTGAGTTTTTAATTGAAATTGACCCTTTTGCAAAGTATTTTTAATGACTAAAACACTATTAACTCCACAAATAGAAGAATTAGCAAAGCAAAGTTTTGAGTACATTTCGCCAGATCCAATTTCCCACTCTATGGTGAGGTATTATTGTTTAGCAATCGGTGAAAATAATAAAATTTACAGTGATGAAAAATATGCTATTGACTCTGGATACAAAACGACTCCGGTTCCGCCAACCTTTGTAACAGAAACAAATAGCTTCATGCAAGGCCCCCCCGGTAAAGATGGAGCAATAGCACACGAGTGGGGCATTAATTTACCAGGTACAAGATATATACGTGGGGGTAATAAATATGAATTTTTTGAACCTTTTTACGTAGGAGATATAATTAAAGCCCAATATACTATTGAAAAAATTGCTGAAAAGCAATCTTCTAAAAATAAATCGCTTTTAATCCTAACAAATTTAATTAAATACTTTAATCAAGACAATGTTCTTAAGTGCAATAATTATGAAACAGTAATTTACCAAGAAATATGAAAACTATCCAAAATTTGAAACATTCATTTGATCAAGCAAACATGATTTTGTATGCTGGCTCAACATGGGATTGGCACAAAATTCATTATGACAAAAACTATCTTGAGGAAAACAAGATTCCTAGCCCTGTTGTAGATGGTCAAGTCTTTGGGGCTTTAATTTCAAAACAACTATTAGAACACTTTGGCAATTTTTCTAGAGTATTGTCAATGGACTTTCAATATAAATCAATGGTTTTTAGTGGTGAGTCTATTGAAATCAGCAGTGTAATCGTAAATGAGGCCTCAGATAAAATTGAAATTCAATCAAAAATTTTGTGTGGTGATAGAGTTGTCATCGACAACGCTATATCTTTTATTGGTTTTTTAAATGAATGAAGCTTCAATTAACCTTGCTGTGGACAACACACCATTTGAAGATCAGAAAAGTATTTATGAAATACAAACCGAGTCTATTCTTACACTTTTAAAAAAAGCAGGACTAAGCACTAAAGATGTAGATGGGATTGCAACAAATGGTGTAGAAAGGTTTTCAAGTGTTGGTATGGCTGAATATCTTGGTATAAATCCAAAATGGAGTGAAAGTTCATTTTTGGGGGGTTCTTCATACCTTACATTTGTAAAAAGAGCAATAGAGGCTGTAGAGATGGGGTATTGCAATGTTGCAATTGTCTCTTATGGCTCTAATCAAAGATCTGCTAAAACAAGAAAAATAGGAGGAGTAATCGAAGATCATACACCACAAAAATATTTTGAGTATTCCCAGGGTATATTATCTCCACTTTCGCTTTATGCTCTTGTTGCTCAAAGAGCATTTCATGAATGGGATATTAATTCAGAAGATTTAGCTGAAATTGCTGTATCAGCCAGAAAGTATTCCCTACTTAATGAAAAGGCCTTTAATTACGGCAAGAATGAACTAACTGTAGATGACGTATTAAATTCTGGAATAATTTCATCACCCCTGCATAAATTGGACTGCTGTTTGGTGACTGATGGTGGAGGAGCAGTACTTATAACTAATGATAAAATAGCCAAATCATTGGGCCTCCCAAAAATTAAAGTAAAAGGATTTGGACAACTAGATACTCATATTAGCTACAGCCAAATGCCAAATTATTTAATTACTGGTGCAGAACAATCTTCGAAAAATGCTTTGAGTCAATCAAAAATGTTATTAGATGATATAGATATTTTTCAGGTGTATGACTCTTTCACAATTACAGTGCTATCAACTCTTGCGTCTATTGGCATGGATCAACCAAAAAACATCATAGAAAAATTTAAAACGGGTCACTATTCATTAAACGGTCAGCAACCAATTAATACTTCAGGTGGAGGCTTGTCTTATTGTCATCCAGGAATGCTAGGTCTATTACTTGTAATTGAAGCTGTTAAACAGTTGTCAGGAGAATTGGATAATAGACAAGTTGAGAATGCTTCAACTGCACTAGTTCACGGAACTGGCGGAGTTTTTTCTACACATGCAACAATGATTTTAGAAAGGATTGGATGATGTATCTTTGGGAGGAGTGGTTTAATTTGGTAAAAAAAGGAGTCTTTACTCTACAAACTTGTAAAGACTGCAGTGTTCAGCAATTTTATCCAAGATCCTTTTGCGTTGAGTGCAATGAGGATAATCTTGAATTAGAAAAAATTGATGGAGTTGGTAGAATCTACTCCTATACTGAAATATTCAGATCGCCAAATCCAGAAAAATTTACAACACCGTATATTGTTGGACTCGTTGAACTTAATGACAAAATTAAAATAATCTGCCAATTAGATCTGGATACAGATGACGTATCAATAGATAAAGAAGTGAAATTTAAAGAAGTTAATAATGAGGGAGTTATAATTTTTCAATAAAATTTAAGATTTCTTCAGCCTTTCTTATCATTGCAGCATCAACAATATCTCCCTTTTCATTTACAAAAACACCAACACCAGAGTCTTGATTTTTTGATATTGAATCCAATAATTTTCTTGCATTCTCTATTTCTTCATTTGAAGGAGTAAAGACTTTTCTAACAACCTCTATTTGATTTGGATGAATTAATTGCATGGAACCAAATCCTAATTTGCTCAATTCATGTGCAAAATTTTCTAAAGCCTCTATATCAGTAAAGTTCTTAAAGACTCCTCCAATAGGCTTTGGCAAATTTAGTAATCTTGATAAATAAACTAATTTTGAGCGATAAAATTCAAGATATTTTTCTTCTTCAGTAATCCCAAGGTCGGCTGCAAAATCAACCTCTCCAATGCCGACTCGCTCAAGATTTAAAATCTGACCAATATCTTTTAATTCATTTAATCCATGTGCGGTTTCAATAAGACCAATAATTTTCTCAAATTTTTTATGGAGCCCCTTTTTAATAATTGCTGAATTTTTCTCTAATTTTGGAATTACAATATTTTTAAATTTGATTTTATTCAATGCAGAAATGTCTTCTTCTTGAAAGCTATCAATGGAATTGATTCTCACATATAAGTTTGAAGGCTTACCTTCTTTTAAAAAATTACATACAGAATCTCTTACAGCGCTTTTTAACTGAACAGGAATTGAGTCTTCTAAATCAATAAATATATTTTCAGCACCTTTATTAAAAGCCTTTTCTACAAAATCAAGTTTATTGCCTGGTACATATAGATAGGTTGTAGGACCCATAGAACGAACACTCCAATTTTCTTTTCTTTAATGATAAAGGTAAAATATGTAAATAACATTATTTAGGAGGCAATTTTGGATTTTAACCTATCACAAGATCAACAGTTTTTTAGAGAAACTATCAGGTCGTTTGTTGACAAAGAAATTAGACCTGTAGCTTCAGAACTTGAAAAATCAGGAACATACCCTGATGAAATTGTAAAAAAAATGAAAGATATGGGTTTATTTGGAATACTCATTCCAGAAGAATATGGTGGACAAAACCTTGATATGGTCTCTATGTCAATATTGTTTGAAGAAATATCAAGAGGATGGATGGGGATTGCCGGAATTTTGGGAAGCCACTCTTTATCAACTTGGATGATCAATAAGCACGGAACAGAAGAGCAGAAAAACGAGTTCCTTCCAAAATTAGCAACAGGTGAGTTACGTACAGGTGTTGGGCTGACAGAGCCTGATGCCGGAACTGATTTGCAAGGCATTAAAACAAAAGCAGTTTTAGATGGTGATCACTACATTGTTAATGGCAGCAAAATGTGGATAACCAATGGAAGGTATGCAAACCCATTACCTGTTCTTGTTAAGACTGATACAAAAGCAGAACCCGCACATAAGGGAATGAGTGTTTTATTAATGGATCAAAATGCTGAAGGTTTTGAAATAAGTAAAGATATTGGAAAATTGGGATACAAGGGTCCCGAAAGTTGTTTAATTATGTTTTCTGATGTTAAAGTTCATAAATCAATGTTGCTTGGAGAAGTTGAAGGCAGGGGACTTCAACAAGTTCTTTCAGCACTTGAAATAGGAAGATTGAATATTGCAGCTAGAGCAGTAGGAATTGCTCAAGAGTCTTACAACCAAGCTTTAGCTTATTCCAAAGAAAGAAAAGCTTTTGGAAAAGAAATTAATGAATTTCAGGCTATTCAACTTAAGCTTGCTGAACTAGCTACTAATGTTCAAGCTTCAAGGCTTTTAACTTGGTGGTCAGCGTCAATGGCAGATCAGGGAAAACGTGTTGATACCGAAGCTGGGATGGCAAAGTATTTTTCTTCCGAAGTAGCAATTGCTAACAGTTTGGATGCAATGAGAATTCATGGTGGAATGGGATACTCAACTGAGTACTCAATAGAAAGGCTTTATAGAGACGCACCTTTGATGGCAATTGGTGAAGGAACTAATGATATTATGAAAACGATTATTGCAAAGGGCCTCGTAAAAGGTGACGTGATAATTGATTAAATTTTATGAAATTTAATAAAGATTTTTGTGAAAAATTTGATATAAAATATCCCATATTCCAAGCAGGCATGGGCAAAACAATGGGAACTCCCACAACTCCAGAATTAGTTTATGAAGTATCTAATGCTGGAGGGGTTGGGTTTCTTGGCGCAAGCGGTCTTACTTTGGAAGAGATTGAAAAGTCCGTTAAAGAAATTAAAAAAAACACAGATAAACCATTTGGTGTTGGTACATTACTACCTTTTGATATTGCAGCTCAATCGGAGAGCAGGGATGAAGTTAGAGATATCATTAAACAAAAATATCCCGAACACTTTTCTTACGTAAAAGCATTATGTGAAGAGTATCAAATTGAGTTCCAAGAATTACCCGCTAAAGAAACTGTATCTAGAAGAGTTGCAGAAGAACAAATAGATCTTATTTTAGATCTTGAAGTTCCTTTTATTTCAATGGGGCTTGGGGATGTTACATATTTGGTGACCAGAACTAAGAACACTAATACTAAAACACTTGGTTTGGTTGGTAATGTAAAGACTGCAAAAATTCATAACGATGCTGGAATTGATATTATTGTTGCTCAAGGCTATGAAGCAGGTGGCCACACAGGCAAGATTGCTAATTTCGCACTTTTACCTCAAGTTGTGGACGCTGTAAATGTTCCGGTACTTGCGGCTGGTGGAATTGGAGATGGAAGGGGCATTGCCGCGTCTGTAGCATTTGGGTGTGTTGGTGCATGGATTGGTACAGCTTTTCTTTTTTCAAAAGAAGTTGATATTTACAGTCAGCACCAACGTCAATTGATAGAGGGTTCCTCTGAAGACTTTGTTGTAAGCACTACATATACTGGTAAGCCATCAAGAATTTATAAAACAGAAATTCTCGAAAAGTGGAATTCTCAAAATTTACCTACATTACCAATGCCACTTCAGTTTGTATTGTTTGATGATTTTGTCTGGTCAGCTGAACAATCTAAAAAATATGAATTAATGAATAATCCTGCAGGTCAAATTAGCGGAATGATTAATGAAGTTAAAAATGCTAAGGACATTGTGAAAGAAATGGTTCAAGAATTTGAAGCAGTATGAATAAAATTACTCGGCATTACGTTGAATCAGAAGGACTACAAATTCATTATTATAAATCTGGAGATAGTAAGAATTCTCTTTTACTTTTTCATGAATCTCCTCAGTCAGGCCAGGTTTATTTAAAAGCATTTCCTTACCTGTCAAGAGACTTTACCGTCTATGCTTTCGACACTCCAGGATATGGTATGTCTGATGCACCTGAAAAGCCTCTAAATATAGTTGACTATTCAGCCCTTTTAGTTGGTGCTATAAAAAATTTACCAATAAACAATTATGCTACTGGTGGGTGTCATACTGGTGCTTCAATTGCACTAGAAGTAATTAAACAACTTGGTCAACAAAATGCATTGTTTTGTGTTTTAAACGGTGTTCCATATTTTTCCGAAGAAGAGAGAAATAAATATGCAAATAGCTGGTCACCAGAAGTTCAGATTGACGATAAAGGGGAACATCTTATGTGGGCATGGAATCGGTATAAAAACATTTACGGAGACAAGGCATCTAGCGAGATGATAAATTTTGGAACTATAGGAATTTTAAATTGTTTAGATAAATATAACTGGGCATATAATGCAGCATTTGATTACGTTCCTGATAAGTTAATTGAAGAACTTGACGTTCCAATTCTTTTTTTGAATACTAATAATGATCTATTAACTCATTGTGACATTGAAGCAAACAAGGTAGCAAAAAACAGTACAATTTCTCTACATACTGATCATTTGGGACAATTACATTTGAGAGAGCCAGAAATATACGGAACAGAAGTAGTCAAGTTTTATAAAACTTTAAGCTGATTATTATCGACCTCTTCCTTAATTACTCTTTTCAAAATTTTACCTGAAGCATTTCTTGGTAAAGACTCAACAAAATGAAATTCTTTGGGAATTTTATATGAAGAAAGGTTTTCTCTACAGTATTCTTCTAATTTTTTGAGGTCTATATTTTCTTTATTTTTAACCATTACAGCAGTTACAGCTTCTCCCCACTCTTTTGATTTTTTACCAACAACTGCAACATCAATAATTCCATCAATTTCTAGCAATATCTCTTCTATTTCCCTCGGCGATATATTTGTTGCTCCGGAAATAATCATATCTTTTTTTCTATCGACAATATAATAGAAGCCATCTTCATCTTTGACTGCCATATCTCCGACTCCAAAAAATCCTCGTTCATTTGTATTTTTACTTGTATTTTCTTCGTCTTCCCAATATCCATTCATGAGAAAAGGTGATTTTGCAAATAATTCTCCCTGTTCACCAACACCTACTTCTTCACCTTTTTCATTTAGAAGTTCAACCTGATTGAAAAACCAAGGGGGCCCCACACATCTTTCTTTTTCTTTTTGAAATTCAGGTCTAAGATTTGTGACTATTGCAGTCTCTGTTGCTCCATATAGCTCATGAAGCCCAGCTGTTGGAAATCTGTCAATTACCCAAAGCTTCAATTCTTGAGGAAGTGGAGCGGCATTAAAATATAAACAACTCAATGATGTAGTATCGAATTTATCGATAGTTTTTTCACCCAATTCCCTCAATTGAATTGCATGTGCAGGCACTAGGAATATAGAGTCTGGTTTGTGTTGTTTGATCAATTCCAGTAAGTGCAAGGGGTCAAATTTTCTTTGTATTATTAATTGTCCTCCTGTGTACAACGCTCCATAATTGAATGCAAAGCCTGCACCATGATACATTGGTGCAACAGCAATAGTGCTTTTACTTGGACCTAGTCCCCACTCTAAAGCAGTTGCCATAAAAACCAGACACCTTGATCGATGGCTTATTGTAATACCTTTTGGCTCACCAGTTGTTCCAGAGGTATAGCATATCTTAAAAGGCTCACGTTCATCAACAAAAACGTATGGATCAAACTTTTTTTGTTCTGATAGAGCAGACTCATAATTTAAACCAAAATCGGTTCCATCCATCGTTAATATAGAAGTAACATCTGTATTGTTTATACACTTATCAACAAGACCCAACAAACTGTTTTCTATTACCAGTCCTGTACAACCGCTGTGATTTAAGAAAAACTCCACTTCTCTTGCAACCGATCTAGGGTTAACTAGAACTGCTATTAACCCTGCTTTTGAAAGTCCAGCTACAATTTCTGGATACTCTAATCTGTTACCAGAAATTACTGCAACCCTGTCACCTTTTTTAAAATTTTTTGAAATAAAAAAATTCGCTACTTGGCTTGATCTTGTATCAAGCTCTTTATATGTTATTTTTCTTTCACCATCGATAACAGCAATTTTAGAAGGGTTAGCTATAGCGAATTCTCTTATGCCATTTGCTATATTTAGAGGAACATAACCAAAATTGTTATTTTTCATAAGCTATATTTTATTGAAATTATCCACAATTTGCACAACACTGATCAACAAAATGGCCATCATTAATTTCTTTAAGTTTTCTTTCCACAGTACCTTTACTGCAATCTTCAGAGGGATTGGGACATCTTGTTTTAAATAAACAACCTTTTGGTAACGAAGTTATTTTTGGAATTTCTCCAACTAATTTAATCTGCTCTCTTTTTTCATCTGGATTAGCTGAAAGAACAGATGAAAGAAGTGCACGTGTGTATGGATGTTTTGGTTCTGAAATTACTTTATTTGTATCTCCATATTCCATAATTGAGCCTAAGTACATGACAGCTGTCTTATCAGATATATTTTTTATAGTGTGAATATCATGGCTTATAAATAAATAAGTTAATCCAAATTCATTCTGAATATTTTTCAATAATCTAAGAACATCGTTTCTAACCGATAAATCTAAAGAAGAAGTTGGTTCATCTAATATGACCAATTTTGGATTATTAATTATTGCACGAGCAATACCGATTCGCTGTTGTTGGCCTCCACTCAATTGTGACGGGTATTTTTCTAGTTGATCTTTTTCTAACAATACACTTTCCATTGCTTTTTGAGTTTTTATTTCAATTTCATCTTTAGTAATGCTTTTATTGTGGATGATTAGTGGTTCAGAAAGTATATTTTTTATCTTCATACGGGGATTTAATGATTGAAAAGGTTCTTGGAATACAACTCCTATCTCTTTCCTAATATTGTTGACAAGGTTTTTGTCTTCTATATTTAGAGTTTCATTAAAAATATTTATGTTTCCACCATACGGATTTAAACCAAGCATAGTTTTTCCTAGTGTTGATTTTCCTGAACCACTTTCACCAATTAACCCAAGTGTTTCATTTTGGAAGATTTTTAGATCAATTCCATTCAGTGCGTGAATTGATACATTGTTAGGTTGTTTAAAAACAACACTTAAATCATTGAGTTCAACTAATGTCTTCACTTGAAGCCTTTATTAATTGCTGGGTATAAGCATCTCTTGGGTTTTTAAATATTTCATTAACAGCCCCTTTTTCAACAATTTCTCCTTTATACATAACTAAAGCCTCATCACAGTATTGAGCTACTATTCCAAGGTCGTGTGTCACCAACACAAGAGTCATGCTTT
>JBEROH010000054.1:0-11609 GCA_041234785.1 Candidatus Actinomarina sp. | reverse complement strand
TGTACCTATTTTTATTCAGCCTTCTGAATTTGCAAAAATTATTATTATATTGTTTTTATCTAAACAGATAAGTTTAAATTTTAATAAACTTACTACCTTAGTCATATAGATAGTAAATTTAATTTTAATATTTTTACAACCAGACCTTGGTACAACATTAATGATTTTTACAGCTGTTTTATTAATGTTTTTTTTAACAGAGATAAAAATAAAGCAATCAATTTTAAGCTTCCTAATTGTAGTTGGAATATTTTTTGTTTTTTTAGAGTTCGATTTTATTGGAGATTATCAATTAAATAGAATAACTCAATTTTTTACTTCTGAAGATTTTTCCCAACAACAAAGTAGATTATCAGTTTCTTCAGGAGGACTTTATGGAGATTACTTTAATAATATTTCTGAAAATGATGTGTTCGTACCTGTTCAAACAACCGATTTTATTTTTTCTCTTTTCAGTAAGAGTTTTGGGTTTTTTGGAGTGATTACTTTATTTTCATTCTGGATATTATTTTTTTATAGAGTATTACGAATTATTAACATTGTTGAAACAGAGTTTGAAAAATATTTATTGTCAGGGTTATGTATTCTCTTAGCTATTCAAATATTGATAAATTTACTAACAGTGCTAGGCTTTATCCCACTTACTGGCATAGCTTTCCCCCTTCTTAGCTTAGGTGGATCATCTCTTTTTTCAACTACAATAATATTTGGTCTAATTAATCGAGTTTTTATTGAAAACAACAAAGTGATTTAATTTTTAAGTTATATTAATGTTAACTTATGTTATTAATTTTTATTCGTCATCTCGGAGGTTTTAATGTTTGGTTTATTCAAAAAATCGAAAATTGTTCGCAAAAGTGAAAATTTAGATAGTACAAAAACGAAATGGTTTAATGGCCAAAAGGTAAAAATAAAATCTGGTACAACACAAAAAAGCTATCAGAAAAAGAAAAACTTTAAAGATAAAAATCCAACTTGGTTTCGTGAACAACCATTACCTGTTCCAATTGTTGAAACAAAACAAATGCTCATTAGTACAACTGAAGGTCTTTCAAAAGTTGCAATATTAGAAGGTGCTACTTTAGTCCAATATTACACTTCAGAAAGTAGCAAAAAATCGAATGTTGGAAATATATACTTAGGTAAGGTTAAAAATATTCTTCCAGGAATGGAGGCTGCTTTTGTCTCGTTTGGAGAAGAAAAGAACGGCGTCATTTATGTTGGAGACATCGAAAATTCATTAAAAAATTCTAAAATTGAAAATTTACTTAAACAAGATCAGGAAATTCTTGTTCAAGTTGTAAAAGATGCAATGGGGGAAAAGGGTGCAAGACTAACTGGACAAATTTCTTTACCAGGAAGATATTTAGTACTTATTCCTAATTCAAAAACTAAAGGAATTTCTAGGAGACTATCTGATAGCGAAAGAGATCGATTAGATAAAATTATCAGAAAAATTAAACCTGAAAATTTTGGTGTCATTGTAAGAACAGCTGCTGAGGGGGTAAGTGAAAATTCTTTAAAAATTGATATTGAGAAATTAGTCGAAGAGTGGAATATAGTGAATAGCTATAAAAGTGGAGATGCACCAAAAATAATTCATCAAGAACCCGATGTCTCTATAAAAGTTGTAAGAGAGCATTTAAACTCAACTTTTAAAAAAGTTTTAATTGATAAAAAAGATCATTTTGAAGAGATAAAAAATTATGTTTCAGACACTTCTCCTGAAATATTAGATTCATTAGAACTTTATCAAGATCAGATAGCTTTATTTGAAAGATATCATATTGAAGATCAAATAAAAAAAGCATTAGACAGGAAGGTATGGTTACCTTCTGGGGGGCATTTGATCATTGACAGAACTGAAGCCCTTACTGTTATTGATGTTAATACTGGAAAATTTGTTGGTAAAAATAGTCTTGAAGAAACAGTCTATGAAAATAACTTAGAAGCTGCAGAAGAAATTGCTCGTCAACTACGATTGCGTGATATAGGTGGAATCATTGTAATTGATTTTATTGATATGGAATCTACAAAAAAACAACAAAACTTATTAAACAAATTTAAGCAAGAACTTGCAAAAGATAAAACTAGAACACAAGTTTTTGAAATTTCACGACTTGGTTTAGTTGAGATGACCAGAAAAAATGTTGCAGCAGGATTAATTGAAAGTTTCTCTGAAGAGTGTGAAAACTGCAGTGGTAGAGGTTTAATTATTAAAGATATTTTTTCAAACAAAAGTATAGAAGAAGGCTTGATTGAAGTTGAAGCTGTAGTAGAGTAGATGAGTTATGAGTAATTATGCAATTATAAAAGTTGGTTCTTCACAAGAGAAAATATCTATTGGAGATAAGCTATCTGTACCTAAAGATTATATTATTACTGATGTTGTTCCCATATTAGTCAGTTCAAGCAAAGGTGAAATTGTATCTGACACAAAGGTTCTCGATAGATACAAGATAGAATTTGAGCAACTTAAAGAAAGCAAAACAAAAAAAATTAATATTTTTCAGTATAAAAATAAAACAGGTAACAGAAGAAAGATGGGTTATCGAGAAGAAACTAAAATTCTTTTAGTTAAAAATATTCTAGGACTAGAGAGTGCTGAGGAGGAATAATGTCAAAAACTAAAGCTGGTGGTTCAACAAGAAACGGTAGAGATTCTAAATCCAAACGTTTAGGTACCAAGGTTTTTGATGGAGAAAAAATTTTAGCAGGATCAATTGTTATTCGACAAAGAGGAACAAAAATACATCCTGGAGCGAATGTCTCAATCGGAGGAGATGACACGTTATATGCTAAAGTTGATGGGGTAGTTAAATTTTCAACACGAAACGGACGAAAACTCGTAAATATAATTCCACAATGAACCAATGTTCATTGATGAAATTAACCTAACTGTATTTTCTGGTGCTGGTGGATCAGGGTCTGTAAGTTTTAATAATTTAAATTCTAAAACTAAACCTTCAGGTGGTTCTGGTGGTAATGGTGGAGATGTATTTCTTTTAACAAATTCTGACTTAAATGACCTATCGCATGTAGTTTCTACAAATGCTTTAAAAGCTGAAAACGGGACAAGTGGTAACAAAAATTTTCAAAATGGTAAATCTGGGCAAAATTTAGTCATAGACATTCCAATTGGAACACAAGTAATTGTCGAAGGTAATCTAATTGCTGATCTTCACAATTTTGATTCCAAGTTTTTAATTGCAAACGGAGGAAAAGGAGGAAAAGGAAACTTTGAACTTTCTTCTAAACGGAACCCAAACCCCAAAATATGTGAACAAGGTCAAAAAAGAAAAAAAGTAGAGTTAAAGTTAGTTCACTCTATTTATTCAGATATAGCAATAGTAGGTATTCCTAATGCAGGAAAAAGTACATTAATTAGACAGCTCACAAACTCAAAAGCAAAAGTAGCAAATTATGAATTTACAACAAAATCACCAAATTTAGGAGTTTTAAATAATTCATCTACTCAAATTACTATTGCAGATTTACCAGGAATAATTCAGGGTGCCTCTTCTGGAATTGGAATGGGCAAGAAAATTTTAAACCATTTAAGAAATACAAAATTGATTGTTTTTTTAATTGATCCAGAAAATACAATTTATTCTACAAAACAACAAATTGATTTACTTGAAAAAGAAATAATTCAATACGATAAAAATTATTCAAAAATTGAAAAAATAATTGTTATTAATAAGTCAGATATACAAAAAAATATAGAAAATTCTTACCTTCAAATTTCAGCTCTAAATGGTGAAGGTATCAAAAATTTAATAGAATTAATAAAAATTAAATTAAAATCAAACCTTCAAAGAATTTATACTGAATTTCACAAAATTTCTTTACCCCAAGACAATTATCAAATTCAATTAATTAATGAGAAGTATGTGTGTACTGGCGATTATGTAGAAAATTTAGTTAATCTTTCTGGAAACCAAGAAGATGTATTTAATGAAATATTTTATAGATTTGAAAATTCACATTTATCTGAAGAGATTGAAAAAATGGGTATTAAAGACGGTGATGTAGTTGTTTTGGAAAATTTAGAATTTGAGTTCAGAAAATAAAGAAAATGAAGGTACGATGAAAGAATGAAAAAAAATAATCTTAATCAATCTGATTTTGAAAACTTTGGATACTTTCCAACTAAAGAATTAGTAGAAATTGTAAATGCTTCTTTATCTTTAAAAAAGCCTCTTCTTCTTGAAGGTCCAGCAGGCACTGGTAAAACGTTTTTAGCCAAAACTCTAGCTAATATTCTAGAGACTGATTTGATTCGGCTTCAGTGTCATGAAGGAATTGATGAAGATAAAGCTTTATACGAATGGGATTATAAGAAACAATTATTGTCACTCCAATCTAAAGATAAAAAAAATGACTTATTTACTCTTGAATATTTAATTGAAAGACCAATTTTACACTCTTTAAGGTCTAGCAAAGATTCAGTATTTTTAATTGATGAAATCGACAGATCAGATGAAGAGTTTGAATCTTTATTATTAGAAATTTTAGCCGAAAATCAAATAACCATTCCTGAAATTGGAACAATTCAATCAAATAACAATAATTTAACAATTTTGACTTCGAACTCAACAAGAGAACTTTCAGATGCATTAAGAAGAAGATGTTTGTATTTCTATTTAGATTATCCAACTATAGAATTAGAGACTAAGGTTTTGTTGCACAGCATAAAAAATTTAAAAACTGAAGATGCAAAAAAATATTCTGTTTTAGGATCTTTTATTAGAAAACTTGGGTTAAATAAACCACCTTCACTTATTGAATCTGTAGAATGGGTAAATTACAACAATCAAGCTAATGAGAATTCTCTAACGGCTAATTTGGGAATATTATTAAAAGATAAAGAAGATCAGAAAATTTATATAGAAAAACTGAATCAAGAAAATGTATTTAAAAATCAATGAACTAATTGATTTTTCAGCATTTTGCAAAAAAAACAATACTTTTGTTCCTATTGATAGGTTTAATATTCTTTTATCCTATTTAAAGAGTAGTAAACAAAATAGCAAGTCAGATGAAATTAATATTATTTACTTGTTGTTACCAACTGATAATGTTCAAAAAATAAAACTTAAAAAATTAATTGAAGAATATTTCGGATTCAAAATTGATAGTATTAATAATTTGTATGTTAATTTGGATGAATATAAAAATACCAAATTTGAAAATTATTTTAACGAAGATTTAAATATAAAATTTAAAGAATTATCTTTAGAACTAATAAATGATTTAGAAAATATAGACTTCACAAGACCTGTCTCAAATAATTTTTGGTTAAATCAAATATCACAAACTAAGTTATACGAAGATATCTTGACTTTTTTTGACTTACAAGTAAATGATAGTCTTGATAACTTAATTCATAATGAAAACAAGAGAAACTTCATAAGTGAACTAAATTATTCTTTACTTGAAGAATTAACTTATTTAAGAAATCAGAATAAAGATTCTTACTTACCTACAGAGTTAAGTCCAAAAGAAGATTTAGAAAATAAAGATTTTCTTTATACAGATTCAAATGAAAGAGCACAATTATTAAGTGAAACAAAAAAATTAGGTGTTTTACTTGCTCAAAAGTTTATAAAATATACAAAAAATTCATCAAAAGGTTCATTAAATTTTAGAAAAACGATAAGAAAATCTCTTAAAACTGGCGGCAAATTTGTTGATTTAACTTTTAAGCCAAATTTAAAAAAAAAGCCAAAACTAATTTTACTGTGTGATGTAAGTGGATCTATGGCACTTTATTCATTATTTGGTCTTTCATTATTATTTGGTGTTGTAAGTAGATTTTCTTCTGTAAGAGCCTATGTTTTTATAGATGGAATTACTGATATTACAAAAGATTTAAAAAAAATTACCTACACAAATATTAAAGACATATTAAATGATTGGAATAAATTTGTACATTATGATGGACACTCTGATTATCAAAAAAGTTTTGAAGAATTATTAAAAGATAAAAAAATTGTGCATTCAAACTTTAATAATCTTTTAGTAATTGGTGATGCTAGAAATAATTACAGATCTATTAAACCTGAAATTATAAATAATTTAGGCAAAAAATTCACGAATATTTATTGGATGAATCCTGAAAGAAAACAGTATTGGAGTACTGGAGATAGCCAATTTCATTTATTTCAAACTATTTCTAAGAAATATGCTGAAGTACGAAACTATAATCAACTAAGTGATTTTATTAAAAATTTTGAACTTAATAAGGTAATAAAATAATGAAAATCGGTATATTAGGAGGAACATTTGATCCTCCACATTTTGCACATAAAGAAATTGCATATAGAGCTATTGATCAATTTAACTTGGAAAAAATTATTTTTATTCCTAACGGAATGCCTTGGCAAAAACTTGAAACTTCTGAATATAGCAAAAGATTTGAAATGACCCAATTATTGGTAAGTGGTGAATCAAAATTTGAAGTAAGTAATATAGAAAATAATATTTATGAACCTACTTATACTGTTAACACTTTAAAAAAATTAAATATTAAAAAACCTGATTCATATTACATTCTTGGTGCTGATGCAGCTTTGGGTATTAAGACCTGGATGTCTTACGAAAAGCTTGTAAATTTCACAAACTTTTTAATCGCTCCAAGAAAAGATGTTTCAAATTTAAAAATAAATATTGAATTTCCCTTTGAGTTTGAATTAATTGAAGGTGAATACTTGGACATAAGCTCAACTGTAGCTCGTGAATTATTTAAAAAGAATAAAATCTTAGATGAAATTATTCCTCAAAATATTATTAACTATATTAAACAACATCAACTTTACTAATTAAGATTTCCAAGTTTTTTTATAAAACAAAATAGCTATGGGGAAGATTTCCAAACGACCAATTATCATCAGTAAGCTTAAAATCATTTTTGAACCATTATCTAACCAAAAATAATTTTTAGAAGGACCTAATTCTGAAAGACCAGGACCAATGTTATTTATAGCAGATGCCACAGCACTTAAAGTAGCTTCAAAGGATATCGAACTGCCGAACATACTTGATGTAATTCCAAGCATAAATGTACCTGTTACAAAAATTGCAACATACAAAATAAAGAATGTTTGCACTGACTCAATCATCTTTTCTGGCAAAATAGATTTTGACATTCTTATCTTAAAAATAGCATTTGGGTAAAGTATTTTTCTAATTTCATTTCTTACGGACTTCAGTAATGCTATTACTCTTACTGTTTTTAATCCACCAGCAGTTGAACCTGCCATTCCTCCTAAAAACATCAAACCTAATATGAATGTCCTATAGTTTACACTCCATATTTCGTAGTCTAAATTTGTAAAGCCTGTGGTGGTAATAAGTGTTAATGCCGTAAACAAAGCATTATTCATTCCCTCAAGAAAATTTCCCGAAATGGAATATGTTTTTATTAAAAAAATTATCGAAGTTGAAAAAACAATAAAAAGATAGAACTTAAACTCCGAACTATTTAGAAGGTTTCTAATATTCTTAGATTTGACTACTTTAATAATCAAAATAAATGACGAACCAGCGATTAGCATAAAAATATTAATTATGAAAATTGATAAAGTTGAAAAATTACTAACTGATGAATTTAATGTGCTAAATCCACCGGTTGAAAGAGTTGTTAAAGAATGATTAAATGAGTCATAAAAGTTTAGACCAGATAAGTAAAGGAATAAGGTTTGAATTAGTGTTATTGAGATATAAACGAACCAAAGTAATTTTGCAGTGTCTTTAAATTTAGGAGTTAGTCTATCTGCTGATGGTCCAGGAGATTCTGCTTTGAATAGATTTATACCTCCAGAGCCAAGTAAAGGTAAAACTGTGATTGTTAATACTATAATCCCCATGCCACCTAACCATTGTGTAGTAGACCTCCAAATAAGTAAAGCTTTATCAGTATTTTCAATATTTACCAAAATTGAGCTTCCAGTTGTTGTTAGTCCTGAAACAGTTTCAAAGTAAATATTTATGAAACTTAAATTTATTCCTGATAATAAGTAAGGTATTGTTGCAAAAAAAGACATAAAAAGCCAAGATAGTCCAACAGCCCCATAACCTTGAATGGTATTAAGTTGTCTAGTAGGGTTAACAAACTTTCTAATTAAAATAGAAGTCAATAAACTAAAAATCGAAAGAATAGTTAATTTAGAAGCAAAACTAAAGTTATTTTCAAACACTGCGTAGCCAATAGTTGGAAGTATTGAGAATGCTAAAACAGGTAATATGCCACTAGTAATAAAAAGTACTATTTTAATCATTATTAATTAGCAAAAAGTTTCTTCAATTTTCTCAATAGATTCAGGAAGGGTAAAAACCACTAGGCGGTCTTTATCAGCAAACTTCCAATTTCCAGAAGGAATGTGTACAGCATCTCTTCTTGTCACTCCTGCAATTAAACAGTTTTCAGGAAGGCTTAATTTTGATAAACTTTCATCAAGAACTTTACAATTTGAAGACAATAATATTTCTAGTGCTTCAACTTCAGTATCTTCAAATGTAAGGGCTGATTTAACTTGATCAGATCTAACATCATGAAGAATAGCATTAGCAGCTGTAATTCTAGTAGAAATTGTAGCTTGAATAGAAGAGTCTTTAAGAAGCTCTAAGTAATCAATTTTGTTAACTCTTGTAATTATTTCTGGAGCACCTAAAGCTTTCGCCACTAAAGAACATACAATATTTTTTGAGTCGTCTTTACTAAGTGCTACAACTGCTGAATTATTATCAATTCCAGTACTTTTTAAATTTGTTGGATCTTTTGGGTCATTACATATAACAATTACATTAGAATTATTTTCTGCAATTCTATTGCAATCTTCTTCATTATCATCAATGACAATAACATCGTAGCTTTTGCAGAGTCTTTCAGCTAATAGCTCTGAAGATCTTGAAGCACCTACTATTATTACTTTTTTGATTGATTCTTTTTTTTCAATTCCAATTAATGAAGTCGCAGTTTGAATATCACCAGTTTTTACAATAATTTTTATGTGATCTTCAGGTTTTAGAATTGTTTCACCATTTGCTAAGTACGATTTTCCATCTCTTACGTAAGCAGTAACGAGCCAATTATCTCTACCACCAAATTCATGAATACTTGCTAATTTTTTGTCTATTAACGGTGAGCGTTTTGTGATAACGCCACCTACAGATAATAGCTTTCCATTACTAAACTCATGAATATCATATATACCAACCCTAGATAATAATTTTTCAATTTCATCACAAGCACTTTGAGAAGGGTCAATAATTTGATCAATATTTAAGTCTTCTAATTCATTTTTTAATGATGTATCTTGAACTCTTGCAAATGATTTCTTTGTACCCATATTTTTTGCTAAGTAACATGAAAGCATATTCACATTTTCATCATCTGTAACTGCTATAATTAAATCTGCTTCTTCAGCTCCAGCTTGAGATAGGGTAGAGGGGCTTCCTCCGTTACCTTTGATAACTAGAACATCAAGAGTAGAATTTAGTTCATCTACTTTATTTGGATTTTGCTCAACAACAACAACATCATGTTGTTCGCTTGAAAGTTTTGCAGCAAGAAAACTACCAACTTCACCTGCACCAATGATTATAATTTTTCTCAAAATGTCCTCAATTTAAGAATAGTGGCTTTTGGATTACATGTTATTATATTTATAAGTGGCAAATATTAGTAGCTTATTAAGCAAACAAAATTTTTTTATTGATTTATTAATTGACACTCTTTTAGTACAAAAGTTTACAAATATTAAAGTAATGAAACTTGAAAAAGATAATTATCACGATTATATGATTGTGTGTACCTCTAATTCTTTAACGCAAATGGGTGCTGTTATAAAAAAAATAAAAACACAGTTTACCAATCAAAAATTAATGCACGAAGGGCTTAATTCTTCTTGGTTATTAATAACTATAAATGGTATTTTGATACAAATATTTACTCAAGAATCAAGAGAGTATTACAATATCGAAAGTATTTATTTTGATAGTGAAATCATACATCATTATGCATAGAAAATTTTTAGGGGCTGTAGCTCAGCTGGCAGAGCACCTGCATGGCATGCAGGGGGTCAGGGGTTCAAATCCCCTCAGCTCCACTTAATTTATGAATTTTAATTTTCTTAAGAAGTTAATTTTTGATATAAAAGAATTAGCTTTGTCTCAAGTCTTAATACTAGTTTTGTTGTTTATTCAAATTGGAGTTGTAACCAGGGGATTGGGAGCAATGAATTATGGTAGAGTCGCATTAATTATGACCTTAATTGCTCTTGTTTTTAGAACTCTTCATGCCAGAAATAGTGACGTGACATTGTTAATGTTAAATAAAAATAATCAAAATATTTATACTGTTTCTTTATTTTTTGACTTAGCAATAGGATTGTTAAGTTCTTTAATATGTGTAATAGTTTTTAAGTCGAATATTAATCAATATTTTGGAAATTATAATCTTAATTTGTTACTTTACTTTTTATTATTTACTAGGATTTTCCAAACATTTTCTGAGAGTTCTAAAGCTATATTAACTTTTCATGGAAAATTTAAAAGATTCGCTTTAGTTGAATCAACATCAACTATTGCAAGATTTTTAACAATAATATTATTATTTTATTTTAACAAAACTATAGAAAGTTACTTAATTGGTCAGGCTGTTTACAGTATATTTTATGGTTTTTTTAGTTTATATATTTCTAGGGAATACTTTAAATATTCTGAATTGAGTGCAAACTCTGTAAAAGATTATTTTTATGCATTTAAGTTAGATTTTTTAAAACAAAGAGTTGATCAACTTGTTGGTATTATTCCTCAGCACTTAGATTTAGTTATACTTGGATATTTTACAGATTTTTCAACTGTAGGAATATTCAGAATAGCCAAAAGATTTGTAGAACCTCTTAATAGTTTAATCACAATTCTAAATCCTTATATTCAGAACAAACTTTCAAATAATTCTTTTAAAATAAGCAGTATCAAGGATTTATTAATCAATGTTTTGTTACCTATTTCTTCAATCCTTACTGTTCTATATATATTTTTTGGTAAGTTTTTGTTAGTTTTTATTTCAGGTGAAGAGTTTGTTTCTGCTTACACTCCAATGCTAATTCTCCTTTTGGGCTATTTAATCTACCTTATGACTTTTTGGACTCGACAGATTCTTTTATTTAATAATTTAATTCACTACCACTCAGTTAGTAGAGTGCTATCTTTATTAACATTTCTTATTTTATCTATTATTTTTGTAAATCTATATAAAGCAAATGGAATTGCTCTTGCACTATCAATAAGTATGATATTTCAGAAAATATTTGAATATTATATAATAAAAAAACAAGTCAATCTTTAAAAATAATATATATATGTTTGAAATCTTAATTGTTACTATTAATTAAATATGGTAAAAATTTTAAGTTTTCGAGCCTATTTATTGCTAGCTTGTTTATTTATGATTACCCTTGATTCATATAATATTTTTAATATTCCAATTCAATGGATTGGTTTATCAGCATTAACTGTTTTGTTTTTACTTAGTTTCAATTTTAAAGATATAAAAATAAGTTATCTATATGTATCGTTTGTAGGAGTACTATCAATACCTA
>JBEROH010000046.1:0-7514 GCA_041234785.1 Candidatus Actinomarina sp. | reverse complement strand
AATAACTAATTCCTTTGCTGTATTTAACAGTTCTTCATCTTCACCAAAGTCTTCATTAGAAGTTGCATTGGAAACTTTATTTTCTTCAATTACTGCTGGATTATAACTTGCTTCTTTTTGTTCTTTTACCCAAGATACAACATCGTGAATTTCATTTTCTGTTACCCACGCACCTTGAATTCTTTCTAAACGTGGATTGGAAGCGGTTACCACAAGCATATCTCCAAGTCCGATTAATTTTTCAGCACCAGATTGATCTAAAATAACACGTGAATCAGTTGATGAAGCAACAGAAAAAGCAAGCCTTGATGGAATATTTGCTTTCATAACACCGGTAATAACATCAACAGAAGGTCGTTGTGTAGCGACAACTAGATGGATACCAATTGCTCGAGCCATTTGAGCTAATCTAACAATTGCGGACTCAACTTCTCTTCCCGCTACCATCATTAAATCATTTAACTCGTCAATAAATACTACGATATAAGGAAAACGATCAAATTTGCTTTCATCGAGTAATCCAGCATCAAATTTTTCATGATATCCATCTATATCTCTAACATGACTGTCTGCTAGTAAATCGTATCTTCTGTCCATTTCAGATACAGCCCATCCTAAAGCATCAACTGCTTTCTTTGGATTAGTTATAACTTTTGTTAGCAAGTGAGGAACATTATTGTACTGACCTAATTCAACTCTTTTTGGATCAACCATAACCATTTTTACTTCTTCTGGATTTGCCCTTACCAACAAAGATGTAACAATTGAATTAATGCAAGATGACTTTCCAGCTCCAGTTTGACCTGCTATTAATACGTGTGGTAACTCAGCAAGATTTAAGAGTCTTGGTTTACCAGAAATATCTAGCCCAAGACCAACATTAAGAGGATGTTTTGCATTTTGAGAATCTTGAGCTGACAATACGTCCCCAAGAGTTACTAGTTTTCGTTGTCTATTTGGAATTTCAATACCAATAGCACTTCTGCCTGGAATTGGAGCTAAAAGACGTACATCAGGGGTAGCAAGTGCATATGCTATGTCGTGAGATAAGGAAGTTACTTTTGAGACTTTAACACCTGGTGCTAACTCAATCTCGTATCTTGTGACAGTTGGACCAGGCACTACATTAGTTAGTTCAGCTTCAACTCCATGCTCTTTAAGTAGTCTAGTTAAGTCGGATGCAGTTTCTTGTAATAATTTCTTAGAGGTTGACACAGCAGAACCTAGTTTAAGCAATTTGAGTGGAGGTAAAACATACTCTGTATTAGAAACCGGAGGTTTAGTTTTAGACTGAGTAGGTTTTACAACTTTTTTTTTATTTTTAAATTCTGAGAAATCAGAAACATTAGTAACTTTTTCTTTAATTTTCTTAACAGAATCAAGCGGAGAGGATTTAGAAATTGTAGATTCATGTTTAACAGTATCTGAATAAAGATCTTCAATATGAAGGAACTGTGACTCCCTTCTTGCAAGTACAAATGCGTAAATAAATTTAACAATATATTTTATAATTGCTTGTACACCACCAATAAGATCCTTCAAATCAATTTGTGTCATGTAAAGAACAGACATTATTAAACCCATTAGAAGTAATGTATGGGTCATTTGCAGTCCAACACTATTAGTTAACGGATAAACAATGAAGGCTGAAAAGTGTCCTCCAGACTTTAAGAGTATCTGTGAGCCAGCACTTAAAGAAAGTGGTTCAGCGTGAATTAAAGAATGGAAAATCGCTGATGCAAATATTTGAATCCAAAGAGTTCCTACTATGACTCTTTGAGAACTTACTTCTTCTTTATCTCTAATAAGAATAGCAGTACCGTAAAGCAGGAAAACTGGAAGTGCGTAAACTCCATATCCGAAACACCATTGAAGTATTTTTAATACAACGTCACCAACTGGACCACCCTGTGAAAATATTGAGAGAACAGTAAGAAACCCAAATGAAAACATAAACACAGCAACCGCCTGATAAGATTGGACGAATTTTTTTAACACAGAAATTGTACTGTTTTTAAGTGTAGAAATTGCCCTGTCTACTTTTATTAAGTTGTTTTGTTTAGACACCCGCTTACGCCCATTCACCCTTTTGCGAGTGGATGTCTTTACAGCCACAAACCATTATATCACGATTTGTTTAAGGCAAAACTAAATAAATTTTATTTTAGAATAAATATCTATAAGTTCTTTTTGTAGATCATCAGAAATTTTTGTAATTGGCATCAATGGATTCCCAACATTTTCCCATGTTTCTGTTAATAAATATTTAATTGGTCCTGGACTAGGTTCTTTAAAAATACTATCAAATAGGGGTAAAAGAATCTTTTGATATTCCTCAGCTTTTACAAAGTCTCCTTTTTGTACAGAAGCCATTAAGTCATAAATTTCATTTCCAACTACATGTGAAGCTACAGAAACTACTCCTTTTGCTCCCATTTTAATAAACTCAATCGTCTCTGAATCATTTCCAGAGTATATTTCTACTTTATCCTTTAAAGATTCCAATTCTAATTTTGAAAAACTTAAATTTCCAACAGCATCTTTGATGGAATGAATACCAATATCATCAACTAATTTAGTTAAAGTATCTAACTCGATCATAGTTCCTGTTCGTGATGGTATGTTGTATGCCATTAAAGGCAATTCGGTGACTTGTGAAATCATTTCAAAATGTTTAATAATTCCAAATTGTGATGGTTTTGAATAATAAGGGGTGACAATCATTATTCCATGTACTCCAGCATCTGTAGCCATCTTTGTAAGTTCAATTGATTCTTTAGTAGAGTATGTACCAGTACCAGCAATGATTTTTGCTTTATCCCCTACCGAATCTAAAGCGGTTAAGTATATAATTTTTCTATCATCATAACTTAAATTTGGAGACTCTCCTGTTGTTCCACTAAATACAAGTCCTTCAGATTTTTCATGCACAAGTTTTCTACAAAGTCTCCACAATGTGTCAGTACTAACAACTCCATTCTCATCAAAAGGTGTGATTACAGCAGTGAGAAGTTTTCCAAAATCTTGCATAATTAAATATTAATCTTGTCTGCTAAAATATTTTCTAATCCGATATTAAATCCATTTAATGAATCAAATTGATCTAGAACTAATTTTAATCCAAAAACATAAGCTTCACGACTAGTGACAATATGTTCAAGATTTAATTCTTCATACTCATTTGAAAAATTTACTATTTGCTCAGCTAAATATTCATCACCACGCAATGAGTAAATATTTTTATTATTAAATTTTGAATCTTTGTAAAAATTACCTTTTATTTCTTTTGAACTTTTTTCTGTGGGAAGAGATTCTGCTAGGTCTATCGCAGTACCTGAAGGGGCATCTTGTTTTTTACTATGGTGCTTCTCTACAATATATATATTTTCAAATAGGGTTGAAAGTTTTAATGAAAATAATTTTTGATAAGCAGCACCTATTGAGAAGTTTGGAATAACAATAATTTTTCTATTATTTACAGCATTTTTCAATTTATTCAAAGATGTTTTACTTAGACCCGATGAACCAATTATTAAATGTTTGTCACATGTAATCAATTTGATGATATTTTTATTAATTGCTGATGCTGGTGAAAAATCTATCACAACATCTTCATGAATATTCTGTAAATTTTGATAAGACTTTAGTTCACTCCCTTTGTATGAAGGATCATAAATTGCTTCAATTAAAAAATCATTACGAGTGTTTATATAATTATGTACAATTTTACCCATAGCTCCATTTCCACCAGAAAGGAGTACAGTTTTTGTAACAGTTTCGTTCATTTTCAATAGTTCCTTATACTTAACTCATCAGTAATTAATGATAATGTGAAATAAATGAATTCTAAGAAAAAAAATATTGAATCTAAGATAATTGAAGAATTTGAAAAGATTAGACCGGCAATTACTCGCCTTCTGCAAACACAAATGAAAAATGACAAAATAACACTTCGTTATGGATTATCCTCATCAAGCAACAAAAATGATGTCGTCATTAATCCTTCAATATTAGTAAATTCAGTAATAGACACCAAGCTTGATCATACAGAAGTTCTAATTGGGACTGTTGTTCATGAAGCAATTCATTCAACACAGAATTATAAATTAGACTTAGTGCAAATTAATAAATTATTTTCCGAAGACCTTGACGACATTAACGACATAGAAGATGTTCTATTAATTTTGTCTGGACCTTTTGGTAAATTTGTATTTGATATATTAATCCACTCAATTGAAGAGAAAATCTTTGTAAAAGAGTACGAAGGACTTAACTCAATTTTAAAAGATATATACAACGAGTCTTTCACCCAAATAAAATCTTTCACACCTTTTAGTCAATTCTTATCTCTTCTTTTTCACTCAATAACTTCCTACATATCACTTGATTATAATGATTACAAAAAAAATGTAATCAAAGCTCTTAATGAATCACTTCATTTTCTTAAAACTTTAAACTATATAGAAGTTAATCTTTCACAAGTTGTTGAAGCGACTGTACAAATAGTCGACATCTGTAGAAGATTTAATATTTTGCCTGATTTAGAAAAATATAATTTAGGAGAACAATCTGAGATTGAAGATGCTTTGGAAAACAATGTTGTAAATGATTTAAGTAAAATTTTAATTCCATCAACAAATAATGTAACTACTGGGAATACGCTTATGAAATTCTTAGGAGATACTCAAAGTAAAAGGAGTGAAGAAAAAATAAATCTAATGGAGGACCACATTACAAGAGTTGGTGCGTCTTCTACAGTCTATTTTCCATCTGGCTATAAATCTAAAATTGTGGAAACACAACTACCTAACAATTTTAAAAATTTATATGCAAAGGGAATTGTTACCTATGAGTCTTTACTTATTTCTTGGAATTTGCCAGTATTTAAAGTTACAAATAAAATAAAACCCTATTTCATTCACAATCAAAAAAGACAAAGAATAAGTGGATACGACCAAGGTGACCTATCTCCTCACGTTCCAGTTTTGCTTGCTTCTGGAAGATATGAGCGTATGTATGAGCAAAAACAAAGATTATCGAATAAGTCTTATGCGATTTCAATGCTTATAGATGGAAGTGGTTCAATGATTGAAAAAAATAAAGACCAACCTAATCCATGGTCTTTATCAGCAGCCTTAGTTGGAGCTAGTTATTTAGCACAGATATGTTTTGAATTAAATATATATTTCGAAGTTTCTATTTTTAATAGAGGTTTTGCAGCTAATCATGATGAAAGCGAAGCAACATATAATAAAAGAAAATTTGCAGTTTCATCTATGCTCAATACAACATACGGTTCAAATGCTCAAGAAATTTTTAATACAGCTAATCATTACTTTGTAAAAGAATTCAAAGACTCATGGAGAGAAAACTATGAAAAATTTATTGGTTTAATAGAATATTCTAGAAATTTAAGAAATGCATTAGAAAATTACACTCCTACAGAGGATTTACCGCCAATAAGCATGTTTGAAAAAGGTACAAATGTTGATGAAATAAACATAATGCATGCTTCAAAAAGGCTTCTTCAGCATCCCTCAAATACAAAACTACTTGTTGTGTTATCTGATGGGATGACTCGAGGTTCTTTAGCTGAATTAAAAAACAGTATTAACTTTTCTACAAAAAACGGTATCGATGTTATAGGTATTGGTATTGGCAGTAGAGGTTCGTGGAGAGAGTATTTAAATAATGTACAAGTAGAGCGTCCCGAGCAATTAATTCATTCAATAGTAAACATCACAAAGGATATACTAATTAAGAATATTAAACTATCATCTGGAGCAGCTTAATGAAAAACCAAATATTTACTAATCCTCAAAATCAAAAAGATTCAATACAAATACAAGAATGCTCCCTTGATAAAACAATCTCTGATTACGACTCAAGAAAAAACAGAATTCCTAACACAGATAACTATTATGTCGATTTAGGAATTCAATTTCGTTTGGCAAAAGTTATGAATTCAAAAATTAATTCTTTTCAAAATGAACTCCCTGTACACATAGCTCTTAAAGGACATATGGGTACTGGTAAGGATCATGATATAGAACAATTTGCTGCAAAATTAAAATACCCCTATTACCGCATTCCCCTTTCAGGTGAAGTCAGAGACGTAACATTATTGGGTTCAGTACAGTTGTATGGTGATGGTAAAGGAGGTACTGAAAGTAGATGGCAGGATGGTGAGCTAACTAGAGCATTAAGAGGACCAGCTATAGTGAATCTTTCAGAATTGAACGCTGCTGGCCCTGAAGTTTTATTCGCCCTACATTCTCTTTTAGACAGACACAGAAAACTTGAACTTCCAAATGGAGAGTTGTTAACTTTGAGAAATGACACTCATATTTTTGGAACTATGAATCCAACAAGTTTACGTGACTATGCTGGTACACAGTCTTTAAACAAAGCTTTTGCTGATAGATGGGTTATTTGGGATAAACCATTTCCAGATAAAGATCAATTGCAATCGATATTCAAAAAGCGTTATCCAAATCTACAAAAAGAATTTACGGATTTAATCATTAAATTAGCAATAGAAATTAACAATTCTTTTATGTCTGATGACATCAGCATTAATGTTGAAACCCCTATGAGTTTAAGAACAATCATAGAAAGAATTCCAATAGGATTAGATGTATACAGCGAATCTCCAGATCCCCTTAAAGACACATGGGAACATTTTGTACTTCCCCATGTAAACAAAGAAGACTTAGATCATTACAAAACTTTATGGAATACTATTGTTAGAAAAGGCCCACAGATAAAACCTAAACTTTAGTCAATTTTATTAGTGGTATATCTCTATTTGACCTATCCCTATATTGTTTAAAAGTTGGATAATGCTCATCTAAAAGATTCCAATAAAAGGGTTTTTGATCATGTGAAATTAATTCTGGATTTACTTTCAAACGAACACTGTCAACAGTAATAAATACATCTCCTGAATTTAAGTTATAAAACCAATCTGGAGTTTTTTCGTTACCACTGTATGAAGCTGCAACAACATAGGCACCATTATAAAAAACGTAAGTTAAAGGTGTTTTTCTTACTTTTTTTGATTTATTTCCTATGGTTTCAAGAAGCAAAATTTTATCACCGAGTATCCATTCACCAATACGAGTGTGATTAAATTTAATTATTTTTGTATGTGCATTAGAGACAAGTTTATAAAACCAAAATGACCAGAGGTGTGCCGTTCTACCTAATATTCTCCACATATTCACATAGTATATGTAAAGTACTTGACTGTCTATTTTTTACAAAATTGAAATATAAAATTGATTATTTATAAATCTTCAGTATTTTCTTCAGTTTTTTCTTCAGGGTTTTTAAATTTGGAATCAAATTTGGTTTGAAAATCCTTAATTTTTTTATCAATATCTTTCATTTCAAGTTTTGTTAAATCATTTCGAAGTTTTATTAATTGATCTTTAACATCAACATTTTCATCAATAATTTTTATAATATGTTTAACACCCATAAACAAAGCTAGTAATTTTACTAATTTAAAT